>CAYZUC010000005.1:0-60923 GCA_964481705.1 uncultured Lachnospiraceae bacterium
ATAAGCACGTGGAAGGTCTGTATCGTCAATACACAAGACTATACGTAAAAAGAGACCTGTCCAATATGAGCATTCATCAGCAGGAAAAAAGTTCTCGCCTCGTAAAACAGACTACCTGTCCCGTCTGTGGAGGAAAGCGTCTCTCACAGGAAGCATTGAATTGTAAGATTAACGGTTACTCCATTACGGATATGTGTGAAATGGAATTTACCGCCCTGCGTGATGTCCTCAAGGAGATTACGGATAAACGTGCTGAGACTCTTGTATCAACATTAGTGGCAACACTCACGCGTATGATTGAGATTGGTCTGCCTTACCTGCATCTGAATCGTGAATCCTCCAGTCTGTCCGGCGGAGAAGCTCAACGTCTGAAGCTCGTTCGTTACATGGCAAGCTCTCTGACTGGTATGACCTACATATTTGATGAACCGAGTACCGGTATGCACCCTCGCGATGTCCACCGTATGACAAAGCTTTTGAAGTCACTTCGTGATAAAGGAAATACCGTACTGGTCGTAGAACATGACAAAGATGTCATAAGTATAGCTGATGAAATCGTAGATGTGGGACCTCTCGCAGGAAAACACGGTGGCACGATTCTATTCCAAGGTTCCTTTGAGCAGCTTCTGGTATCTGGAACACTAACGGGGAATGCAATGAGGGAACAGGTTCCCATCAAAGCAAAACCACGTGTTCCAAAAGAGTTTCTTCCGATACGAGATGCGAATCTACACAACCTAAAACACGTGGATGTCGATGTACCGCTCGGTATCATGACCGTTGTGACGGGAGTCGCAGGCTCCGGAAAATCTTCTCTTTTTAACGGGGTCTTCTCCTCAGAATACAGCGACCGTGTTGCTCTGATCGATCAATCGCCGATTACAGCAACAAATCGCTCCATGCCAGCAACCTTCCTCGGTTTCTTTGATGATATTCGAAAACTCTTCGCAGCCGAGAATAACGTTGACGCATCCTTGTTTTCATTTAACTCCAAAGGAGCTTGTCCGGTTTGCTCCGGTAAAGGTGTCATCGTAACAGAGCTCGTATTCATGGATCCTGTTGTAACTGTCTGTGAGAGCTGTAACGGAACAAGATTCAGCGATGAATCTCTTTCTTATAAGTATCATGACAAAACAATCGTGGATGTACTAAAGATGTCTGTCGACGAGGCCCTCGACTTCTTCCCGGACGGAAAGATTCACCGTTGTCTGAAAGCACTGAATGATGTAGGATTGTCTTACCTTTCTCTTGGACAAGCTGCTTCTACTTTATCCGGCGGCGAACGTCAGCGTCTGAAGCTTGCAAAGCTGCTTCATCAAAAGGGTAACATCTATCTGTTTGATGAGCCAACCACAGGACTACACGCTTCTGATGTCGAGAAGCTGATGGAACTTTTTGAGCGTCTCATCGCAAAAGGAAATACCGTTATCATCATCGAGCACAACATCGATGTCATGAAGCACGCCGATTACATCATCGATATCGGACCCGACGGCGGTCGTATGGGTGGAGAAGTTGTCTTCACCGGCACTCCTCAGGAAATGGTCGATAACGCAAAAACGATCACTGCAGACTATCTGCGGCGATCGCTGTAAATGGGAATTGGGGACGGGGCTTTTGTCCCACTTTTATAGGGACACCTGCCTCCCCCTTGCTACGCCCAGCCGATTAAAACACAACAAACACCCCATCAAAAGTGAAAAGAGAAGTATATTCTGTTAGTTAGCAACCTATACGGTTTGCTCTGTGATCTGTCGGCTTATTATTTTGTAAACTTATCACGTCTTTTGTGATAAAATGAAGTTCTAAGTAAGGACGGTGACTGAAGTGATTGAAATTAGAAAAGGTACTCTAGAGGATATTAAGGAATTAGTACGCGTGAGAATGGCTTATCTTGAGGCTGATTATGGAGAGATTGAAGAGAATATCATGAACCAAATACAGAGCTCTCTACCGGAGTGTTTTGAAAAGCATTTAAATAAGGATTTATTTGCTTACATTGCATGTGATAATAGTAGAATAATTTCAATTGTTTTGTTAAATGTAACAGAAAAGCCCGCTAATCCCCATAATATCCGTTCCAAAATGGGCGAAGTATTAAATGTATTCACTGATTCGGAGTACAGAAGGCAGGGTATCGCAGAAACGCTGATAAAAATGATGCTTAAGGAAGCAAAAGCTATGGAACTAAGTGCAGTTAAGCTGGAGGCCACAGATATGGGAAAAGGGGTATATTTGAAAGCCGGTTTCAAACCGACCGTATCAAAATATACATCCATGCGCTTTGAGCTGTAAATAGAATCTGGTTTTTCCCGATTTCATTTCTTCAGCAATTCCTGCCACTCATCTCTTGTTATCATAAATACCTTTGTAACCTCATTAACTTCATCCTCAAATTCATCAACTTGATGACATCCCCATGACATTGCTGATTTAGCAGACGGTTCATTCGTATATTTCATATAAGAGTAGATTTCACAAAAAGGTGTATTATAAAATGTCCAATCCCTAACAGCTGATGCCGCCTCCTTCGCATACCCCTTTCTTTGCTTATCACCACGAATATGATATCCGATTTCAGGTTTTATTACTCCACCTATATTCTGCATCGTAAGACCACAATCACCAATCATTTCTCCTGATTCTTTTAAGCAGACTGCCCATAATCCAAATCCAAATATTCTGTATCTTTCCATATTGCTGTCAATCCATCCATAAACCCTTTTCTCGTCAAAAGAATATGGATAGTGTTTCATAATATCCGAATCAGCCAGTACGGCATACAAAGCGTCATAATCGTTTCTATTCATTTCACGTAAAAGCAGACGACTTGTTTCAATAATCATTCTCTCTTCCTCGATAAATTTAATCTATTAACTAGATAACATGCACTCTCTACAGGCTTTTACTCATAAGTTTCAATAGTAATTCTTTCTCATCCAGACTGAGTTTTCCTGTTAATAGGATGTAAACCTTTTCTTCACATAAATCATGTTCCTTTTGTGCCGCGATACCCTTTTCTGTAAGATACAGATCACGTCTGCGTCTATCCTGTTCATTTATTTTCTGCTTGATATACCCTTGGTTCTCGAGTTGTCTTGCAATTCCGGTCAGCGTACTCTTTGGTATATGCAGTGCCTCCGTAATATCTTTATAGTTCCTGCTTTCTTCTTTTGGAATACACATCAAAACAGAAAGTGCAGAATGAGACAATGCTGTAACAAGACGAAACTCTCCACTATTCTGCATTTTCTCAATAATCTGTAATACGGTATGCATATAAGTATTATATGCTTGAAAGATTTGTTTCTCTCTGTTCATCTGCTTACCTTCTCCCTCAATCATTCATGGCTTTTATTTCTTCCATTATAGCAGAGAAACACTGTGTTGTGGGGATGTGACCACAATCCGGTATGATTTCATAAGTAATATTTGGATTGTCGTTTTGCTCAAGGAATTCCTCAATCTGATATCTGGAGGTCTGCAAATCTCTTTCTCCCTGAAGGATTTTGTATGGCACCTTTACATTTCTCAGGTTGTCCGTCAGGTCAGAATGAATCATTTCTATCGCAACTTCTTTTGCCGCAGAACTGTCTGTTAAGCTTCCGATTGCATCTCGCATCGTATAATCAGGACTTAAGAAATACTGAAACACGATACTTACCAAACGGGAGTAACTTTGTTTCTTTCCCGTTCTTCCAAAATAGATAAAGCCATCCGTATATTTTGAGATATCCGATTCGATACGAAAAACCTCCTCGTCGGTCAACACTGCTTTTTCCTCACACTGCAGCAGAAACTCCTTTTCCTTGATATCTGTACAGTAATTCATAACTTCATCAATGACGTCATCTGTTTGAAACATACGACCCCTGACCTGACCATAGACAAGAACCTGATCGACAAGTTCCGGATATTGGTCTGCAATCTTTGCAGTGAGGACGCTTCCCCAGGATAAACCAAACAAATAAACTTTTCGGTTGGGATACTCTTTTCTTAAATTTGTCAGTAGATCCTTTGTCATCTGAACATAGTTTTCAATGGAAATGTCAGATGGCAAATGTTGCCCGTCAGCAAATGTCTCTCTATTTCGTCCGCAGCCGAACTGATCCCAGTAAACAGTCAAGTATTGATTCGTCAGTTCTGGAAAAAGACCTCTGCAACCTTCGTTAAATGGTGTGGAGAAACAGGGACCTCCATGAAGCAGTACAAGAAGCGGCAGGTCTTCTTCCTTGCCTTCGATTAGCACCGTCTGCTCTTTGCCATCTAATTGATAGGTCACAATCTTGCTGATTGCATTTTTCCTTTGTGCCATAGCCATACGATATTGCATGCTTACAAAGCGTACCACCAGCAGAATAAATACGATAATAAATATCCACAATACAATTTTTCCCACTTTTTTTATGAAATTCATTTTACGATTCTCTTTTCGCGTATTTAGTACGACACTCGTACTATGGAAATAAATAGTACCATGCTCGTACTAATTTGTCAATAACTCTGTTTATTTATATCTACACTTTTCACACGCTGGCAGGAATTGCATTCTTTAATCTACTAATCCCTAGGTAAATGGGCAAAAAAATACACAGAAGAAAAATATCTCTCTGTGTATTTATTGTTTGACATATTGTAATTGCTGTATCTCCCATACTCTGCTCAACCGCTTATTGGAAAATGGGACAAAAGCCCCGTCCCCCATGTGCAAAAAAAATGGGAAAAAAGCCCCGTCCCCCATGTGCATTATGGGACGATATTGCCTCCGAGTCTCCAGATTGCTACTCCGTAATCTCCACGGCTTCGGATATACGCACGATATTGGTTCAGCGTGGTTTTGTCAGCATACCAAGCCTCACAGCTGCTTCCATTCTCAGTATATTTGAATACCATGTCTCCGCTGGCAGCATCACGTGTCGCCTGCACTCCATGTGCCCCGGCAAGCGCAACCGCTTCCATTTCATTCAAAGCCTTAGGACTGGCTCCATTCGTCCATACAAAGCCGCCAGTCGCCAGCGCAAATTCTTTATTTCCCGGTAATGCAGACATTCTGTCCACCAGTCCTGCCAGAAAGGTGTTATCACATTTTGGTCCAGGTCCGCTATGATAGCCATATAAGTTGTAGCACATCATAACATAAGTAGGTCCATTGACCCAGCTAATCTGATCTAATGGCATATTGGGCTCAAGTAATACACGAAGTCTCATACCCTCCTTATCTGCTGCCTGTTTCATCTCCGAAATAAACGAAATATAATAGCTCCAAAGTGTCATATCCTTCTTAATATTCTCAAAGTCCAGTTCAATTCCATCAAAAGAATGATCCTTGGCAAGCTTTACAATGGAAGCGATATACTGTGCACGACTCTGTGGTGTCTCCATAACACGATATAAAAGCTTTGTATCCTTTAGCAGTGAAGAACCGTCAGCAAGACGCTGATCATTTACGACTGTCATGTAGTTATGATATCCCTTTTGATAAAAGGAAGGAAGATTCTGAGCTGCATAAAGAGCCGTCTCATCAGGAAGAAAGACCTGACTGTTCGGATCAAAATAAGCAGAGAAAAAACATACATTTGCTATATCTCCAGACATTGCTGCCATCTCTGCCGGTACAGTACCCATATCCCAATAAGCATTCCATACCGTCAGCTTGCCGGATACCGGTGGCGTCTTGGTATTATCTCCGGTCTCTTCGTTATCGGAAGTGGAATCCTCTTCTGTCGAATTCTCTGTTGTCTGTACTTCTTCCTCTCCTGCTGCCACATCGGATGAAACTCCATCGACTGTTTCCACTTCTATGTCGGATGAGTCCTCCTCCATTACTGCACTCTGTGAATCTACAGAAGTCTCTTCCATCTGTGCTGTACTTTCCTGGACTGCACTGCCAGACGCACATCCCACTAACATGCAGCAGGCAAGCATGATTGCTAAAATACCCCTATTTTTACGTATCATTATCCTATCCTCTCCGTTCCGGGTCTCCCCCTTTTAGAATGTCTGGATAAACCAATTGATAATTGCCTCACCCATCAGAACCAAATGATTTCTAACCTCTTCCAATCCGCCGAGTCTTCCTTCATAAATAATGCTTCCCATCTTCGAACCACCATTTTCTCCAATAACCAGATTGCGGAAAACTCCATCGTAGATATCCACATCTCCACGGATAGCCTGAAGCACAACCGTTCCCTTTTCACTTATGGATACCTCGACATCTTTTGCCAGCAGTTCTTCGTCTACGTATACATTTAATTTATTCCCAATAAGTGAAATGCGTACCGAACAAGCCTCACTATTATCCAAATCCTTTGAAAAAAGCTCTGTCAGAACACGTTTCTCTCTCTCTCGTACAATAAGTTTATTGTCTTCAATTCCGACTTCTATACTATTCTTGAACTTCTGATCGGCACGCAACCAGATATACTGGCTGCCTGTTTTCCGGTCTCCGGCAAAGTCTGCCTCAATCATCAGGTCTTCGGGCAGCTCCTCCTGCTTAAAGAATACATTACTTTCTCCCGATTCTCCCGTCGTTAAAATAACATCCTGATCCGTAAACTCCGACCTTCCTCGTTTGTCTTCCCACAATGCCTTTTTCTCAGGATCTCCGTCTGTCCATGTCTGAGAATCCCCGGTATCGTGACTAATCTTCATCAAAAGATGATTTGCCGGCCAATCCGGCTGTGACTGAATCCTCGTAAGATCGTAAATAGAATTCTCACGCGTATTCTGACTGTAACCAAGACGATTAAAATTCAGAGAAAACATCGAAACAATCTGTTCCTGATTAATCCGACTGACATTCTCATTCTCGCCAAACTGTCCCGTATTGGAATGCATCAACGAATACATTTGCGGCACGGAACCTACTCCCTTGGTATAGATCTCATTCATCTTTTTATAATCATACACGATTCTCTCATTCATTTCCAGATAGCTTTCCTGCGGAATACCAAAATCATCGCGTACATAATCCATTAAATAATGCGTACGATATTTATTCTGTTCATTTATATAGCAAAAACGATAACCATTCGTTCCCAGCTCCCAGAAAGTAGAATCCTTTAAATTTTTCAAGTCCTTTGGCATCAGAAACTTGGAATCCTTGGTAGCAATCTTATTGGCATAGGTCATCATGGTTCCCAAGTAATTCTCTTCTTCCATAATCTTCTCAGCAAAGATGGCAGTATCCTTTCGGCCATCCTCAAATACGAGAAAAAGTGACTTATCGGGCAGCTTCTTTCCATTCTGATAGTAGTCAACAATATCCTTTTGTGTAATCGTCACATACCCGGACGCTTTTAACGCATCCAAATGTTTATTTAATCGTTCCGTACTAATCAGAGAATCCGTCTCATTTCTGCCAACTCCGGTATATGCAATGGCAATAAAGCCATTATCCTTATCGCCCACCTTTACCTGTGGCTGCTCCTGGTAAGGCACATATCTTCGATACGTAACAAAGGTCTTAATCAAAAGAATTACAATTGCAAGCAGAACAACTCCCTCAAGAATGCTGCGGACTACCTTGATCACATTCTTGCGCTTAACCTCCTTTGGCACGCCTCCTTCAAGCATATTCTCTGTATGCTTATCCTTTTCATGCACATTTCTCCTAAGCATGCAATTTGCCCTCCTTTCGGAACGCAATCGGCTTATTGATAGAGACTGGCTTCTTCTCCATAACCGCCTCTGGAATATGTCCCTCCATGATAGCAGCAATCCTCTCATCTGCCAGACGTCCCAGCTTAAGAACCGCAACCGGAACGAGCGCTGTGACCGCATTCCCGGAATCCTCTTTGTAAATGCCCTTCTTTTTCTGCTCGCGAATATCCTCGGGAGTCAGACGAGTCCCCCAGGTCGACTTCCAAAACGTGAACCAGGCAACCGGCATCTGCCATAAAAGAACTGCTTCATAGTAAATACCAAAAAACATTCCATATAGCCAGGTACTGCTCTTGCGGAATAAAAGCTGAGCCGCACTCATTAAAAAGGACATCAGCAAAAGCCCTATTACAAACGTCTTAGGAAATACCTGCTGCGTAATCGGTACGTAAAACAGGTTATACAAAACAACCACCGGTGCTGCAATCGGAACTAAAACACCCATGTAAAAGAATAAGGACATAAACGGTTCTTTTTTCCAGATGAACTTTCCGGCAACAATACTTTCACGAAGCCACGAACGCTTCCATCTCATCTGCTGTTTCAAAAATACCTGATACTTGTTCGGTACGATCGTAGAGCAAATCGCGGTGTCCTGATAGCTTGTTCGATGATGCTTTAGGACAAAATTCGTCATAGAGCGATCATCTCCAAAGGTCGCCTTCTGACCAAGGAACTTCTGATTGAGCCAAGCCTCCATATTATCAATAATGATCTTTTTACGGTAGCAGGCAAGAGGACCCGACAAGCAGGTCACACCATCAAAATATGCTTCTGCCGCCTTCATAATGCGAAAAGAGATATAATACCGAACCGCCTGCATCTTGGTCAGACCGTTGGTAAACGTATTCGCAACATCGGTTCTTCCGGAAACACCGCCCATTTTAGGATCCTGAAATGGCTGTACCAGATTGCGAATAGCAAACGGATCTAAGAAGCTATCCGAATCCACAAATACAACAAGGTCATGCTTTGCTAAAACTGCACCCTTACACAGCGCCTCGCGCTTACCAGCATTATGCTCCTGTACCACATAATGAAGACGATTCGCTACGTCAAACTGCTTATCCTCTTTGCAAAGCTCTTTTATGGTCTCCTGAATCTTTTGTACAGAATGATCATTGGAGCAATCATCAACCACCAGGATCTCCAGCTTGTCAATAGGATAATCCTGATTGATACAGCTCTTAATGGTACGGTCAATCCACTCCTCCTCATTAAAGCAGGGAATGATAATCGTCACACCCGGGGTATAATCCTTGTTAATTGGAACCGGCTTGTAGAGGCCTCCGAATAAATAGCGACTCAGCAAAAAAGCGGCCGTCATAATACTGTAGAGATACAACCACTTATTGTATTTAAAATAAATGATACTCTCTGCACGCATCAGCATAATAAAAAGACATACCATAACCATTAACACACAGGCACAAACCACAGATACACGGTCTTTTCTCTTGGATGCATAATCGGATAAGGAAGTATCAAATTCCACTCCACATAAGATTCTTCCACCGGATGTATGTGCCACATTTACTACCTTCGCGGTCGTATGCACCTTCATCTCATAGCCTTCCGGCATAGCTCCTTTGACGATTTCAAATCTTAAAGAAAGTGCTCCGCTCTCTTCAAACTCTTTTCCAATTTTATCACTCTTTAATTCCAAAAGCATACCTGTCGTCGAAATATTAATCGCACGACAGGTCGTCTTATATTTTCTTCTATACCTCTTACTCCTCCATGTAATCCTTACCGAAAAGCTCGTCTCATAACGGACACCTTCCTGGCGGTTGCGGATATAAGTCTGCATGTTCTCTTCCACTTTTTCCATGTCCGCCGAACTGCGACGGTCAGCATAGGAACGCTTTTTTGAACTATCCGGCACATAGTTTAAAACTCTGCGGTCACATTTCTCACGAAGTAAGATATCGCCATCTCTATGATTGCTTCTTGCTCTCATTTTCATTCTTAATCTCTTAACCATTACGCTCTCCCATATTGCAAATATATACGAATCATTACAAGTAATCTCGAATCAGGCCAAATTGAAATTTATTCGGACTGCCATCCGGCAAGCTCTCATTGTATGCAAAGAATTCATCCAAACCCTCTGCCGTGAACTGAGCCGTATCGGACATATGCATGACAATAACACTTCCCGATTCCATCAACCGCCTGCTTCCATCATCTAATGGCACGCCATTTTTCAATCGATCTGCCAGCTCAGCTGCACTTGTACATTCGTAATCGGAGGTAGAAAAATCACCACTGATGATGTAGCTGAATCCACAGTCAAAAACAGTACTCATACCAATCTTGCTGACTGCCAGTGTCGGAGGCCGGAAATACGCTGTAAGACGATCCGTATCCCCTACCACCTCAGACAGAATCTGATTGGCGCTTACCAAATCTTCACGTAATGCAGTGACCTGATCTGGCTCAATATTGATTGCCATATGGGTATTCGTATGATTGGCTATATCATGACCACGTTCCGCAATCGCCCGTAAAAGATTATCGTTATTTCCACTGAGTACATATTGTGTTTTTACAAAAAAGGTCGCCTTCACATTCCATTTATCAAGCACACACAGAAGTTTACCGATGGATTCCTCGGAACCCCAGTCATCAAAGGTAAGAAAGACTTTATGATCCGGATTATTGATTTTACCATTCTGATTAATGAACTGTGCCTCTTCCTGCGTAAAACCGTTTAAGGTGGCGTCGGGATTTCCTGCGTAGCGACTCTGAAGCATCTGGTCTACACCCTTGATTGCTTTACCCGACGTAGCAATCTGTGTGTATGACTCAAGAGTCGCTGCCGGAAAATCCCATGTATGATTCAACAGTTCCTTCATAGTCGTCATTTTCAATGTACTGTCTTCAAACTTTGTATTTTGTACCTTTTCACGATAAAGAGCCTTGAGCAGCTCTCCCATAAATTCCGGTCTGGAGAAAGAATCCATATCGAGATAAATCAGGTCTCCACGAGTGAAGCAGGGGCGGTCAGCCTTGTATGCGGTTGCAACAATCTCTTCTGCTGACATTCCTTCATCCTCATACTTTCTCTTCGACGGATAGGATGTAAAACTAATCAGATTCACATTCATGGTCGATGCTGCTTCCTGTATGGTCTCATTTATCGTGCCATGAACCGGCATATAGCAATTTGCGTAGATACCATAGCTTCTCAGCTTTTCAATTCCCAGGTAGATATCCTCGCAAATCGTGTCAAAATCCTCGTCAGCCATATCCTTTCCCATATATCCACCATTCTGAATCTCATGACCGGCCTTTTGAATCATTGCCAAAGCCTGCGGATACTCCTCGACTTCTTTCCCCGTTATAAAAAAGGTTGCTTTTACATCAATGTCCTGCAATGCTTCCAGCGTCGATTGCAATTCCTTTTCATCTCCGATGCCGCGAATCACAAATCCTGCCTCTCTGTCAATCGTACGGACATGATTCATACTGACTGCCAGCTTACCATGATTGAGCTTACGCTTCTCGTCATAAGTCATCTCACTGCTTTCGATATCACTCTGGGGATATTCGGCTACCAGCGCTGACTCCATACTTTCATCCGACATGGACTGTAGCAGCCAACGAACAACTCGGAGCAGACGTTCTGAATCCGTACCAATCCGACTTAAATCCGGCGTTTCTTTTTCCTCTGCTGCATCAGCAGAAACACTCTCTGCATTCTTAAATTCCACATGATCCAGATGACCCATCATTTTGATGGATACAATACTGCCGTTCTCGAGATTCTTCACATAGCTTCCGGCTTCCTTCTGACTTAGAAAGCTACTGAAATTCAGATAGTGATTACACTCCACAACGTTATCGAACCCGGATGCGAAAATATATTTCTTCAAATCCGGCGTAAGCTCTGTTGCATTGCATTTCACCATAGACGGGTATCTGCCAAACACGGAATGAAATACCTCTTGAGAACGACACAGATCCTCCAAAATCTCATTTTCCGAAAGAGTCTCCATATGAGGAGTACCATTCAAAGTCCAGCTTCCAATCTCATGACCGGCTTTTTTCATTCCGGTAATCAGTTCCTCATTCTCTTTTGCCTCAATTGCAGACATAAAAAAAGTAGCCTTGTAATCATACTCGTCAAGCATGCCCAATACCTTATCCATCGTATCTGGGTCGCCTATCCCTTCGAAAATGATAGCTACTTTTTTATCTGTCGTTTTAATACTTGTAATGGCAGCCGCCTGCTTCTGATTAGCCGCAAGGCTTGCCTTTGCTATATCTACTTGTTTTGATACATCGAAATCGGTTTCCGTATTAACTTCCGGAACAGCTTCCTCTGCTTTCGCTTCTAGAACGTTCCCATATAACCAGCCACCAGCTGTCACCACTGCCGAAAAGGCAAGGATAATCAGGACAGGTAAGGTCCTTAACCACTTTTCTTTTTTCATAATATTCCCTCTTCTTGCGCATCTTTTGCGCGTATGAATACTTCTTCCATATTCATACAACAAGGAATATTATAACGGGAGGTAAATTGAGTGTCAATAAACATATTGACCCAATTTTTCGAATTAATCGTGATATTTTGACAAAAGTAACCAAAGCTATTTGTCTATCTTCACAATCACATAAAGTGGTTTATCACCGGATGTAACCGCGGATAAATCTAATTGTAACGACACCACATAATCAGTGTCTACCGCCAGCTTGCCAAGGCTCGCATCTGTAATCCTGGCTTCTATCTCAGAGCTCTTCAGAAAGTCAAATACTTCCGGCTTGGATACATCAACCGTGTAAATAGTATCGTCGTTAACCTGTCGAACACTCTTTACGCGAATCGGAATCTCTTCATGGATGGTCATGTCCACACCTTCCTCTGCACCAGCCGGTGCCTCTTCACTCTCTTTATCTGTTACCACATCTTCTTCCGCAACTGCATTTGCCACATCAAAGTAAGAATCCTTAGCTGTCTCTTCAGCAGCTGCCTCTGCGGCGGCTTCCCCACCATCAGCCATCTGCATGTCTTCTGTGGGTGCAGCGCTCTCATTGGAATGCATAGCTCCTCCCTTGAGCATATTCCACGCAGGAACAGCTATACATACCAAAAGCAGACACGCAGCAAATCCTGCTGCAAATTTGATCACACCAGAATTGGGGAACTTAATAATCCTGCTTTCTTTTCCAGGTTCTGTGTCTTTGAAGCTATTGGAACCCTTTTCCTCTGTGGTTTCTTTGCCTCTGTTTGTTTCTTGAGATTTTCGTATTTCTTTTTCATCATTAGCAGGTGTCTCTTCCATGGACGAAACCCTCTTATCAGGAAGGCTTCGTTCAATTCGATCCCAAAGGTCAGGGACCTGAGAGAGCATCTCATTTCGATAATCATCTTCGAAATTTCTACTCATATCCACACCTCCTTAGCTTCTTCATAGCACTCTGATATTTCCAAGTAACTGTGCCCATAGACACTCCAAGCACAATTGCGATATCCTTAAACGTCATATCACATATGATTTTCATATTAATAACATCACGTTCCCCTTCTTCTAAAGTGGATAAAGCCTGCTCCAGGAACATATTAGATACTGCTTCTGCTTCCACGGGACTGCTGTCATGAACACCATCGTAAATACTTGCTTTTCCTTCATCCAAGTTACCATCCATTGCATCTTCCATTGTATCGGATAGCGATTCCCGTTTCCTTTTTCGCAAAAAATCTATGGACATATTGTGTGCAATACGCACTAACCAGGTCTTATGACCATTACCCGGTATATACCGACCTGCAATATCCCATAATTTCAAAAAGAAATCGCTCGTAATATCTTCTGCATTTTCCTTATTTTTTACTACACTGTATACACAGGTGTAAATATAGGCAATGTAGTCATTATAGATATCCTTTAATGCGTCTTTGTCGCCGGTTTTGATGCGTTGCATACAGTCATCAAATTCCTTGTCGGTCAAAGCCTCCTCCCTTCCGACAGAAAAGATACGTTTTCCATCTTTCGTTTTTTTGTCTATTTTATAACTTCCTTCATATCCTGAATCAGATTCTGGGTTCGAATCTCACGTCCCTTATCATTCAAATGATAATCCGTATTGTAAAAAAGGTCACTTGACATCACATACGTATGGTAGTCGGAAATAACCGGGATTTCCAGTCTCTTATCCAGTTCCGCAATGAATTCCTCCTGCTCTTCCTCAGAGGATTCCAACGCCTTCTCATCCAAAGACGGGAATGTCAAATACACACTCGCGCCCTTCTTTTTAGCATAACGATAGAAACGATTGTATTCCTTTATCACATGGCTATCAATTTCGTCAGCATCCATCTCAACATCCGGTTCTACCTCGTCACGGATGCTTTCCGGTCTGGGATATTCGATATCACCATAGGAATTGAACACATTTCTGGCATAGACACCGGTTTGTGGCTCATAGCCATTACGATAACGATCTATTTTCAAAAAACCGTAGTCGGATAAATAGCCCTTGAAGATTCTGGGGTAATCAAGCGGAGAAATAAATCTCCAAAGCTCTGGATAATTCTCCACTGTTTGTAATGCCGTAGGCACATCGATTTTCCTTGGTCCATACTCTTCGTACTCAAGACCAATCACTACTACGTCACCCTTACCGAGATTCTCTTTCACCATAGCAAGATTAAAATGAGGCTTAATACCGGAATGCAGTCCCATGTTCACCACAGGCATTCCAAACGCCTCTTCAATCTTAGCAGAATCCAGGCCAAAAGCGAAGTTGCTTCCTGCGATCATAACAATCTTTGGAGACTTTGTACTTTTCAATAATGCATACTTATCAATAGCCGACGCGTCATACGTATCAGAAAATTGTGGCGGAAGCGACTGTATCGCTCCAACGATAGCACCCATGGCTACGATTACACATAGACAGACCACAATCAGGTCTCGAATAAATTTTTTCACTGCTTCTCCCTTTCGCGTAAACAATACGCAAATCCATGTTAAAACTGAAAATAGATAAATTCCTTGCTGGAATCCAATGGACTTAAAATAATTATAAATACCAAAACCACTGTGTATAATACATAGCGCGCTACGATTGGAAGCTTATTGACACTCTTCATCAAATCTCGCCGTAAGGACAAATAATCAAAAATTGCCAGCATCACAATTACAATGGTAAGCAGGGTTCCTTCCAGTTGTTCGATTCCAAGCTGAAGAATTCCATTTTGCATATATAGATTAAAGTCATCGATCCCTTTTAACAGATTCTGAAATACATAAATCGCTGTCTCCATATTGTCCGCTCGAAACAGAACCCAGGCCAGACAGCAAAAAACAAAGACAAGAATAACACGTATCCACCACAAAATAGTGTGTCGAACCGGTTCGTTCTTTTTATGCTTACCGGGGATACTTGTCTCCACTACCTGTGCAGCCCCATGTACTCCACCCCATGCAACATATGTCCAGGCAGCGCCATGCCACAGTCCACTGACAAGGAACGTCACCATAAGATTCCATGCATGCCTCAGCTTTCCGACACGATTTCCTCCCATCGGAATATAGACATAATCCTTGAACCAGGTAGATAAGGAAATATGCCAGCGGCTCCAAAACTCTCGGATGGATGCTGAAAAATACGGACTTTTAAAGTTCGTCATAAGATCAATATCAAACAGCTTTGCTGTACCAATAGCAATATCCGAATAACCGGAAAAGTCACAATAAATCTGAATTGCAAAAAAGAACACTGCAATCACCAGAGGAAATCCCGTATAATTATTGATAGAACCATATATCATATCAACACGTGGTGCCAGATTGTCCGCGATAACAAGCTTCTTAAAAAAGCCCCATCCGATCAACCGCATACCATAGCAGGCCTTATCATAATCAAAGGTATGCTTGGCATCGATTTGCGGTAGAAGATTCTTCGTTCTCTCAATTGGTCCTGCTACAAGCTGTGGAAAAAACGAAATAAACGTCGCATACTTCCCAAAATTATGCTCCGGCTTCACATCACCACGATAAACATCTATAACATAACCAAGTGTCTGGAAGGTATAGAAAGATATACCGACAGGAACGATCAGTTCCAAAGTCACAGGATGAAGCGGAATGGCTACACGCGCCGCCAAATCCGAAAGAGATGTCGAGAAAAAGTTAAAGTATTTAAAAAAGAATAAAACCCCAAGACTTGCTGCCAATGCAGAAGTCAGCAGGATTCTCTTTTTCTTTTTACTGTCTGCCTTTTCCATAAAAACGCCTGCCAGATATGACACAACTGTCGTAAATAAGATCAAAAAGACATACTTCACATCCCAGCTCATGTAGAAGTAATAGCTTGCCGCAAGCAGAAGTATCCAACGAAATCTCTGAGGCAAAACCCAATATAGGATAAAAACAATCGGCAAAAAAACAGCAAATGCCATAGAATTAAAAAGCATAACAATCCTCATTTCTGTTGGAAATTAATACCAACGGCAATATTATACATCGACTGCCGATGGTTATCAAATTAATATTTCGTAAAGATAACTATAAATCAGAATCCTCTCCTGATATCATACCTACAAACAAAAAGAAAAACGAAGTCGTATAGAAACTTGTGTTACCAAAAAAAGCAGAAATCAAATACGCGATTACAATACACCAAATTACTATGGTATTATTGGAAAAGTACCGAAAAGTCCTTATCTTTTTACGGAACAGGCATAACAATCCTGCCAGATAAAAATAGAACCCAACAATTCCATAATACGCTGTATACTGCAAATACTCATTGGTAGGTCGATACTGTTTAAAACCATCCTCTGCAAACATCTTAACAAGTCCCTCAGAACCATAGCCCACAAATGGATTCTGCGCAATATACCGTATTGTCTGTCTCCAAAGGCCAAATCTTCCATTTCCCACTGTGCCGATTTCCTTCGAAGCAATCGATGATGTACTCATTACCTGAAAATCATTTGCAAGAGAAATAAAATTCTGCGATACCTTTCCCGTAATCAGATTGATTGCAATGCTGGCTATCAAAAACACAGCCATCGGAATAAAAGTACGATAGTTGATCTTACGATTACGAATACCGAGTAGAACAGATACCAGGATCAAACCAATCATAATCGACAGATAACAGCTAAATGTATTATTCGATATCAGTACCGTAATATTTAAGAGAAAAAGAATCATCGCATACATACGATCTGCCCATTTTTGCGAAGTAATAAACAAGCCTGCTGCACAGATGACAACCATCGTCAAATAATAGGAATAGAACTCCGGATGTCCAAAGACTGCCGAACCCTTAACCGAATGAACAAGGAAGTAATTCTCCGTAAGTCCCAGTACCGCACGAATATCCTCCGACCTCTGTAATACGTACAGAAAGCTGACCAGCACCGAGCCGGACATGAATAATCGAAGCAGCTTCCAGCGACGTTCTTCATTCGCAATTTGCATTCCACAGACATAGATCCCACCATAGATCACCAGACCTGCATATCCCTCTCCACGGTCGAGAATGCCAAAAAAAGAAGCCGACAGATTGGATGCAAGCAGCGTAGAAAGAAATGCCCATATCAGGAAATAGCAAAACATAATATTATGAAAGGCCATCTTTTGCTTTTGCTTTCTCACCTGACGGATGAAAAAAAGACCCAAAACCGTGCAGGCAATTCCAATGATTAGGTATAGGATATACCAGGTAACCGATTCCACGTCCATGGAGAGCAGCGAAAAAACAACAGCCGCAGTCGGTAGAATACATAGAATCTGCAACAGCTCATAGGACCAAGCATGAAAATCAGTATGTAAAATCTTTTCAATCATTTTCATTCCCCCATATCGAACTTTCAACCCTCGATACTATTAAGAACCATTATAACGAAGATAATCTCGGTTGTCCAACCGAGATTATCTTTTTGTAAATTAATCTAAATTAAATAATTCTGTCTTTACTAAGTTTACACTGTCAAATGCATTTTGAACTGCTGTCTTTTCTGCTCCTGCTGTAGGAATTGTACTCGTTACACGTACATACAGCCGACCACTGTTCTTATTATTTAGAATAGAGAGTGGAACCGCTATCTTATAAGGAACCTTCGCTTCTATAGCTCTACCGGTCGACTGATGACCTTCATCATCAATATCTCTGGTAACGATCGGACAGTCTACATCGGTTTTGCCATCCTTAACACTGAGTGTTGTAGCATCCAGCTTGATTACACTGACATCCGCTCCATTCACACGAATCACTTCTGAACCTGCGGTACCCGTCGGCACTTCAAAATAGAAGTTTGCCATCAATTCCTCGGAAGCCTTACTACGTCTAGCATAGAAGTAAATATCCTGTGTCAGACCCTCTATGGACTCTGAATCCGTAAGCTTATCGTATGGTATATACGATGTTTCAATCTTTCTGGAACTGATATCTGCTCTCTCGATAAACTTAACCTGCGGTGCCTTTGCTCCTGCCTCGTATGCAGCAACTGCGGTATTAACGAAAAGGTTCAATTCCTGACGATTGTACGGCATTGAGTGTGCACCATAATACGTAATATTACCTTTACTGTATACATAGTACATATTTCTGGCATCCATACCATCGTAATCAAGAATGGAATTACCGGTACCATTTGAAGAATCGATGGAATACCATACTACAACATCCTTTTCATTATCAAGGTCACTATCAATTTCAAAGTCGAGCTGATAGTAAGGAAGAACGGTCTCCATATTCGCAAAGCTCTCATCCAACTGGTTCGGGTAAAGTGTAATCTGTCCTTTGTTCATCTGTTTGGTTACACCGGTAGCACTCATGTAGTTCATCTCACCACCATTGGATCCGGAATACTTTAGGAATCCTACGTTTTCATTTACACCACGAACATTGGATCGTGAATTCCACCAAGGGGAAACCTGACTGAGCAAGGAGCCAACAGCAAGTCCCTGGGTCCACTTCGATTCTGAATTACTGTCATTCAGCGGATGGGCAACATCCTTGCTTCCCTGTGTATTGGGAGCGACACCATATCGATCCATTCCTGCAAAGTTACGTAATGCCTTCGTAAAGTCAAAATTCCAATACTGTAATGTCTTACCACCGCCATCTACATTCCACACATAACCGGCCTTTGTACTAACTGCAGATCTGGAGAAGGTATCATTTGTTACAAGAATACTCTTGCCCTGTGTCGCATAATCCACAATTCGGTTCAATGCCTGCGTATAATATGCAGCATCGGAGGAAGTTCCATAGTCAGACAAATTGTAGAATCTGCCAAATCCCAAAATCAACAGGTTATAATTACTTAAGTCTGCGTTCGAATTATTACTCTTTATCCAGTTTACATACTCATCAATGGTAACCGTTTTAAATGTCATCTTATAATATCCGACACCATCAATCATGTCACGGAAATGGGTATCAAATATTTGACGATTGTTTTCATATTGATCCTGAAGATTCCAGGACTGGCTTTCTGCTTCCGAACACTTATACTTTGTAGATGGACCAATCTGAAGTACATTTACTTCTGCCTGATCCCCCGGTCTATGAATCGTATAACAACCGATAACAGAATCTCTTCTTGTAATCTTATCATTCTGTGTTACTTCCAACTTCCACGGAATCGGACCTGTAAAATCATCCGAAATCTGATAGGAAATATAGTACGTTACACCCGGCTTCAGGCTAAACAGTCCATCTTTCCGCTGCTGTTCCTCTCCTGCTGCATTCTTGATCACCATGGAATCTTGATCTTCGACCTCAGGAGAATACTTACCATCTGAATTGACATCGATATAAAGCTTGCAGTCAAATCTGGCTTTCTCATTAGCACTTCCCTTATTGGTAATATCAAAGGCGTACTTCATATAGTACTCGTCGCCCTCTTTATATGCTTCCTGACAGATATCTGTCTTCGTAACACCACCATCCAATTCGATCTGCGGCTTAGCAAGATTCAGATACCAGGAAAAACGAGTAGAAACTCCCTTCATCGGGTTTGTTGTATCCTTATCCAGAATAAAGAGGTTCTTATTGGTGTTATAGTAATCCTGCTTTGCTATTTCAAGGAAATGATAAATCCTTGATGCAGAATCCACATAACCCTTTTCGTAACACTTATCGTCCACGAGAACCGGATATCCTGCATCGAGATAATCGAGCAGATCTTCTACCTTTGCAGAAGATAGATCATTACCCGAATAGTAATAATCATCGGAATCTGAAATCGTAAAGTTGCTCTTCCAACCGGAAAGTAATGGATTCGAGTAACAGATATCTCCCATACAGGTATATACATAACCATCTAATCTCTTATCATTATGATAAGTACCAAGTCTGTTTCTACCGGTTGCATCCTTGATGGTCTTGGTATTCCTATAGCATGTATTGGTTCCAATATAAATCATGTCATATTCACTATTCAGATCCTCGACATGTCCAATAAACTCAGCTGTCGACATTCCCACAATCTCAATCTTATTGGGTGCATCCTTAAGAATAGGATTCGTGTTTCCCTCACGATACAGACTGTATACCGTAGCTCCGGAAGTCAACTTTCTGGAATCCACATAGAGATGACCGGAACCGGTACAATTTCCAAACGTACCATTTAAATGATCACTCTTCTTAAAGGGATCCTTCCATCCTGGAACACCACATGGCTCAATTTCCAAGATACGAAGCGACTCCTTGGTATACGCACTCTTTCTTCCCTTAAAGCTGATAATATATTTAATTGCTACCGCTTCGTTGATTGTCTCGGGAATTCTGTTTTCATTTCCCTCTGTCTCGCGGTAGAGATTCTCATTCTGTATCTCGGTAATGATCTCATCAAAGGCACCTGCAATAATCGCATCGGAAAACGTCTGTGTAAATTTTGGATTAAGTGCTTTTTGCGCTTGATGCTCTGTTACATAGTTATAAATATAAACACTACTATTGACATGATGTGTTATTCCATCAATCGCACCACTGCTGCCAAAGTAATCCTTCGCCTTATCAGCCGCCTTTTCGATATCCGAATTCGATTTTGATACATTTGCATTGTAGAATGTCGCGATATCCTTCTGATGAAGCAGTTTTGCAAGTCTCTGAAGATTAGGAGCCTTACTCTTGGTCAAGGAATAATCGATCATAACCGGAACATCATAATCTACTACCGCACCCAAAACCTTCATCATTGCTTTGATGGAGATATCGTTGCTGGCACTATAAGGCTCATATGCAACCTGTCCATCCGGATCCCATGGAATTAATGTATCATCCACATCGGCAAAATATATCATACCTACCTGACTAATTTCATAATTTGCTACCTCTGAGGCACGTATCGTCTTTACCGTAATGTAAGCATCCTCGATCAGTTCTTTTGTATCCGGATCAAAGCTGCGGTCAAAGACATACTTCTTAAACCATTCATTATTCTGAAAGGCTCCACGATAATATACGCGTACTCCGCTCAATCGAATCTTGTCGGTGATAGAAGCATCGTCTACCATGGTATAATTACCATAGTAAATTCCTTCGTCGTTTTCGCTAAACGAATATACAAAATCAAGAGGGCGAATTCCTGTACTGATAACAGAACCGGTATGCGAGTAATTCGGTACAAATGGTACTGTCACATCCTGAAAATATGTCGCTCCTGCATCGGTTTCCTCGTCCCAATCCTCAACACTATATACATATGTACTATCTGCTGCTGCGTCAGAAGAATAGCCAAAACGCACTACATAGTAACCGGATCCGACTGCATTACTGTCCCCACTATGATCAAACACACTCACACCATCCAGCGGAGTTACCTCTTCCACCATAGTGTCCTCTTCGTCTTTGTCACCAGGAACTCCATTTCCGCCTTTACCCGTACCTACTGTTCCTTTTCCGGAAGATGCACTTCCGAAAAGTTCCATTTCCCGTTCCTTTTTCTCTGGCTCCTTCTTCTCAGACTCATTTTCCTCATCATTGTCCTCGGTTTCTTCAAATACACCAATGGACGCACCGGACACACTGAGAGACAGACTGCTAACGGTTCCTGCATATAAAAAGCTGTCGTCTACATCCTTGACATAGACCAATGTATTCTGACCAAAGCTTCCAATATTACCATCGTTCAGTTCTACTGCTTCTAACGCCTGATATCCACGACTTCCATTCGATTTTTTGAACTTTACGCGATACCCGCCATTATCCTGATAATTGAAAAGAGGGTGAAAATCACCATCACCGCTGACTGTACGCATCAATGCGCGATTATCGCTAAGGGATGCAATATCAATCACATTCTCACTGACACCATTTTCAGAAGGACTGTAATTCTTGGTATACTCACCATTCAAAGCAGTTACCATTCGATTACCGGATACCATTTCTGTATGGTATTTGTTCTTTCCCTCGTAATCAATTAAAGTCCATGGATTGCCCTCTGCCTCTGCACGAATCAAATCATTCGCAGAAAGGGAGAAAGCCTCATCATAATCTTCAAAAGTCAATGGTGTAA
Source organism: uncultured Lachnospiraceae bacterium (assembly GCA_964481705.1). GTDB lineage: Bacteria > Bacillota > Clostridia > Lachnospirales > Lachnospiraceae > CAYZUC01. The sequence continues at coordinate 22,154 of CAYZUC010000005.1, forward strand.
TGCTGTTGGAGGATGGAGCAGACCAAATCTGTCCCTCAACAAGAGCTTCCTTCATCTGCTCAAGGAATTTCATACGACTGTCATGATTCGGGAAATTCGTCAGGGCATCATAGAGTTGAATAGGCTCTTCACCGCCCACATAATAACCCAGCTGTCCCATAGGAATATCAAACGTAATATTGTTATCGGAAATGCCAAGTCCACTTACTGTTGCTGTATACTCTGCATCATCCGGAACCACCTCAAGAATGAGAAAGCGATTGCCTTCTGTGTTCTGTTCCAGTATCTTCTTGATTCCTTCTAAGGTATCCCCTGCCTGTGCTTCCGTGGTATGAGTCAACACGAGCAGACCGACTGTTACGATACATACCATCACAGCGATAACCCTCATTATGTATTTTTTCTGTAAAATTCTACTCATATTCGTCTCCATACCCTCTACTGTTAATAACTATCATCAAAACTCCAGAAGTTTGCACTCTTCCAGTCGGTATTCTCATTCGGGTTCCTTGGACATGTATAAGCTGTTCCACCCCATGGTTTGGATTTATTATAGATAAATATCTTCCATACACCATTATAGTACTTCATGCCCATCCAGATATTACCGCTGCCCAGTGATACACTTCTGCTTGCAAAGTCACTGTTGTCTTCAAACACCATTCTTTCCTTAGCCGAGACTTTGTAGGTATCTTCCTTACCATATCCCTGAAAATCCGGATCATTTGGTAATGGTACATAGAACCATGAGATTCCGGTCTCTCCTACGGTACCATTATCAAAGTATACATTTCCACCTTTAATATTTACTGTTACCGTATTATCGTCCATTTTATAACTTCCGATACTCGGAATTGCCGTCTCTTTTCCCTCTGCGGAACCACCGGCACCAAGTGAAATCTCAGATCCCGAATCCGTAATCTTCAATACATTCTTATCATAGCCAGACCAGCTCAAGGCTCCTACATTCTCAATTCCATCCAGTATATAGGAATACTTCACAGACTTTGACTGTACATAGTAAATCTTAGTCGATACATTAGCAAGCGGCGTAATGTCATTTGACTTACGATAGCTTAAAGATACCTTATGTACATCTGCATTGCTTTCCGCTCTAGGGGAGCTTTCCGTCTCACCTGTCTTAACCAAGGTCGCAATAGCCTGAACCGTTGCTTCTTCTTCGTAATTCAAAAGCTTACTGATACTTACCGTACAGTATTCTCCCTTTACATCTACATCATATGAAATATCACTGTATTTCTTATCGGGCTCACCCTTTTTATATACTTTAACATCCCATTTAATGGTATAACCCGCAGCATCCTCTGTTTCCGCTGCAAAGGTACCGGAACCATTTCGATTAATCGTACCAGGTGAAGAAATAACAATCTTCGGACCTCCTCCACCACCTCCGGCAATACCCGACTCCACGGTTCCACTCCAAGAATCTGATATGGAAGAATCAATCGCTGAATTTGCCCGAATTGTTACCTTCAAACCCTTAGGAGCATTGGCTGCAATCTTGAACGTGTTTGTACCAGTTACACCCACATAGGCAGCTCCTTCATCAATCGTCCATCTAACTGCTTTATCCGCCTCTGTCAGATTTGTTCCCGCAACATTTACAATTAATGTGAATGATGTATTTTTATAGATATGAGCCGGTCCTCCGCTTAAAGTAAGGGAGTCAATCTTCTTGACATAGACATTAGCCGTCTTACTAATGGATGGATCTGCAACTGATGTAACTCGTACCGTAAAGGATGCAATTGTCTCACTTGCATCTACGGTGACCTTACCACCAGCATCAATCTTGGTTCCTGCCTTTAATAATGCAGCAGGCGTTGTAATGTCCCAGGTAACTGCCTGTGGCGGCGAACCTGTTCCCTTTACAAAAGCTGAAAAGTTTGCAACGCCTCCCGGTGCAAGAATAATGTCTCCAGGAGAGATATCAACATCGGTTACGACATACGAACCAAATGGAGGAGTTCCTCCAGATACACTGGAGCTCTTCCGATTAACAGCCAGTGTATTACGTAATGTGATATTGTTGTTGGTATGATATTTCTTTCCAGCGTTCTCAAAGTCCATGGAAAGCTGAAAAATATTATTCGAAGATACCTGATCCAGATTTGCAGAAAATCCGGTTGCATAATCAGACATCAGCTTATTTGTAGTCACTGCTGTACCCAGGGTATAAACATTACCTGTTTTCGTCACATGATAACGTGAATAATACAGCTTCTGATCCGATAGCTTCCATTCCACAATATCAGCAAAATAATCAGATAATCCGGAAGTCGGATTTACAACAGACGTGAAAATACTGAGTTTCTTATTGGACGGACTGGCCGGACCCTCAGAATCCTTATTATACAAGGAACCGTCTATCTCATAGGATATACCCTCTGTTGCATCAATCAACAAATCGCTGATCTGATTTGTAGTTAATTGCGATTCATATTGAATGTTGACCTCAGAGCTCGTGGAAGCATAGCTTCGTGAACCTGTAACCATGAAGCCCGCAATCGCTGTTGCCACAATAGCAAGAATCGCAATTGCAACAACCAACTCTACCAACGATAATCCTTTCTGATCCTGTTTCATCTTTTCTATCATGCTTTAACCTCCGTATATCGCAGTCTCCGTCCACGATATTACATGAATAACCGGTTTTTTACTTACGGTATCCTTTGAACATAGCTCTTTCCTGTCTCGGGTACTACAACTACCTGGTAACTGCCAGCCTGTGCACTGACAAAATTTGAACTCTTCACTACTCCGGAACTTCTGTCAAATACAATGTTCATATCCGCAGATGTGATACTGGTCGTTGTACCTGCACTGTCTGTAAATGTAAGACCAATACCTGAATTGCCCATCTCAGTTGTCGTTACATTACCATCTGCTGTCTCATCTGCCCATACCTTACCATTGTTTTCATAAATTCTAAGTGTTGTATTCTTTTTTCCCATCGTGGTAATTCTGGATTTTCCGATTGCAGTCTGAATACTATTAATGCATTGTTTTGTCCGGGCATTGGATACAATACCTAAGGATGCGATTACTGCGCCGCTCAAAACTGCAAGAATAGCAATTACAATCACAAGTTCTACCAACGATAATCCTCTGTTATCTCTTAGACCAGTTTTCATATTCAACCACTTCATCCAGACTAACCTCCGCATCTTCAGCGCTACCGCTTGATACTGTAGTTCCAAAACCGCCTAATAAATATTTCGTACCATCCACAAAAAACTCGTATGCGGATTTCTGAACCGCTCCGATGGTTGCTTCTGCTTTTAATGCATACCCAATATCGTTACGTGTATTTACATCATTCTTTATCTTTACACCGGTTCCAAGGATAATCTCTCCCTTTGCGATAATGGTTCCCTCAAAATCGCTATTAACAGTAACATCACCAGTCGCTATAATTACTCGAACAGCAGCATCTCCGTTATAGACATAATCTTCATTGGCTATAATAGCCTTCTTCTCCGTTGGTCCAGACCCTACGGTAAAAGTCGCTGAGGTTCCTGTCGGAATCATTGCCTGAATATCCGTATCCTTAATTAGATTATCATATACGGATCGCGTCAGCTCAGTAGCTGAGACATTACTCAAGTTCGTTACCAGCTTTGCATTCAAGGCTTTAAAAGTATTGCTGTAATTAGTAGCCTCTGAAATCAAAGGTGTTTCATTCATCGCTGCCGGTGTATTAACGGAAACCGTAGAACCGACTCCATCATACTGCATCCAGTTACCAGCAATATCCAGACGCGCATAATTCGCAGACACACCTGTCTTAATACCATCTGCATATGCTTTCAGATACTTATCCAGTTTTTCGGAACGATTATTGTAATACTTCTGGAAGTAGAGCTTTGCACTCTCCTTATCCATAACCATGTAGTAGTAAACCAAGCCTTGTCCACCAAGTCCTTGTGCAAAAATCTTTTTGCAGGAGGTGGAATAATTCTTTACTTGCTCATTAATCTCTGGTATCACAGCAGTGGTATCATACTCTACAAAGCCTGCTTCTGACAGATGATCCTGTATTGCAGACTTATATTCCGTATAGCTCATAGGATTACTCTTTACTCTTGCTACTCCATTACCCGATACACCAAGGCAATCAACAGGAGCTAAATACGCTATCTGGTCACCCTTAACTGCTATGGACTCTCCCATAGGTACATTCACATTTGTGCCAACAGTTACACCGGTACTTGTTCCATCTGCAGAATTAGCAGAAGCCGTACCGACATACGAACGTCCACCTATCCAGAGCTGATCCAGACCTGTCAGATCCAGAGTCGTCTTCTTACCATTAATCAGCAACGCACTACTGTCTGAGCCGTCACCCAAACCGGAATTATCCATTCCATATCCAAAATAACGATTCAATAAGTATACCGAATCATCTTCGCCATCAATCGTCAAATCATCCGCTACATAGCTGCGTCCGTCTAATGTTAATGTAGAGCTGTTTCCTTCCATCACAATATTCCTGGTCCAGGTATTGGTATCCGCATCTGTCGTAAGAGATGCACTAGGGCCCTCCAGGACAATAGATTTTCCGGCAATCACCTTATTCGCACTTACAAAATTCCAATTACTATTTCCCTTAAGTATCATGGAACGATCGTCCGTACCTGCGTACACGCTTCCCCCAATTTCAACATTACCTGTGGAATCTCCACGGATTGCTTTTGCAGAAACCAGACTATACTCAAACAAATCCGGAAGTGTATCCGAATCCGTAAAGTTCATAGTTGGTGCGGTAATAGCAAAGTCTGTATGAATAATCGAAGTGAAGCCTTTTGCATCGGTATACTCTACATTTACATCCTTAAGAACAATTTTATTGGTCGAAACTGTCATAACATAGATTCCCGGCGTATTGCTGGAAACAGTTGCTCCCGCCAAAAGTGCAGTATCGACATACCCGGTCAGTTTCGTAACATTGTAGGAACCCGCACTGGCACCTTGCAGATTATTCTTTAATTTGGTCATCATTTTGGTATTAAAATATGCCTGTCTGTCTGCAACCGAATACTCTGAATACTTCTGAAGCACAGCCATATATGCCTCACTCATTGCATCCGAAGCATCCTTTTGCAGTCCTGTTTTCATCTGCTCAACAATCATCTCGGCGCTATAGAAGTTATTGATTGCCTTCATATCGGATGCCTTCATATTGTAGTTGGCATACGACATCCAAAGAATCAATGCTGCTAAAATACCCACAAAGGCAAGTGAGATAATTACCAACACAATTGATGAACCTCTGTTATTCAGTTTAATCCTCTGTACTTCCTGTGATTTCATAGATTTTCTTATCCCCCGCAAAAGTGTAGCTGCCGCCGACATGACATCCTTCTTTGAATATTTCTACCTTTATATTAAAGATTCTGTCCATTTTCTGAGAAGCGGACAAGTCCTTTTTATCCAATTTCGCTTTCGCAACGACCTGATTCGTTGCTGTGTTATATTTGTAAGTCGCCTGATTGACCGATACCGGACATGCCGGAATATACACAGATGCAAGATTCATATCGATATTCGTTCGAATCTTGGTGACGGCAGAGGGCTTAACGGTAACACCATCTCCTTCATCTACCACAATATCCATCTTGTACAGGCCTTCATTCGTCTGGAGTGTTCCAGGAACCGATGTTTCCTGCTTAACCAGATATACGTTCACGGGAACATCCCCTGGATTCACCACCGTAATCTTATCCTTCACAGAACCTGCCTGTGACTTATAAAGGGGAGTATAGAACAAATAAATATTGTCGAGATTTTTCTGACTTACCTGATTATCAAAGATAATGCTTTCATCCTGCATTACCTTGTCCGGTTTACCGGCTAGCTTTCCTGTGTAAATATACTCTGCTTTTACCGTAGTGACCATCTTAAGTCCAACCAGGCTCTGACTGATGACAAGTCGAATCTCGCGATATAGATCATTTTCCGTCAATGCTGCATAATCAATATCTGTCTTCATCGTATTGAGCATTGCTATATCCTTGTTCAAAGGCTGAATATAGAATCCATTGTTTGCACCTTGAACGGATTTAATTGCAGATACTTCTTCATCATTGAAAAGATTAGTTGCAGTACCTCCGGAACGATAAGGAGCTGCATCTACGGTAATCAGTGCATCATAATTCGTATTTTGCATCTTCATATCCTGAAGATAGTAATAATAAGTACCACTCGGTTGTCCGACAAATTCCCATGTAATACCACCATCCGGAGATGTAATACTGGAGGAGCTCACCGAAGCAGCAGACTGATAATTTGTTCCATCAAAAACGAGCTCTTCCGGCGTTCCCAAAACCATACTTTTATCAATCAAATTGAAGCTGATGGATGGATAATTGAATTCGTAGGAGAGCTGATCAATTGGTGTCGCTTTAATACCCTCCGTAATATCCTCACCTAAAGTCGAAGCATTTAGATTACGTCGAGCTTTTGCATTTGTATTGGCCGATATAACAAATGCACGTAAAAGAGGAACAACGATAATAGCAAGAATAATCATAGCCACTAATAATTCAAGTAAAGTAAAACCTCTGTTATCCTTACGCATGTTGCTCCTCCTTTCCCGTGTTTTTAATTACTTTTCTTCTTACTGTCTTTTTTCTCTTTGTTGTCTTTATTTTCCTTGCTGTCCTCGTCCTCTTCGTCGTCTTCACTATCATCTGTATCTTCTGTGTCCTGATTACTGTTCTCTGCAGCTTTCTTTAACTGCTCCGCAGTTGCTTCCTTGTATTTCTGAAGCAATTCCACAGCATCGCCACTATCCTCAATAGAACTGAAGATATTGTCTGTTCCTGTTGATACAGAAGGTAAAATAGGAGCAATATATTCCTTCGGTGTACCTGTTATATAGTATACATTCAACTCAATATCACTCTGTAACAAACCTGTTGCCTGATCATAGATAACAGACAGCTTATTAATGGTCTGACGATTCTCCGTATCAGAAAGGAAGTCAATCTGTCTCTTTACTCCCTCATAGGTTGACTTTGTTGTGAAGGTTACCGGCTGAATACTTGCTACGATCGGACTTGCCGGTGCTGCTTCAGGAGCTGGAGCCGGAGCAGTTTCTGTAGAAGCATCTGCTGCCGCTGCTGCATCCGTCGCACCCGCATCCGGTGTTACTACCGGAGCTGCATTCGGATCCGTAGCTGCCGGAGTCTCTTCCGGAAGAACCACATCTGTACTGTTATATGCCATTGGATGATAAAATTCTGTCCTTGCTCCGAATTCTGCTTTCAATAAAAGGGATGGCGCTGTCATCTCCATATTTAAGCCGGCTGATAAAGCATCCTCCATCCTGTAATCTGCAGGAAACTCATCATAAATCTTAATCACTTCATTATTGTATTTCTCTGTCTGCGTAAGGAAATAATCCTTCTGCTCCACCAAAGACTGTAATTCAGCAACTCTTGCTGTAAGTGTTACGTTCTCGGCTTTCATTGTATCTACTTTTTCCATGGTCGGCTTGTAAGCAAAGAAGAAAACACCGATTGCAATCAAAATGCCTGCAAGACCAATCAATAATTGTATATCCTTTTTTGACATTTTCTTCTCTCCTATTCTGCTACCGCGTTTTCTGATTGTGAAGCGACCGGTGCGTACGCTCCGGTAACTGTAAAGCTCTCGGTAATATTGCCTGTGTCATCCATATCTTCCTGAATCGAAAGGACTTCGACACTGCTCAGGCTTGTAAAGGTACGGAATGCTGCGATTGCATTCATGGCTTCTTCCTTCGTACCAACCTTCATCGCAATGGTAACCACGGAAGTGTCTGCTGTAAAGCTCTCTACTGCTATGTCGGAAGGCATTTTCTGTTCCATCTCCGTCAGGAAATTAGTTAAGCCCTCATTTGGATTCTGTGTGGATGCATACATGGATAATACATCATTATGCAGAGTATCTGCCTTACGGAAATCATCATATACCGTTTCTATCGGTTCCAACTCGGAAACCTTTGCTTTTAAATTCTGATTCTCTGTCGAAGTCGTAATATACGAAAAGGTACTGATGGCAGCAAGAATTGCAGATACCAGAATGCCACCGGCAAGTAAAAGTCCTGAAATAGCCTTATAGTCTGTACCGCTTTTGGATTTATCACCTTTCACCTTACGGCGCTTTTTATCTTTATGTTCATCCGGAATCAAATCAATAGGAGCAATACATGCACCAATACAGGATATGTAGTCACCAATTCCTGATTCACTGCCAAGCTTGTCAAACTTTACTCCCTCTATCTCAGATAAAACAGAGACCTTTGAACCTAACTCACTGGACATCAACTGACTTAGGTTCTGGAAGTTGCCTCCAACACCAGTCAGTATATAACGCTGAATCTGTGCTCCCGTATTTCGGGAATTGTAGTAGTCAACTACACGAAGGATACTATTGACCATCATACGTAAGCCTTCGGTAAGCTCACTTCTCGCTAATGTAAGATCATCATCGGCATCCACATCACCCTCATCCTGAACAAGAGGATCAAAGGATTTGCGAAGACAATACTTCTCACGCAGCATCTTAAGCGCCTCAAAATAGCTTACATGATCTCCAAATGCAGGAAGCTCAATGATAGTTGCAATAGCTATATCAGAACCATATGCTACATTACGCTGCAGCACAATGTTGCGATTCTGGAATACTGTCAGCATGGTACTTCTCTCATCCACCTTAATTACCATGGTAACTTCGTCTGTACATGCGTTCCTTACAATTGGAACAATACTATTACCACTGTAATCGAGTGCAACAATTGTAAGTCCTACCTTTACAGCCAGTGCATAATAGGACTCCAATAAATCCTTGGGAGCTGCCAATACTAAAAGTTTATATTGCTTATTATCTTCCGTAGTCACTGTATCTAAAATATTATAAGCTAACTGGTAATCAGAAATATCCACTGGGAAATAGTCCCTGGAATTCGCTACAAGCAGATTAAATATCTTATTTTCCTTTACAAATGGGATATATACTTCACGGTTCGCAATTTTCGTAGATGAAATCGAAAAAACAACCTGTTTTGTTTTGATACCCTGCTTTACAAGTTCCTCATCCAGAACTGTAGCAAATTCATCTGTCCTCTTGATATAGCCATCCTCATATACCCCTTTTGGTGTACGAATCGTAAAGCTGCTATATACTCTGGGATTCTTTACCTTAAAATCTACCTCGCATATTTTGGTAAGAGAATGTCCTACCTCGATGCTCAACACCTTGTTTGCCATATTTTCTCTCCTAACGATAATAACCCAAATACCACTGAATCAGTGGCTCTCCCCACATCGCAGCTAAAAACACTCCGGCTGCCAGATAAGGACCCATTGCCAATACACGCTCTGCCCCCGATAGCTTCATCCGAAGGATATGAATAACGGAGCCAAGAACACATCCGAGAATAAATGCTAATACGATCAGCTTCCAACCTAACAACAAACCACAAGCCGCCATCAGCTTAATATCTCCTCCGCCAATGGCACGACCCTTTGTAGCCACATAGATTATATATAAAAAAGTACTTACTGACAACAGGCCGATTACATACTGTAACCAATGGGGATAATCCATAGCGAGCTGAATCAGCCCTAATGTCAGTATAAACAAGTTGATTCCAAAAGGAATCTCATATGTTCGAAAATCAATGACGGAAAGCACCAGGAGTGCCGACGCCAGTAAGCAGTAAATGACGCTTTGTATCGTGAGTCCATTTACTATAAAAATCAGTACATACAAACATCCATTCAAAGCTTCTATGATAGGGTACTGAATAGATAATTTGGTCTTGCACTTTCTGCATTTGCCCCCAAGCAGGATATAGCTCAGCACCGGTACGAGATCGTACCAGGCGAGCGTATATCCACACTCCATACAATGGGAACGCTCAATCGCGATATTTTCTTTTTTGGGTATGCGATAGATACATACATTTAAGAAGCTTCCAATCGTAATTCCAAACAGGAAAATAACAATATAAGCTGCTATCGCGATCTGTGTCTCTGGGGTCATAATAGAACTTCCTTAATCGTTTTTAGTATGTAACATTACCAGGTGTTGCTCCAGGAGCGGCACAAATATTGGATCCTGTTACGGATACATTATTACCACTGGCTGTAATTGTAATGGATGGAGCTGTTGTCTTGTACTGAGAAGAAGATAAGGTTACAGTTGCACCTACTGCCTCGTTTAATTCTTTCTCTAAGAGATTACCTGTTCCAAATGTAAATACCTGTGATGCTGGTGTAAATGTTGTAGTAGCTGCAAGTGATTTGAAAATAGCTTCATCTGCTGCTGCAATCTTTGCTGCATTTGCGATCTCAGAAAGTGCTGTGTTATCCTTCTGTAATCTTGACTTCTCAACATATCTTAAGAACTGTGGTGCCAAAATACCGATTAATACTGCCATGATGGCGATTACGATGATTAATTCTACTAATGAAAAACCTTTGTTATTTGTCTTTTTCATACCTTTGCTCTCCTTTTGTTGGTTGTTTTTTTATCTTAAACGTACAGGCCCTATCTCCCGACGTCTAATTCGATTAAATATTGTCCATTCCCTGGTACATCTTAAGCATTGGAGCCATAACGGCTGCGATCAAGGTACCTACAACGCCTGCCAGAACGATGATAATCATCGGCTCCAGGACAGCCATCATGGACTGAGTTGCTACTTCTACTTCCTCTTCATAATAATCAGCAAGCTTTGTCAAGAGTCCCTCAATATCTCCGGCTTCTTCTCCAATCCTCGTCATATGGTGAACCATCGGAGGGAATAAACCACATGCCTGAAGTGGTTGAGAAAGCGGAACACCTTGTACAATCTCTTCTCTGCAATCATGCAGGGCATTTCTTAGAATAACATTATCCATCGTCTTTGAAGTAATCTCTACGGCATCAACAAGCGAGATACCTGCTGCGAGAAGCGTACTGAGCGTTCTTGCAAATCGAGCGGACGAAGACTTGATGGTAAGTGCTCCAAATACAGGCATCTTGAGTCCTATCTTTCCAAAAAGGATCTGTCCAGTCTCTGTCTTCTTGAACGTGATAAATCCAAACGCTATAATACCTACAATAATTATCAATAAATACCACTTATGCATGACAAAATCACTGGCATACATAACGCCCTTAGTAATCGCCGGCAATTCCATATCCATATCCTTGAACATGGTAGAATAGCTCGGGATAACCGTAGTCAACATGACAATAACAACACCAATCGCTACAATACATACAACAATGGGGTAAATCATGGCCTTTTTAACCAGAGCCTTCATATTGGCATCCTTCTCAAATTGGATAGCCATACGTTCCATTGCTGTATCCAGACTACCGGATGCCTCACCGGCATCGACCATAGATAATAGTAAACTTGGAAACAGCTTTTGCTCTCTCATGGAGCTGCCGAGTGTCTCACCCTTTTCAACATTTGTCTGTGTCTCTTTGATTGCATTTCGGAGCTTTTTATTCTCCGTCTGATCTGTCAGCATGTTCAGTGCATCAATAATGGTAACACCGGCCTGCGTCATAGACACGAACTGCCGGCAAAAAACAGAATAATCTCTGGCCTTCGGACGTCCACCGACATCAATACTGATATCCTTTGTCAAAGCCGACTGAACTTTGATTTCCATAGGTATAAGACCTTCAGACTTTAAAGAAAGGGCCACCTTTTCTTCGCTCTCTGCCTCTAAACTACCTTTCTTTTCTTTTCCGTCCGGAGTAACCGCCACATAGGAATAGCTTTCCACTTTCTTACCTCCCCAAATTAATTAATCTTACGACTCAAGTATGTATAATCCTGCGCGAAATCAAGCGCAGTCGAAGAATTGATTCTATGATTGTTGTATAACTCGTACAACGCATCATCCATCGTCATCATACCCGACTTTCTGCTGGTCTGCATCATTGATGGAATCTGGAATGTCTTTCCTTCACGAATCAGATTACGGATAGCCGGAGTGGCTACCATGACCTCGAATGCGGCGCAGCGTCCTCCCTCAATATCATCTGTCGGAAGCAGCTGCTGTGATACAACACATTCCAAAACAGTTGCCAGCTGAATACGGATCTGTTCCTGCTGATGAGGCGGGAATACATCAACGATACGATCAATCGTACTCGATGCACCAATCGTATGCAGGGTCGAGAAAACAAGATGTCCTGTCTCGGCAGCCGTTACAGCAGTCGAAATAGTATCCAAATCACGCATCTCTCCCAAAAGAATAATATCGGGATCCTGTCGAAGAGCTGCCCTAAGTGCGGGTGCATATCCCAAAGTATCTAATCCAATCTCACGTTGATTTACAACTGATTTCGCACTTTTGTGCAAATACTCAATTGGGTCCTCCAATGTGATAATATGACTTGCATATTTCTGATTGATAATATTAATCATAGAAGCCAGTGTAGTGGATTTACCGCTACCTGTAGGTCCTGTAACCAGTACAAGTCCTCTCTTCTTATTCGTCATCTCCAGTACAGCCTGAGGTATCTTCAACACATCAGGATCCGGGATCTTAAAGGGCAAAATACATTCAGACGAAAACGACCAATACCCTGTAAAGAATAAGCGAAGTCGATCTCACCCTTAGTATTTAAATCATTGCGTTTTCTATCATCCAGAATCGGAGCAATCAGTTCTTCCACCATATCAGGTGTCAGTACATCTTCATTCAACGGTACCAGGGTACCATCCACACGACACATAATCGGTCGTCCTACTGAAAAATGAACATCGGATGCGCCTCTTTTCGTCGCATTTCCCAAAGCTGTAGATAAATCCATAAGCGTGTTCCCCTCTCTTATACATCAAATGAAACTTTCGTCATTTCAGAAACTGAAGTAATACCATTAAGCACGTAATTGGTAGCACTCATACGAAGGGTATGCATTCCTTCTTTTAATGCTACATCCTTTATTTCTTCCGCGGAGCCATTCTTTGAAATTACTCTTTTTAGTGCGGGTGAAATCTCCATAATCTCGTATACACCAATACGTCCCTTATAACCAGTCATATCGCACTGAGGGCAGCCGCAAGGCTCGTAAATATTCACATCCACACCAGGGCGCAGGGTCAGGAGCTCTCTTTGTGTATCATTAGGCTTGACCATCTTCTTGCAATTCGGACAAAGCCTGCGGACAAGACGCTGAGCAATAATACCTACAACAGAATCCGCTAACAAGTAAGGCTCAATCCCCATATCTACCAGACGGCCTACGGTTCCGGATGCGGAATTCGTATGCAGGGTACTAACAACAAGATGTCCTGTAATAGATGCCTGTACCGCGATGCCCGCCGTCTCACCATCTCGAATCTCACCAATCATGATGATATCCGGATCTTGTCGTAAAATAGAACGTAATGCGGAAGCAAAGGTCAGGTCTGCTTTTGCATTTACATGAACCTGATTGATACCATCAATATTTGCCTCAACAGGATCCTCGACCGTGATGATATTAACATCCTCTTTGTTCAACTCGGATAACGCTGTATACAGTGTGGTCGATTTACCACTTCCGGTAGGTCCTGTAACCAGGATGATACCATGCGGATTCGACAAAATATGGTCAAATTGCTTTAATTCTGTAGGATTCAATCCAAGCTGCTTCTTCTCACGCGTCAAAGCATTCTTGGAGGTAAGTCTCATAACGATTTTCTCACCATATACCGTTGGAAGAATGGACACACGGATATCAAACTCATTCTTATCAACTACCTGTGTGATACGACCATCCTGCGGCTTTCTCTTTTCAGAAATATCCATGCCGCCAATAATCTTAACACGGGCGACAATGGCCGGAAGCAAACTATTCGAATATACCATTCTCTCATATAAAGCACCATCAATACGATAGCGAACACGTACCTGACGCTCCATAGGCTCGATATGGATATCACTGGCTCTCTGTCTTACTGCCTGCTCGATCATGGACTTAACCAGCTGAACAATCGGTGAGCTGTTGACATTCTCATCATCACCTGCTTCTTCTGCGTCCTGAGCAAACTGCAGCTCTTTTTCTTTGGCATACTGATCAGCAACGCTCATAACATCTGAGGTTCCATATGCCTTATCGATAGCAAGCAGAATCTGATGCGGCGTGGATACCACCGTCTCTACCTGCATATTTGTTACAATGGTAAAGTCGTCAATGGCGATCATATCCATCGGATCTGCCATAGCAACCTTTAAAACATTTGCATTGCCGGGGTGGTACATATAAGGGATCGCTAAATATTTTCTCGCAATCGAAGAATTGACCAGAGCAAGGATGTCTTTATCAATATCCACTCCCGTCAAATCGACCATTTCAATATTCAGCTGGGCACTCAAAGCTTTGGCAATCGCCTCTTCTGTTGCAATCCCTTCATCTACAAGGGTTTCACCGAGTTTTCTGCCGCTTTCCTTCTGTAATTTGAGTCCTTGCTCGAGCTGTTCTTGAGTAATAACCTTGTGGTTTACTAAGATGTCGCCAAGACGTAGTTTTTTTCTGCTGTAATCCATTGCACACAGACCCCATGAATTCCATCAAAATGTAGTTGCCATTTTCTTCCTTTATACTACATATAGAAAATTTCCACATTTTTGATTTTATTAGTTAAATTATACCCTTTTTCAACAAAAAAGTCAAAACCAGAATCGTTATTTTATTAAATATGACCAATATTATTAATTTTTTATTATTTTACGATTCTGCGAACGGATACAATCGGACGGTACGTAGCAGGAGTTGTTTTAATACCAGTGGCCTGCGTACTCGCATGTACAATTGTTCCATTGCCAATATATATCCCAACGTGACCGGCATAGCACATGATATCTCCCGGCTGTGCCTCCGAATAGCTCACTCCTCTTCCAACCATAGCCTGAGAACCGGAAGTTCGCGGAATACTATAGCCAAAATGAGCATATACCGACATCGTAAAGCCAGAGCAGTCTGCACCATCGGTAAGGCTGGTTCCTCCCGGAACATAAGGGTTTCCTATAAAGTTGCAGGCATAAGATGCAATCTCCTGACCGGTACCGCCACCGCCATTACTTGGACTGGGTTCTTTTGGTGCTACCTCGGTGTCCTTCTCGCCTTCTTTTCCACCAGATGCCTTTTTGGCAGCTTCCTTCGCTGCTTTTTCTTTTGCAGCTTTTGCAGCTTTCTCTGCGGCTGCCTTCTCTGCCGCTGCTATCTTTTGAATCTGAGCATTTTGCTCTTTGATTTGTGCCTGGTACTGCTTTGCTTCTGATTTTGCTTTGGCAAGCTTGGAATCAAAATTCTCCACAACTGCTTTCTTCTCCGCCAGCATCGTCTCCAGCTCTGTCTGCTGTTCCTTCATCTCACCCTGCATTGCCTCAAGCTCTGACTTCTCATTGGTCAATTGTTCCTCCAGAGCCGCAACCTCATCCTTGATTTCCGTGTAATTAATCAAAAGTGTTCTATCGTACTGATACAGCTTTTCTGCATAATCAGCCTTATTTACCATATCTGCTACACTTTTCGACTCTAAGAAAAGCTGAAGATACTGTTCGTCTCCCTTTTCATACATAAATTTAATTCTCTGCTTCATTGCCGTATACTGACGTTCTTCGTCTTTCTTTGCAACGGCGTAATCAATCTGTGCCTGGTCGATTTCTCCCTGTTTGGATTCTAACTCTCCATTCAGAATATCAATATTGCCAAGCAGATTGACAAGCTCCGTATCTACTTCTTCAACCTCGGCTTGAGCATCATTCTTCTCGCCCTGAAGGTCATCAATTTTATCATTGACACCCTCAAGCTTCTTCTGTGTGGCATTTTGTTGTTTTTTTAATTCGGATTTGGTGACTGCTGCGACAGAAAATGTCGACGACATACAGATAATCACAGCCATCGCAAGGCTAAGCAGCCTTCTGCACATGACTCGATTACGAAATTCAGAACATTTTTTTAAATGAGATAATCCCTTGTATGTAATCATGTTTGTACCCGTAAATACGTTTTATGTAAACCTATTTTGCTTTCTTCTCTCGTCTTATGTAAACTCTTTCTTATTATACATGAGAAGACTTTCATTTTCAAGGCAGAAGAAGCGATTATGTTCTGGAAAAAAAACATATTATATAGCAAAAAAACAACTCCCAAGACAGCAAATGAAAGAAGCGAGCTTTCCGTCCCATTGCTTTCACTTGTTGTGCTTGTCTCAGGAGTCGTTTTCATTTCCATTTATTATAATTCACAATTATTAACGGTTCTTGGGAAAGGAATGACATCACGGATATTTCCCATTCCCGTAAGATACATAACACAACGCTCAAACCCAAGTCCAAAACCTGCATGACGAGCAGAACCATACTTACGAAGATCCAGATAAAATCCGTAGTCTTCCTCTTTCAGTCCGCATTCCTGCATACGTTTTACGAGCTTGTCGTAATCGTCCTCTCTCTGGCTTCCTCCAATGATTTCTCCGATACCCGGTACCAGGCAGTCCATAGCGGCTACTGTTTTGCCATCTTCGTTGAGCTTCATATAGAAGGCTTTGATTTCCTTTGGATAATCGGTTACAAATAATGGCTTCTTGTAAATCTCTTCTGTCAGATAGCGCTCATGTTCCGTCTGTAAATCGCATCCCCAGCTAACCTTATAGTCAAATTTATCATTATTCTTTTCCAGAATCTCGATTGCTTCTGTATAAGTCACATGGCCAAAATCAGAATTCAACACATGTTTCAGACGCTCTATTAATCCCTTATCCACAAATTGATTGAAGAACTCCATTTCCTCCGGCGCATGATCTAACACATATTGAATCACATATTTCAGCATGCCTTCCGCAAGCTTCATGTCATCATCCAAGTCGGCAAACGCAATCTCCGGCTCAATCATCCAAAACTCAGCAGCATGTCTCGTCGTATTGGAATTCTCCGCACGGAAGGTAGGTCCAAATGTATAGATATTGCGAAATGCCATTGCATAGGTCTCACCATTCAGCTGACCACTTACCGTAAGGTTCGTTGGCTTATTAAAGAAGTCCTGTGCAAAATCAATTTTACCATCTTGTGTCTTGGGGACATTAGCCAAATCCAGCGTAGTTACCTGGAACATCTCTCCGGCACCTTCACAGTCACTTCCGGTAATCAGAGGTGTATGGACATAAACAAAATCACGCTCCTGGAAATACTGGTGAATAGCATAGGCAATCAGAGAACGTACGCGAAATACTGCCTGAAATGTATTGGTACGAGGTCTCAAATGTGAAATCGTACGAAGGTATTCAAAGCTGTGTCTCTTCTTCTGTAAGGGATAATCACCTGTGGATGGACCTTCCACGATTACCTCAGTAGCCTGAATCTCAAAATCCTGCTTCGCATCAGGAGTCGCAACAAGTGTTCCCTTTACAATAATAGCAGCACCAACATTGAGCTTGCTGACCTCAGCAAAATTCTCCATCGTATCATGATAAACCACCTGAAGAGGTTCGAAAAACGTTCCATCGTTCATAACGATAAAACCAAAGGCTTTGGAATCACGCAGACTTTTAACCCAGCCTCCAACTGTGATCTCCTTACCAATATAGGCATCTTTATTCTTAAAAATCTCTCGAATTGCTAATAAATCCATTGTACTGTCTCCCTTTCTTACTTTGCTGCATTCTCAGATACTTCATTAGCAGATGTGGAGATATAGCTTGCATCTACTGCATTTCCGTCAGCATCAACAAAATTAGCATTCTCAAAGAGCATATTCTGGATCTTTGATTTCAGAATGTACTCTTCGAAAGCAAGCATGTCAGATCCTTTTTTGAAATCCTCGTTACTAACTCCGGACTGCTGTGCATAAGTCGTAATAGCGTCTTCGAGTTCTTGTTCAGATAGCTCCAATCCCTCTGCCTTTGCTAATGCATAGGTAATCAAAGACTGCTCTGCACCTGTCTTAGCATAGTTATCCTTTTCCTTTTCAAACTGTTCCTGTGTCTGTCCCATATAGGTCTGCAGGAATTGGGATACATCCATACCATACTGCTGTGCGTATTTTTCTACACCTTCCTGAATATAGGTCTTCTTATCCTCAAGTAACCAATCCGGAATCTTCTTAACAGTTGCATTATCACATGCTTTTGAGAAAAGCTCGGAAAACGCGCTGCTCTCTGCTGCTGTCTTCAGAGAAGTCTCAAGTTGATCGTGAACCTTCTGCTTGTAGTCCTCTACGGTCTTGCAGTCAGGATCTATTTTTGCAACCACCTCGTCGCTAAGCTCAGGAACTACCTTCTCTTTAATAGAATTAACTGAAATTGCAAATACGGCATTCTTACCGGCCAGCTCAGCCTTGCCATAATTCTCGGGGAACGGAACATCAATGTCCTTTTTCTCACCAACCTTCATGCCGACAATTCCCTCTTCAAATCCAGGAATCATCGTACCGGAGCCGATAATCAGATCATTACCGGAAGCAGTACCACCTTCAAAAGCAACACCATCAATGCTACCTGCATAATCAATATTTACAATATCGCCATCCTTAACTGCTCGGTCAGTAATATCTTTTTCTGTAGACTGTGAATCCAACGCAGAATCGATCTGTTGCTGGATCATATCATCTGTTACCTCAATACTGCCAAAGGAAACGGTAATTCCTTTATAGTCACCTAATGTAACATATTTGTCAGGATTAATATCGGATAACTTCGTGTCTGCATCCTCTCCGCATCCCATAAGAGAAGTCGCAATCAGTGCTACCGCTCCCAAAACTAATAATCTTTTCTTACTCATCATTTATTTCACCTTTCTATTGCTTTCATCAAAATTGGTACAACATTTCATTTATAACACAATTTTAATGATTTTAAAAGGTTTTCCTGAAATTTTCATAATCTTAATATCTTGCCTATTGCGAAAAACAATGATACAATGTTAACACTTTGAAATTTAGGAGGATTTACTATGTCTACATGGATGATTGTATTACTAATCATATTGGCCATACTTATTATTGGAGCCGTTGTTTTATATTTTCTTGGAAAGAAAGCACAGCAAAAGCAGGAAGCACAGCAGTCGCAGATCGATGCCGCAAAGCAGACGGTATCCATGCTGATTATCGATAAGAAACGAATGAAATTAAAGGAGTCGGGACTTCCCCAGATGGTCATCGACCAGACACCAAAGATTATGAGAGGCTCCAAGCTGCCGATCGTAAAGGCAAAAATCGGACCTCAGATTATGTCGTTAGTATGTGATGAGAAAATTTTTGATTTAGTTCCGGTTAAGAAAGAAGTAAAAGCAACCATCAGCGGTATCTACATAACCGATGTGAAGGGTACCAGAGGAAATACCATTGTAGCTGAGAAGAAGAAAAAGAGTAAATTCAAGCAGATGATTGAAACCGCTCAGGAAAAAGCAGGCGCTAAGCCGATTAAATAGTGATTTAGATATGTTTTAGGATAAGGAAAGCTTCCGGATTATTCACCGGAAGCTTATTTTATGTCTTCTTTATGCGAAGCAGCGAGGCGCTCTGTCTCTACTCGTAGTCAAGCATCTCGTCCATATGCTCATGCAGACGGTTCAAATACTCTCTGGTATCTTCTGCTGTTTCCGGATTACGAAGGGAAAACTCTACATTCGCCTGTAGAAATCCTGCTTTGGTTCCCACATCATAACGATGTCCCTTAAAATCATAAGCATACATAGCTTCATCCTTCGCCAGTCTTCGAAGTGCATCCGTCAGCTGAATCTCTCCACCGGCTCCTGCGTCCTGTGTCTCCAGATATGGGAAAATCGACGGTGTAATAATATAACGTCCTAAGATCGCGATATTGGATGGTGCTTCCTTGACCTTTGGTTTCTCAACCAAATCCTTTACCTTATAAACACGATCGTCTACATTCTTGCAATTGACAATTCCATACTTATTGACTACCTCGTGAGGTACCTGCTGAACGCCAAGAACCGAAGTCTTGTATTCATCATAAACACTCATCATCTGCGCGAGGCATGGCTGTTTGGATACTACAACATCATCTCCAAGTAATACTGCAAATGGTTCATCTCCGATGAAGTGTGCTGCTGTCAGAATGGCATGTCCAAGACCTCTTGGCTGTTTCTGACGGATGTAATGGATATTAGCCATTTCGGAAATATCGCGAACCATTTTCAGCATGTCATCCTTTCCATTTTTCTCAAGCTCAAGCTCGAGCTCGATAGAACGGTCAAAATGATCCTCAATGGAACGTTTATTACGTCCGGTTACAATAATAATATCCTGAATTCCAGAAGCAACTGCTTCCTCGATAATATACTGGATGGTTGGTTTATCAACAATCGCCAGCATTTCCTTGGGCTGTGCTTTTGTTGCAGGTAGAAATCTGGTTCCCAGACCTGCTGCCGGGATAATTGCCTTCCTTACTTTCATACTCATTCTCCATTCATTCTCCATTGTTTTCCGTTGTAAGACTCTTAATATCTACACTAATCTTACAATCCGCCAGAAATTCATAGTTCACTTCTAACGCATAATCAACTGCCAGATGGATTTCATCTTCTGATTCTGTGTATGTGACGCTGTCTGCATCAATTCCAATCAGCATTTCTCCGAATTGCGTCCCATAACGACTCAGTGTCTTACTTTTTTCATCAAAAATCATCTGTACATTGATTACTCCCTTACGGGTAAGCTCCAAGTTGTGTTCTTTAAATTTCAACATATTGCGGGTAGTTCGTCCTTCGTCATCGGATAACTCCTCAAACAATACGTAATGGCTGTCATTTTTCTTATAATAATCACCTTTGATGATCATCTCAATCGGCGGGTCATCCGCTTTTCCCAAATAGGCATCGTATTGCAGCCCGCGAATCGATACCAGTACATCCTTATTCATGGCGTCTTCATCCTCATCTGTAATGATTAACAGGTAAACTTATCAGCTCCATTCTAACTGTTAAGACCTAATTATTCAAGTCCAATAATGCAAAGCGAAATCGTATCTCATTTGCCGAGGCTGTCAGTACGGATTCTATTGGAGCATCTGTCTTCACGATTCCTTCCACATAGGTATAGCTGGGATAAAACAGTCCGATACCGATTGCCAGGGTAAGTAACAAAATCAACGAAAAAAGCTTTCTTATTATAAAATAATTCACGTTATCCTATCTCCATTCCGGGTGGTAATATCTTCCATCCCTTATGGAGTATTCACAACATTAAAAGGTTTATACAAAAACATGGATATAAAATCACACCTGTGAAATGACCTTGTAGATTCCAACTGCCTGGTTATCAATGTGAATTCGGATGATTTCAACTGCTTTTTCTATGTTTTGCTGAACAATTGCTTCATATAGCATTTCATGCTCTTGAATCAGTGAAGAATAACTATCGATATCTTTAATATACTCAAATCGAAAACGATACATCTGCTCACTCAGATTGTTCAAAAGTGCAATTAAGCGCTCATTTCGGGTCTCTCTTAATATTACATTATGAAAAACGACATCTGCCTGCGCAATCTTCTGTGCATCCCCAGTCTCTGTGGCTTTTTCAAAAGCATCCTCTGCTTCCCGAATGTTTTTCTGCCCCTCAACAGAAATTCTCTCGCATGCCAGAGCTACGGTCAGTGTCTCGAGAGCTCGTCTGACTTCAAGAACCTGCTGCACATGCTCAACCGTAATGCTCGCTACATGCGCTCCCTTTCTTGGAATCATGATTACAAGACCTTCCAGTTCCAGCTTACGGATTGCTTCCCGAATCGGAGTCCGGCTCACTCCCATACGTTTCGAAAGATGAATCTCCATCAGTCGCTCCCCTGGTTTCAGCTCTCCGGTCAGAATCATACTGCGTAGTGTTTGAAAAACAACATCACGTAGTGGTAAATAATCATCCATACTCATCATTACTTCAATCGGATCTCGGTTCTCCATGATTTCTCCATTTCTGTGCACCCTTCTGCACATTATATTGCATGTGTTATTATTTTCTGTTTACCATTCGTGTTACAAAGGCCTGTCTGGCCATTCCCTTTTTATGAAGCTCGACACAAACCTTTTTTGCTGTTGCTTCGGAACGAAAAATACCAAATACCGTAGGTCCGCTGCCGCTCATCATGGCATTGACAGCTCCATGACTCTTCATGTAGTCTTTTATCTCATTAATAATCGGATAATGAACCGTCGTAACGGTCTCAAGGACATTGCCCATTCTATTGGTTACTCCTTCAAAATCCTTATTCTCTATCGCTTTTACCATACCGTCAATATCAGGATGTTCCTTTAATTCATTCGCGCGTAAATTCTCATAAACAAATTTTGTGGATACACTGATGCCCGGCTTTGCAATTAATGCGTAGCAGTCCATCATCGGCGGCAGTGGAGTCAGAACCTCACCGATGCCTTCCGAAAGTGCCGTTCCCCGCAAAACACAGTAAGGGACATCCGCACCAATTTTCACTCCCCGCTCCATCAAATCCTGCATGCTCAGACCCAGTGAAAACATCTTATTTACACCTACCAGAACTGCTGCTGCATCAGAGCTTCCACCTGCCAAGCCTGCTGCGACCGGAATGTGCTTTTGTAAATCTATACAAATACCGCTCGTTATTTTAAATTCTTCCATGAGAAGATTCGCTGCCTTATATACCAGATTGTTCTCATTGTTTGGCAGAAAGCTCAAATTAGTACTGACACGAATCCCGGGCTTAGCTTCCATTGATAATTCTATCTTATCAAACAGACTGATGGTCTGCATAACCATACGAACCTCATGATAGCCATCCTCACGTTTTCTCACCACATCAAGTCCCAGATTGATTTTGGCAAAAGCCTTTAAGCTTATGGACATAGCAACTCCTCTTTCTCATTACTGTATTCTCACATACAAAGATTGTATCTTGTTGTTTTTTGTATACAATCTTGTATAGTATAACATAAATAATTGCCATTGAAAATATTTTACAATTTATTCTTTCATAAATATTACACTTTGGTTGCACTTTTTCTGAGATTGATATAAAGTTTTCCCTTATGTTGGACGATATTAGTTTTGAAACCTATCATATCATTCAAGGATGTTTGAATCCGCAAAACCATGGAGGGTTAAAAATGAGTACAATTTCAGGAGTAAATGGAGTTTCGGATGCTGCTTCTACATACAAGAGTTATGCAGGCACTTCGAAGACAGACGCAAAAGACACGAACACAAAAAATGATACCGGAGTCGTTTACGAGAAATCTTCCGATACCGACACAAAGAAAGCATCTACCAAAGCATCGAATGCAGATATTGTTGCACAGATGAAAGCAGATGCAGAACAGAGAACCGCACAATTACAGTCTATCGTTCAAAAGATGATTTCAGGACAGGGTAATTCGTATGGACAGGCTAATGATATTTGGAAGTTCCTGGCAAGTGGTAAGTATACGGTTGATCCCGCTACAAAAGCTCAGGCTCAGGCCGATATCGCTGAGGACGGTTATTGGGGAGTAAATCAGACTTCCGACAGAATTATCGATTTTGCAAAAGCTTTATGTGGAGACGATGCTACACAGATAGAAAAGATGAGAGCAGCTTTTGAGAAGGGCTTCAAGGCCGCAACAAAGGCATGGGGCAAAGATTTACCAGATATCTCATCCAAAACGTATGATGCAGTCATGACAAAATTTGATAACTGGTCGAAAGAAGCAAATGGAACCGTAACAGAATAACCCAGTTTCAATAAGATTAGAAAGAGCATTCCCGAGCCAAGCGCCGAGGATGCTCTTTCGTCGTATCCTACTATCTCATAATGACAAGCTTTTTACCGGACGGCAGTTCATCAGAGGTAAGACCGTTCTGTTCACGGATTCTCGACACGGGTACATAGTATTGCTTACCAATCTGCCATAACGTATCACCGGGTGCCGTGAAATATCCAATAATGCTTGGCAAAGCCTTTATCTTTTCAATATCTAAGGGTTCGACACTGATGTCGTCAATAACCGTATCCGTACTGTTTTCAAATACGATAGTATGTATGCCGAGAACAACCTTAACCTCAATTTCATTTCCGGAACTAATCGAGGTCGTCAATTGCTCCAGAGAGGTCTCCACTTCATACTGGTCCATCGCCTCCATTGCTTCGACCTCAGAAACATAACGGAAGGGAACACTTCCTGTAATACACGAAAAGGGCTTCTTGTCGTCTGCTGTAATATATAGGATCTGCACCTCTACGATTCCTTCCATTACGATCCCATTTTCCTCCGGATGGATTTCATCCACCTTTACGCTTCCTTCACTATGACATATCTGAAGAATACGAGCACCCTCATCCTCCATCTGCAGATGCTCCATACTTTTACATTTCCCGTTGTTTCTTGTCTTCAAACGACGAAAATGACACGTTCTGATCTGCGGTACCACTTCTGTTCTTACCCCATACACATCGGTCAATATCTGCATTTGACGCTCCTCATATAAACGAATGAAAAGATCAAGTACCACATCAACGCTTAACATTCGATTTTCCCCATCCATATCCGTTGTAAGGGAGATATCACTACGGGAGCATGTAATACGGGTATCGCTGATCATTTCTTCACGACTTTCCCTACATTCCATTTCTCCCTCAAAGGAGTAAGAGGTCTCATACCACTGCAGCATCCCCTCTTCGCCCTCGGATTCATAGAGAACAAATAAAATCACTTCACCTGTAATACGCAGCTTCTCATCGAGAGGTTTGATCTCTACATTGACAGCACGGCAATAATCCCAGAGTATTCGTGCCATATTGGGCAGATTGGAGGGCAGCTCCACATCTTCACGAACCCGATAAATATCCTTTTTTAGTAATACCGTCTCGCAAATATCCTTTGTCTTCTTTCGGTACTCCAAAGTCTCCGGAGGGTTTTCTACCAATTCTCT
Organism: uncultured Lachnospiraceae bacterium; assembly: GCA_964481705.1. Lineage (GTDB taxonomy): Bacteria > Bacillota > Clostridia > Lachnospirales > Lachnospiraceae > CAYZUC01. The sequence continues at coordinate 47,054 of CAYZUC010000005.1, forward strand.
ATTACCGCAGAAATCGCCATATGGCTTTTCCACATGCACCAATAGAGTCATAACGACCTGTATGTTGATTTTTCGACTGTTAATAATACTGCAGCTGATCTCTCTGCTTTCTACGTCCACGCGCATGATATCCATAGGATCAGCACCTTCGACATTTACCGTCTCTTCAAAGGGAAGCTCTGTCTGATATCGGCAAAGACTCTTTTCCTGATTATCGCTGATATACAAAACCTGAATCAGCAGTGTCCCATGAATGGTTACCTTATCCTCCAGAACCTTCATTTCGTCCAGACGTACTTCGCTGTTCTTTAATATTATCCGCTCAATATCCGGCTGACTATCAGGAATGTTCTTGTCTTCATCTAATGTAATCTGCGTCACTGCCTGCAAAATCTTTTCTTCCAAATAAAAACCTCCATCCACATATGCTTCAATTGCAGATACTAAGAGAATACCTGCACTTCAACATATGTGAACGGAGGCGTAATTATGCTATAAAACTGCGCCAATTAATTCCTTTACATCTTCCACATGATATTGCTCCATATAGGATTCTATCCCCTGTTTAACCTCAAGTGCGGTCAACGGATTATGAAAATTCATTGCCCCAACAGCTATCGCTGTAGCTCCTGCCAGCATGAATTCAATCGCATCCTCCCCAGTTGCAATACCTCCCATTCCAATAATCGGTATCTTTACTGTCTTTGCTACCTGATAAACCATTCTCACAGCAACGGGCTTGATTGCAGGACCTGACAAGCCACCCGTCTGATTCGCCAGCGCAAATTTACGCTTATGAATATCAATCTTCATTCCGGTAATGGTATTGATGAGAGAAAGAGCATCTGCTCCGCCGGCTTCTGCTGCTCTTGCCATCTCCGTAATATCAGTTACATTCGGGCTCAGCTTCATAATAATTGGCTGCTTTGCTTTCTTTCTTATTGCCTCAGTTATGGCAAAAAGAGCATCTGCCTTTTGTCCAAAAGCAATGGCACCCTCCTTTACATTGGGACAGGAAACATTAATCTCCAGCATATCCACCGCTTCTCCGGACAATCTCTCCACAACCTCGAGATAGTCTTCTGTTGTCTTTCCACAAACATTGACGATCACTCGGGTATTATACTTCTTCAGAAACGGAATATCCCTCTTGCAAAAAAGCTCAATACCGGGGTTCTGAAGACCAATCGCATTAAGCATGCCACCATAAGTCTCTACCACACGTGGTGTAGGGTTTCCCGGCCAGGGTACGTTTGCAACTCCCTTTGTAACCACTGCTCCCAATTCATTTAGATCAAGGAACTGACTGTATTCCTCCCCACTTCCAAAGGTTCCGGAAGCTGTCATTACGGGATTCTGAAATTCGACCCCTGCAATCTGTACTTTTGTATTCATATTAATCTCCATTCTTGCTAGTACACCGCAAACTTTGGGCGCAAGCACAAAGTTGCCGTGTGAAAAATTCATTTTTCACACTAATCATCCATTCTTGTCTTATTCCATCCTAGATATCAACATCTTCGGCAAGGAATACCGGTCCATCCACGCAGACGCGTGCATTCTTTACCTGTGAATGCTCGTGAACCTCTTTTGTCTTACATACACATCCGAGGCATGCTCCCACGCCACAAGCCATTCTTTCCTCTAATGAAATATAAGCCGGAATTCCTTCTTTCTCCGCATATGCCTTGATGGCACGAAGCATCGGCATCGGTCCGCACGCATAAATAACATCTGCTTTTAAATTGTGCTCTTTCACTGCATCCAGTACATTTCCTTTTACACCGGCACTTCCATCCTCCGTTGCCAGATACAGATCACCGTAATGGGAGAGTTCATTATTTAAGAATAGTTCATCACGATATCCAACTATAATATCCTTCTCACAGTCCAGGTTTTTCGCCAGTTCCAATAATGGCGGAATTCCAATTCCTCCTCCCATGAGAAATGCCCTCTTAAACTTCTCTTCTTTTATTGGATATCCATTACCGACCGGTCCCATAACCATGACCGTCTCTCCTGCCTCATACCAGGAAAACTCTGAAGTTCCCTTTCCTGCCACGCGGTAAACAATCCGTAACGATGTCTTGTCGGGAGAGACCTCACAAATGCTGATTGGTCTTGGCAACAGAGTACTCTCATTTCGTGGGTAAATCATAAGAAACTGTCCCGGACGTGCCTCCTTTGCCAGTGTCGTTTCCATCCACATACTGTAGATTTCTGTCGCAATATTCTCCTGTGACTGGATGATTGCATATTCCTTCTTCATCTGATGTGTCCTTTCTTATTGTTAATTGATGCGTATGTTAAAAATTGAATCACACCTTACGGTGCGAAATTCGAATAAACAATTTTGCCGCTGCAAATGGTATAACGTATACTCCCCTTTAGGCGAGCTCCAAGGAAAGGAGAGTTGTTTGACTTTGATACAAAGTGATCCATCGTCTCCTCCTTTTCCGGGTCAAAAATAACGATGTCAGCAGGTCCATTTTCTGCAAGATATCCTGCAACCATTTGATATGTTCTTGCAGGATTCCATGTCATTTTTTCCAGAAGTTGGCTGTAAGAAAACCCCTGTTTTTTTACAAGTTCTGTAAAACCAAGCTGTAGCGAGGTTTCTAATCCAATTATTCCGCTTGGCGCTTCTGTTAACGGCTTGCATTTTTCTTCTTCACTATGTGGCGCATGATCGGTTGCTATGAGATCAATGGTTCCATCTCGAAGACCTTCGATGATAGCCAATCGATCCTCTTCGGTACGTAAGGGAGGATTCATTTTGGCCAAAGTACCTTTCTCGAGAACCGCATCTTCCGTCAGGGTAAAGTGATGGGGTGTTGCTTCTGCATGGATATTCTCCAAGCCCCTTTTTGCTGCTTCCTTTTTTGCCTCACGAACCAGCGCAACCCCTTCCTTACTGCTGATATGCTGAATATTGATCACTGCCCCTGTTTCCAAAGCCAATTTCAAATCACGTGTTATCATACTGATTTCCGCCTGTCTGTCTGAACCGCCGATACCCAGCTTGTCCGAGACTCTACCGGCATTGATACCATTATTCTTAATATAGGCTGGATCCTCTTCATGAAAGCTAAGCGGGACACGGAGACGAAATGCTTCCTCCATAGCCTCACGCACCAACTTCTCATCCATAATCGGCACACCATCATCGGTAAATCCCGGAGCTCCGGCTTCATACAGCGCCTTCATTGAGACAAGCTTTTGTCCTTTCATTCCTTCTGTAATAGTTGCAGCCTGATAAACATGAATCCCTGTCTCCTTCATCTTTTCCATATTACTTCTCAAAGTCTCAATACGATCAACCACCGGCTTCGTATTTGCCATACAAACGACAGACGTAAAGCCGCCATGTTTTGCCGCCTCAGCGCCTGTCATAATATCTTCCTTATACGTAAGACCAGGGTCGCGAAAATGAACATGGACATCGATTAGTCCTGGAGCTACAATGCAGCCATTCACATCGAGAATATCAACATCAGAATTGTCGTTCTCACTTATGGATTCAGCCATTCTCACAATTTTGTCTTGATCAATCAGTATATCAAGCTGCTTATCTGTGCCTGATCTCGGGTCACATACTCTTCCGTTTTTAATTAATAACATGTGTATTTATTCCTTTTCTTACCTACTATTTACTTACTATTACTCAACCTGCTCATTTCCCTCTGTCCGATTTTCCGATTGTGTATTTTCAATCATCTCCGTCTTGATGACAACAAAAGGAGTTGAAATCACAGCCGGTGACGCTTCTTCCTTCTCCGGTCCTAACAGCTCCGTATGAAAGACAATTCCATCCACTCCCAAATACACCTCAAGTACACGTATGCTATATCCGCCGGTTGGTTGTTCTCCATATCCTCTCACAAGATACGTGAAATTCCCATCCGAATAATTTAGTTCGAAGGGCTCGCTTTTCTTTTCTCGGATTTCAGCCAGAAGCGATTCCGGCAGCTGCTCCTCACATACTACCGTATAATCAAGATCCCGAATCTTACCCTCATCCTTTTTTTCTATGCCACACGAACATAAGAAAATCGCCGTCAACATACAACCTAACAGACAAACTGCTACTCTGTTTCCACTCATTTGATCGTCCCTACCGCCAAACGTTCTTATAATATCATATGAACCGTAAACAGCATTTATTCTCCCAATGTTTCTTTGTTGTTTTTTGTTGACACTACAAGTATAATGGAATAAAAAAGTAATTACAACATATTGGAGGCTATATGATACGTTTTATTTTATGTGCAATCTTTCTTATTTTGTTTCTCATCTTGAGTATACCAATTCTGATTGTGGAATGGATTATCGGAAAATTCAATATGCCGGTCAAGAATACCAGCAGTCTGGCTATTGTTAATTGGGCTTTTGGTGTCATCATATTTATCTCCGGTGCGAAGGTAACCGTTCGGGGAGAAGAAAATGTACCAAAGGATCAGGCGGTTCTCTATGTAGCAAATCATAACAGCTATTTTGACATTTTGCTTACTTATGTCCGCGTACCACGTCCAACCGGATATATTGCCAAGAAGGAAATGCTTCGTTATCCGCTTTTGCGCGATTGGATGAAGAATCTCCACTGTAAATTCTTAGACCGTCAGGATTTAAAGGAAGCCATGAAGATGATGGTAGAATCCATTGGTGAAGTAAAAAAAGGCATTTCCATATGTATTTTCCCTGAGGGAACCCGTAATAAGACAGGTGGTCCTATGGCACCTTTTAAAGAGGGAAGCCTAAAGATTGCCGAAAAGACCGGATGTCCAATTATACCGATTGCCATTAGTGGCACAGCCGATATTTTTGAAAATCACATGCCAAAAATAAAGAAGGCCCCCGTAATCATCGAATACGGAAAGCCTATCATTGTAAAAGAATTACCAGACGAAAATCGCAAGTTTGTCGGTGCATATACGCGTGAAGTTATTCAGCAGATGCTTGCAACACACGATCTGAAAGCGCTTTAACGATTCCTTCATAATGCATACCATGGGAGGCTTTGACCAATACAGAGTCTCCTTTTTTTATGTGATTCTCCAAGTCATTTTCCAGTTGCTCCCCCGTTGTATAGTAGATGACTCTCTCCTGAGGCAAAAGTGTACGTGCCCCCTCTGCCATATGCTTTGAATTCTCACCTGCAAGCAATAGTAAATCTATATCCTTTTCACCAGCATAGACACCTACTTCATAATGGAAACGGTCTGAATTCTCACCAAGCTCAAACATGTCACCCAGTATTGCCACCTTACGTGTATTTGCAAAGCAAAGAAGTTCTAATGCTGATTTCATAGAAACCGGATTCGCATTATAACAATCATCAATAATCGTAAGATTGTCTCTGTGAATCAGATGGCTTCTTCCGCTAAGACCCTCTACAGAAGCAATACCCTGTTGTATTTCTTCGGTAGTCAATCCCAGATTCCTGCCTATAAGCGCCGCCGCTGCAGAATTGATTACCATATGTACACCTGGAAGTGGAACGGTTGCCTGATAAACTTTTTCTCCGTCGTGTATGGTAAAACGGGTACCCGATAAGCCAAGGCTCTCGACCTCATCTACATACAGACTGTTCCTCTTATCATATCCGAAGGTTTGAGGTTCCAATCCATTCACCTCATGAATCGTCTGAAGCAGCTTGTCGTCTCCATTTAGTATGATGCTGCCTCCCGGACTCATATGATGAAACATCTCTGTCTTAGCTTTCAAAATACCCTCTTGCGTCTTCAGATTTTCTAAATGGCAAAGGCCAATATTGGTTATCACGCAAATATCCGGTTTTGCAATCGTGCTTAGTCGTTCCATCTCTCCAAAATCGCTGATTCCCATCTCCAAAACCGCAACCTCATGTTCCTCTCTTATCCTTAAAACGGTTAATGGAAGTCCTACCTCATTATTAAAATTCCCCTCTGTCTTCAACACTTGATACTTTTGTGAAATAACAGATGCTATCACTTCCTTTGTGCTGGTTTTTCCAACACTTCCGGTAATCCCTACTACCTTGACAGAAAGCTGCTCACGATAGTATGCTGCTATGTCCTTCAATGCCTGAAAAGAAGATTCTACCTGAATCACCGGGCCTGTCTCTTTCCCTGTCATCTGCTCTACAATCGCACAAACTGCACCCGCTTCAAAGGATGAATTGACAAAATCGTGTCCATCTACCCGTTCTCCTTTGGTCGCAATAAAAAGCGTTCCTGTCCCAACCTTACGGCTGTCAAGAACGACATCAGAAACCTCCGTATTAAATAACTCGTGTTTTCCAAAGTAAGTACCACGACATGCCTGTGCAATATTCCGAAGCGTCATATTTCTCATAGCAGATTTCACTCTCCTGTATTAATCATTCTTTTCTCAATAGCTTTTATATAATTTCTAATGTTATTTATTCGTACTTCTTCAAGGATACTTCTATAATCTCCTGCACCAGCTGTTCAAAGGACATACCAAGCGCTCCTGCCTCCTGAGGCAATAAGCTAGTAGGGGTCATTCCCGGTAAGGTATTTGCTTCCAGACAGAAGAACTCATTTTGCTCATTCATCATAAAGTCCATACGTCCGTAGCTTTCCAATCCAAGAGCTCGATAGGCAGCCTCTGCACATCTTTGCATTGCACTTGCAAGCTCCTCCGGAAGCTCTGCAGGACAAGTCTCAATGGCACTTCCAGCCTGATATTTGTTTTTATAATCGTAGAAGCCTTGAATCGGTGCAATCTCAATAATCGGATATGCTACTCCATCGACAACACCAATAGAAAACTCACGACCCTTAATATACTGTTCCACGATTACTTCCGATTCATAAGTAAACGCTTTCTTGACCGCATCGTAATACTCTTCCTGCGTATTTACAATATAAACACCTACGCTGGAACCACCACAAGCCGTTTTAACCACGCATGGCAGCTTGGGCATCTCATTGGAAATCACGCCCTTACGGTAATCCTTTTTACTTAAGACAAAATACTGCGGGGTAGCCACTCCTCGAATCCCAAATAACGTCTTCGTCAGAACCTTATCCATTGCAAGTGCACTACTTAAATAGCCGGTGCCTGTGTATTTTATCCCCAAAAGATCAAAGGCAGCCTGAATCTTACCGTTCTCTCCATTCTCTCCATGTAAAGCAAGGAAAACAATATCTGCCTTTTGACAGAGCTCCACCACATGAGGTCCAAAATAGTTTGCAGACTGGTCTGGGCGATTTGCGATAACTGCCTTCAGATCCGGATCGGTACCACCAATCGAAGCGATATTACTGCTCCAGTCACGCGTATCGTCAAATAAGGATTCTACCGGCCCGTCAATCTTGTCATTATATCCATAAAAAACATCAAGTAGAACCGTCTGATGACCGTTCTTCTTTATTGCCTTATATACCATAGAACCTGTGACAAAGGATACATCACGTTCTGTACTTGTGCCTCCAGCTAAAACTACTACTCTCATATTATCTCCATTCCTGCGCATGTTTCTGCGCATCTCAAGTTTGTGTCTCACACAAACTTGCGTGTGAAAGATTTATCTTTCACACTGATCTCCATTCCGAAACGTTTTTTGTGAAGGAATCGCGAGCAGAATTTCAGATTCTGCTCTGCGCTCATATGAATTTGTGACGTTTCGGCACAAATTCTGTGCGAACAATCTTCTATCGAGAAGATTGTTCACACTGATCTCCATTCCTGCGCATGTTTCTGCGCATCTCAAGTCATAAAGATGAAAAGCTTTTCATGCTAGCATGAACGCTTTGTGGCTTTTGACTCCTGCATTTCCATGATACAAATTGCTCCGTTGCTTCGCAACTCCCGCAATTCTAACAATAGTCAGAATCCGCTAATTTACTTCGTAAATTGCTACTTCTTCCTATTGTTGGGTGTCATAAAGATGAAAAGCTTTTCATGCTAGCATGAACGCTTTTCATCTTTTGACACCTGTATCATTATATTACGGCGTACGAAAAATACAACCACTACGGCTAAAAGAATCACAAAAGATAGAATCGCTCCTACCATTTGTATTGTTGTTCCTGCATAAGCAACATGAAGCGTAATTTCATCATGTCCTTCAGGCAGGTAAACCCTACAGACACCATTACTTCCTTCACCGGTGACTTTAAACTTTTCTGCAGTAACCAGATCTGTTGCCCGGTATCCCTTATAATAGACAAATGGAACATCGATATAGCTTGCTGCTCCAACGATATTATCCACATTTAGCATATTTTTCACACGGCTGACGGTATATACATTTCCCAAATCATCCTTAGCAAAATCAGCATTGGTGATCAACGCCTCACGATCCGTCACCGTCTCCGGCAGCCACTCGCCTCCTATAACATTTCCCGTATAAGGAAGATGGGAATAATAATCATTGGAATAGGAGTAATAGCCTTCTTCGGTGCGATTGATATTTCCAATAGCGCTTGTTATCATAACGCATAATATTATTAACATGCCAATTTCACGCAGCTTTGAGTTCGAAAAATAACGTTCAAATATAATCGCAATGGCTACTGCTAATAAACTCGATGTCACAATCAACAATCTCCATGGAAACTGTACAAAGCTAAGAAATCTCTGTAGATGTGCCCATGGTATCAGATTGGTTGCTCCCAATGCATATAATGTACCAATGATAAGGCAAAAATCTGCAAACTTCTCGACCTCTGATTTGACAATACGAATACTGGTCGGTCCATCATCCTCAATCTCTGCAAGCTTTCGATTGATTTTATCCTGTATAACAAAGCTTCCGCCATGTGTAAATAAACGAGGCAGGCACAAAAGCAAAAGGGCAATACCAAGTCCTGAGCTTGTATTTTGGAATAAATCCTTAACCGGAAGCATGGTATCAGAAAGCACAAACTCCGAGTTCTTGTACTGGAATACAGCATCTCCCATCTGCTCCAAAACAGGCAGCCAATAGAAGGACGTAATCCCCAGAACGGCCAGGGCTGTTAAGGCCAAAGCAAGCAATTTCTTTGGCTTTTTTTTGAACCTGGGAATTGAAATAACAAACGCTACCAAATATAAGCCAATGCAGAATACGGCCGTATTGGTATGGCAGAGCAGAACGCCTGCAAATCCAAAAGCCATCAACCAGGGCTTCTTTAACTCCCCATATATCATGTCATACAATCCATAGACAATAAAAGGCATGAAAATAAATGCCGTATACTCGCCAACCGCACTTCTGGTGTAGATATCGTCAATATGATACTGACATAACGTTAATACAACTGCAGCGATCGTTGCAGAGTATTCACTCTTTGTAATTTCCTTTGTACAGTAATAGGTCGCCAGATAGCCCCCAATTAGGCAAAGTGCGACAAAGATATGATAGCTGAGATTAATGGATACCCCGCACACTCGTAATAACGCCGGGATATATAAAAGAAAATCAGGATAAAACAAGGAACTTGCGTATCCTTCTCCTGCAAAATACAGTGCATTGACTTTTAAGAAGGGCTTACCCATCCGAATGCCTTCCTTTAGGCTCTCGATCCTGAGTAAATGGTATTCGATATCGTGACCATTGATACAATTTGTGGTCAAGAGTGGAATACAGGCAATAAAAATCGTCAGTACGAAAATACTCCAGAAAAATATTTGAGACTGTGTCAGTTTGATTTTGTTCTTTATCATGAAAAGACCTCTTTATTTTCGCTTTAACAGCATATGAACCTCGGAAGCAAATTCACTCTTATCTACAATCAACTGCATATCATCGATCAGAGGCAGGAACTTCTCTGAAAAATAATCCTTAAATGCGGGATTCCCATTTTGTTCCAGACAAACACAGATAAAACGATACAAATCCATCATGTCAGAACCAAATTTCCATACATCCGAAATCTCAAATCCCATTTTGTCGGCCATAAACTGAAGAGACTCATCGGAAAACAGATGTGTATGGGTACCTCCCAAATGACGATTGTAGCAAGTCTGATGAGAAGCCTCAAATACAGCACTAAAGGAAAACATTGGTACTGATAAAAACATATACTTCAGGTTCTTATTCTCCTTAACAGCCATTAAAATCTCATCCAGATTGATGATATGCTCCAATACTCCAATAGCTGAAATCACATTCTTGTCGGTATGACAAATGTACTCTGCAATCTTATCACTGTCGACCTGCTGTAGGATATCAGCATCTGCCATCTTATTGGCAAAACCTACTTGATCCGAAGAAATCTCAATTCCGGTAGCCTTCGCACCAAGCTGCTTCATGGCGCGTACAAAATAGCCACTTCCGGCTCCGTCATCCAGCAAATCAATATCCGATACTTCCAGACCATCTTTTTTCAGACTATCAATCAAAAATTGAGCCTTGGGGATATAAATCATCTCAAGTCTCTTCTTATAATTCTCACGGTCTTTTGCCGTGTAATTGTATGCATAATTATCCTCGATATAGACTTTATTAGCAAATGCCTCTGTATCCTGAAATTCGCCGCTTAAATGATTGCAATGAGGGCACAAATAATACTGAACCTTATGGCTTTTAAACAACGGTTCACCAACCAATGCTTCACCGCACATCTTACATACGGTACGCTTCGGCTGGGCTGCAAACACATCGGCCATACCATCAGCCATTGCGAGCATTTTCTCATTGTGCTCGAAAAAATCACTTTTAATTCCAATCAAATCGCCAAGAGGCTTTCCATATTTCTTATTCATCGTCATTCTCGATTCTATAGGAATACTATCACTTAATACGCGCATCCTGCTTTGTATTTCTTTCTAAACACGTTACTCCTGCAGTTAACTCAATCCAGGCACCCTCACGGCACATGAAAGGTTCTGTTTAGTGCTGCTTCGTTCCCGACCTGACACGGTTCACAGATTCTCATTGCGTAAGACCCAAATATCAACGCCACTTGCAAAAGGCAGCTATTCAGTCCAAAATCCGAGGCAGGATATCACCCCCACTATAGCGGATTGTAGGTACAGGGAGCCGCTGGTTCCCCGGCTGCGCGATACGCCTAGTATACCTTGATTTACAAGCTTTGTCAATCTGCTTGGAAGCGATTAATAGGCCATTAGGATTGAAACTGACCTAAAAGCTGAGGAATAAACTTCTCAATCACCATACAAAGAAGAATGCTAACAACCAGCGTGATACAGGTTCCTATGATGGCCATCGCCAAAAACATGCTCTGATCACTGCAAACGCTTAACAGCAATGGCATTGCAACTTGCTGTAGAAATGCCTTATGTAACAGATAAATCCCCATGGTATGCTGCCCAATATAGGTGACCGCTCCGGTACCAAAAGGATGTGCGGATTCACGGGAAATACGTGAGATCAGCATGGATAACGAAACAACGATCATGCTTCCGGTAATGCTGTTCACAACAAACCATACCAGATTACCATATTCACCCTTACACATCAGGCTGAGCTCCAAAGCATCTCCTCTTAGCAACGTACCTGCGCAGAATAAAATGGTGCTGACAACAAAAGAAACCACGAGCCATAAGGTTTTCTGCTGCGCCATGATAAGAAAGGATTTTCTAAGAGCAATTCCCAGCAGGATAAAGGTGGTTCCAATAAAGGCAACGTCAAAACACCATGGATATCCCTTTTCCGGATGCGGAAGGATTACTCCAATCGCAAACATGATTGCAGCGCTGATTCCACACCACAGAGTTATATTTTTAACCTTGCAGCATTCCAGTAAAGTGATAATAATCTGAACAAATATCCTTGCAATAAAGAAACAGGATAAATACCACAACGATGTCAATGTACCCATATCGTTCAGAGCTTCCCATGAACCATACAATAGATTTTGAATGCTTTGATAAGAAAAAGGCGCATATACAAGTCCCCAAATCAAATAAGGTACTACCAATGCCAAAATATTCTTTTGTAAAAAGGATTTCCACTCTTTCCATGTCGAAAGCGATTTTGGGGTCATGGACATGCCTGCCAAAGCAAAAAACAATGGCATATGAAATGCATATAACATTCGTCTAAACATTGGTGCATCCAGGTTTCCTGTGGAATGTCCCAAAATAACAAGAAAAATGGTAATTGCCTTTGCAATATCAATCGTTTCAATTCGTCTTTTTTTACCTTTTGTGCCCATACTTTTTCCCCCTATGTATCTCTCTCATTTTTTCCATCGCGAATCATTCTGCTCTATGATTAAAATAACCATCTATGCTTTTTGAGATATATTGTCTGGCCCCAATGCAGAGAAAGCTTTCCTTTTGCTTTGAATTCCTTACATTGTCTTGGAAAATCCTTAATTCCTCCACCATGAATTGGAATATTATAGGTCGCACCTATCATATCCGCAACTTCTCCTGCCTCAGCCGGTGTCATCGTATAAACTTCATCCACAGGATACATCGCATAGTCAATATGCTTGCCCACAATCTCCTTAAGTCCATCGTACATGACGGTATCTCCTGCATGATAAACGCTGACTCCATCCACAGTTATGATATATCCGACGCAAACCATCGGATCATGCAGCGAGTTGCCACCTGATGGGACTGCCTCAATATGTACATCCTCCTCATCAAAGGTCTGATATTTTCCATCTACCAAAGCATCCCGCCACTTGATCACCTTACATCCTGGAGCTTTTTTGCATTTACTAACATTATTATGATCACTGTGTCCATGCGTCACCAAAATATAATCTGCCGGTTGTGAATAATCTCCCTTGGAAAAATCCGGGTCAATATAGATAACCGTTCCCTTTCTGGTGACAATCTTGACTGTCGCATGACCGATAAAGGTCATTTTTGCATATAACATACGGCTAGCCAGATTATATCCAAGCACTACAAAAAATAAAATCGCAATAATAAGGAGTAACTTTTTCCATACCTTCGATTTTTCTTTCGATTTCACTTTCGATTTTTCTTTCGATTTCTCTTTCGTCTTCATCATCTTTTCCTCCATTTACGTTGCTTACCATTCTCCTGTTACTATGTCACCAACATAACAAAGATTTATATCTCATCCTCTTTACTATGTCACCAGCGTAACAAAGATTTATATCTCATCCTCTTGTAGAATTTCCGATTTTCCATAACCGATTACAAGTGAAAATATCGGTCTCAGGAAAAAAAGACCGGCAGCATAACCCAGCTCATGACCAAATTTTCTGGATTCATGATAGGAAAGAAGTGCGTGCATAACGATAAGTGCTGCCTCAAATGGAAAAACAATATAGGATAATAGCTTGCTTCCGGAAATAGCAAGATTCTCCGTGAAAATCGATAGCAGAGAACCATCTAGTACATAGGATCCCAGAAAAACAAAGCAGATAAGTCCAAGTTCTACAAAAAACCACTTCGTCTCCCAGCAAATTTTATATAACTGAAAGCGCGAGTAGACCGGAACAAATGCCTTCCAACCATCCACTCCTGCCTTGCGAAATACTGCTACATTACCAATTGCTTCAATTAACCAGCTGACAAAAACCAAAACAACGTAAACAATCACAATAAGTATCAATACCCCCAAAATCACGCCAAACGACTCTATCACTTGTTGCATGCTAATCCCCCTTCTTGTTCCTCTCTCGTAACCTCTTAAAAAAATCCTTCAAAATCTTCACGCTTTACACACTCTTTTCTTTTAATTCGTAATTATAGGTACTTCTGGTAATGGTGCAATCGGTAGTATCATAGATTGTTTTTTGAACACATAAGCAGTGTCCAAATAAGCCTGCATTTCTGCCATATAGCTTCGACTATAAATAGTCTTAATAGTCGTACAACCCGTAGCATAATATCTATCTAATAATGCTACTTGTGCTGGGTCAGTCATATTCAAACTATTTATCTGTCCTATTATGTCATAAACGTCCTCACCAATCACTCTATCCTC
>CAYZUC010000006.1:0-26993 GCA_964481705.1 uncultured Lachnospiraceae bacterium
TTTCGAAACAGATTCAAGTCTAATTCGGTTCCTTTTACCTCTTTGTCAAAGGTAATCCGTGTATTAAACAGAGGTGCTGTAAATGCTGTCCGATCATAATCAATAATCACCGCCGGCCGATAATCACCCATTCGCAGGATTCCATATATTGTCTTAGCCGTATCCTCCTGTCGCTCCAGAAGAAAATCGTAATGTCCCTGATTCATCATCTCCGCTTCAAATCGTTGCAGGAGAACACTATATTTATGTTGATAATTACCATTTTTTTGTTTCATTTCCAGCTTTGCTGTCTGTCCGTCTTCCTCATAAATACGTAGGCGGATTTTCTTTCTTGCTTCATAGCCACCCATCTTTTCCAAATAATCAGTATCCTGCCAGGAATCGAAGTATAGACTCTTCACACGATAGGAGCCTTCTCCGGAATGTACATCCCGTTCCAATACACGGTCCAACTCTCCCCGGAGTCGGTATGCATCGGAATAGCTCAAAAAATATTTGTATTCACTTCGTCCCACAAATAATTCACTTTCCATACATCTCCTGCTCACTATACTCATTTCACATACTGATCTGAGACTCTCCAACTGCTCTAGAATATCATGAACTCCTGATTTCTGTCAATTCAGGGTACACAATACTTATCCTGTTATTTTCTGTCTTTTTGTACAAAAACGATCACAATCGCTGCGGTAAGAAGCAAACCAAAAGCAGCTGTCAAATAAGGAATCCATCCCTGGCTCCAAAAATCCAGTCCGCTTGTCGCGTATACAAATATGTTCGCAGACATATGAACCAGAACGGCGGCAAAAATCGATTGAAATCTTTGTAGCACATACCCCAGTATCAGCCCCATAACAAAAGCATATACGAACTGTACCGGATTCATATGATAAATACCAAAAATAAGAGCTGTAATAATGATAACCGTTTGTGGTTTACATAATTCTTTCAGCTTATTGAAAATATATCCTCGAAATAACAATTCCTCTGCTATCGGAACAAGGACTCCAACCGTAAGAAGGGATATCCAAAATCCTCCGGAGTACAGATATTCCCTGGTTCCTTGATAGCTCTGTGATTTCTCTGCGAGGTGTGTAAGAGAAAGCAGTTGATTGCAGCCAATGGAAGCTGCAATCCCCAGGAGAATCAGCAAAATCCAATTAAGATGCTTTTCGTGCATAAACCTTTTAAAGTCTAATTCCTGCGCTCCGTCCTTCTTTAGCAGTAACCACAAGAGTGGAACAGCAAGCACTGCGCGACCTGCCAGTACATAAATCGCAAGTCCTAACTCTACAAATCTGCTCTGCAGCGCAGCAGCGTCTGCAATCTGCTCCTTATTCTGCAGATATGATATACCGATAAACTGCAAAAGTTCACCAGTAAAAAGATACAACACAATTGCTAACAGAACCTTTGATACCTGTGCTGTCTTTTCTGCTAACGTATTGTTCATCTTTACACACTCCTCTGCTATTACGGCTGTATGGTTGCAGAATTGCCAAAATAAGCATCAATTCCATTTGCAATTCCCACTGCCATCTTCTTTTGACAATCCTCAGAAGCCATCTTCAGGTCTTCCTCTATATTTGTCATAAAACCAAGCTCAATAATTGTAACTGGTATTTTACACCAGTTAATGCCACTCATATCATCAGAAATCTTGACTCCACGGCTTATCATACCAGTTTCTGCGCAGTAGGATTCCAATACATGACCAGATAGCGATTGAGAATCTCTGGCAATCGTACCACAATACGGATTGGCCTCAGAGGGTGCGAGTGCCTCAGCTCCCGCAACAGAAGGATCCTCAATTCCATTTGCGTGAATCCGAATAAATGCTTCTGCCTCAGAGGTATTTGCAACTTCAGCTCGGGCGGAATTACTAATATTGACATCATTGCTTTCACGAACCATAACAACTTCGTATCCTCTGGATATCAATTCGTTTTTCAATTCCTCTGCAACCGTGAGTGTGAGCTCATATTCTTTGATTCCAGAAGCCACACCACTCGTACCTGCAGCTACCCTCGGTTTTGTCTCTGCTGCTCCTGGTCCGATGGGTTCTTCCGATGTATCCGCCTTCTTCTGGTGTCCTGCATCGATGGCGATCATATGCCCACCTGTATGAATCCCCTGCATACCTGAGTTAAAGTCTACCGGGATATCCACCTGTGACAGGTCTACATTGACTTTTGTCTCTTTCACCTCTGACCACGCATCATTAGAAGCAACCAATTTATATTCCATCGGAAGCAGTGGTCCTCTTGACAAGGTTCCTTCCGGACCCATTACCGCCCCTTCAAAATGGTCGATCATAATATGTGTATTCTCCATGTCTGTCGATATTTGAAAACACACCAGCGGAAGTGCAACAATCTCTTTCTCTGCTTCCTTCGCCTCATAAACATTACCAGCTGCAAATGTCTGCAATAAGTTATTGCGATAATCCGGACTTGCATTTAGATAATCCACAAAGGCACTCATCTGTTCTTCTGAAAAATTTCCATACTTGTCAGGTCCATTCACAAATCGGAGTTTCTGTAACAAAAAGGCTATATTACGGTTCTCCACAGCTTCTGACATCTGTGTCATAAGTTCCGAATAGGATGTCGCTTCCTCATAAACCTTCTGACTTAAATCAATGACATCACTTTCTTTTGCCACCGTTTCACCCGCTATCGCTTTCGTTCTTCCTGTCACAACATCGGTAACAATACCATCGATGGTAGCAGCATTTACCGGGAAAGACTGCTTCTGTATTGCCTTCTTCTTACCCGACAAAATACAGGCCAGAACGATTGTCATCCATAACAAACTCCAAAATAGTATTCTCTTAGCTCGCATAGCTCTCCCTTCCTACTCCTATATCCCAAAACATTTGTAATATATCATAACATAGAAAAAATCTTTTGTCGAAAATGCTTGACAATGTTGTCGTGTGAACTTATGATACTCCCTGTAGTGCTAGGGGAGCTTTTGCTGAGATTGCCACTTTGTGGCTAACCCTCATGACCTGAACCGGATAATACCGGCGTAGGCAAGCAATTTTGCAACCCTCCCATATTTGTTCTATGAAGGAGGTTTTTTTATGTCTTTTTTTGTTACCTATTCATCGGAAGATTATGAATATCTTCTAACCCCGGCAGGATATATGGCACTGATTGTCATCATGTGTGCCGTTCTGTCTCTTATTATGTTTCTACATCGGAATAAGGGAACGAAGATCAGTGCTAAGGAATTGACCTTTTGTGCAATTTCCATGGCTCTTGCTCTTGTTACCTCGTTCATCAAGTTTGGATCTCTTCCCTTTGGAGGATCCATTACACTCTTTTCCATGTTCTTTATCTGTTTTATTGGTTATCTGTATGGAGCCAAGATTGGTCTGATTACCGGAATCGCCTATGGTATTCTGCAGTTGATTACCGATCCCTATATCTATCATCCACTGCAAATGCTTATTGACTATCCGGTAGCTTTTGGTATGTTAGGACTATCCGGACTGTTTTCAAAGAAGAAATGGGGATTATCCATAGGTTACTTCGTTGGTGTACTGGGACGCTATCTCTGCCATGTCATTTCCGGTTACATTTTCTTTGCATCCTGTGTTCCGGAAACGATGAATCCTTGGGTATATACCTTTGGTTATAACGCTACTTACATTTTCCCTGAAATGATTCTGACACTCCTGGTTCTGTGTATCCCTGCTGTTGTGAACGCCATGCAGAAAGTACGAACCATGGCAAATAACACGATATAAGAAAGTTGCCATACCTTACCGGTATGGCAATTTTATGCATTGATATACTGCATCATCGAATCGAAGTTTTCATCGCACATCTCGTAACCATGCTGATAGAATTCCATCAGCTTATCAACATTTGTTGTATTATTACCTACCGGAGGAATCGTAGGCCAAATCACAAAAATCTTCTTCTCTTTGGCAAGCTGTTCTACCATTTCCAAAGCCTGGTTGTATTTTTTAGGTCTTTCTTCAATTGCTTTTAAAAAATTGGGAAATCTACGGTAGAGTATCTTCAAAATTCCAACGTAAAAACTACGACTTTTTTTCCGATATCCCTCACGCTGTGTTAAAACAACTATTAGTTTGTCCCATTTTTCCTGAATCGCCTTGAAAATCGGAATGGGATCCATCATACCTCCATCCATCATAGGTACTCCATCGATTTCAACGACACGTGAAATCAGGGGTAAGGAGTTGGAAGCCCGCATGATATTCATTAATCTCTTTCTGTCCCCAAACTCGTCAAAATACACTGCTTTTCCATTTAGACAATCAGAGGTACTTACTTGAAAACGAACCTCTGACTTAAAAAAGCGGTCATAATCATATGGATAAAGTTGATTGGGATATTGATCAAAAAGCTTATCCATATCAAATAAATTTCCCTTAGTACGAATAAAAGTTCGCAGTCCAATATACTGATCGCCTTTTTTCATCGTATCAATATTCGTCTGAACAGTCCTTCCTCTTTGTCTCGATATATAATTCAATCCCGCATAGGCTCCAGCAGATGTTGAAATAATATTTGGTACATAAAACTCACGGTCCAGAAAGCAGTCCAGTACGCCAGCAGTAAAAATGCTTCGCATGGCACCACCTTCCAATAGAAGACCAATGGTATTCATTTTGCTTCATCCCCTATTCTGTTAAGAGTGATTAAAAACATATTTTCTTTCGAATTCTGTAAGCGGCATAGGTTTATTAAAATAGTATCCCTGAATCATTCGAACCTTCATACCCTTTAAAACATTGTACTGGGATTCGGTCTCAATTCCTTCTACACATACTCGTACTCCAATTGCTTCCGCCAGCTCAGAAACCATCTTAATAAAGGATTGCGAATACTGGTTTACTGCTAAATCACGAACAAAGCTCTGATCCACCTTGATGACATCGAGTGGTATCTCTCGGATATGATTCAGAGAAGAATAGCCTGTTCCAAAGTCATCCAAAGCAATTCTTGCTCCCAGACCACGAATCCGTCGAATGATCTCCTTCATTCTGCTCATATCGTTGATAGCCAGACTCTCGGTCACCTCCAGTGTAAGATTCTTGGGGTTAATACCGGTTTCATCAATTACCTGCTTAATCGATTCTACAATATCATTCTGTAAGAGCTGCACTACAGATAGATTTACATTTACCTTGTAATATGGATGACCATTTTCATTCCAAAAACGACAGTCCTCGCATGCCTTACGAAGAACATAATTACCAATGGGATTGATTAAGCCCAAATACTCTGCCAACGGAATAAAGTCCGCCGGTGACATGAAACCCAGCTCCGTATTATTCCATCGAACCAATGCCTCAGCGCCAACGCAAGGTGTCCCCGGTTTCTGAATATCTACAACCGGCTGATAATACACCACAAACTCTTCAAAACCACCCAGAGAAGAAGTGGCAGTTCTCATATTTTTCTCGAGGTCTAATCTACGATAAGCAGACAAATCGGATTCCTGCGCAAATCTGGATATTTGATTCTTGCCTCCTCGTTTTGCTTCGTACATCGCAATATCGGCCTTTTTCATAAGATCCTGCACATCTCTGCCTTCATCCGGGAAAGTCACAATACCCATACTCATGGTACAGTAGTAATCGGCTCCTTTTAAAAACCATGGTTTCTCAAAAATACTCTTAATCTCATCCATGATCTCATCCAGTCTGCTGTACTCCTCCGGTGGAACGATGATAACAAATTCATCTCCTCCCATTCGATAGCAGGTATCCTCTATTCCCTCTACTCTCTGTAAGCTATGCGCAATGGCCTTGAGCAGAACATCCCCATACTGATGCCCAAGTCCGTCATTAATATGCTTAAAATCATCCAAATCCAGATAAAACAGTGCTCCACTTACTTCACGTTCGAGACTTTTCTGTATAAATTGCTGGAGATCCTTTTCGCAACACATACGATTGTAAAGTCCGGTCAGGAAATCATTATTGGCCTGCTGCTCAATCTGAGCCTGATATACCTTTTTGTCCGTAATATCGTAGATAGCATAAAGAGTGACACTCCTTCCATCTACCCAGGTTATCTCCGTTTGATGTAAATCATACCAGCGGTTCGTCTTTTTGAAAAATAACTCATTATTACCTGAGTGCTTCTCCTGTGCCAGAGCCGTCTCCATAATAGAAAACAGGGTTCCGTCCTCCAACTCGTCGGAAAATGCCTGCTTGATCACACGATTTGTAAAAAGCAATTCATCGGATACCTTATCCTTGACATAAATACCACTTCCTACGTTGTCCAAAATAGCTTCCAAAGAAGCAAAGGAACTCGCAAGGGAATTCTTCTGAATACGTTTAATAAGAATATTCTGAATAATCTTGGTTACATCGTTTAAGAATTTAATCTCCTGCAGCTCCCATATTTTGTTTTTTCTGCACTCCATAAAACACACATGCATCGCTACTCTGCCATTGATCGTGATCGGCATGATTGCAATCCCATAGATACCATACTTATGTAGGGATATCCTCTGCTCATCTGATAATCTAGTCTTAGATGAAATTGCGACTGTACGTTCAACGCCTTCCAAATACTCAGGTACCGGAAACGATTCTGCAGCGGGGAAAACAGTGTCCTGTCCCTCCACAAAATGCTCCCCTACAATAGAAGATGTATGGTCATGATTGCTCCGAATGACATAGGCATGGCTTACCGTTACAATCTTCTGTGCTTCCTTCAGAATACTTGAAAGAATACTCTCGATTCCATCATCACTTTCCAGCATCTGAACAATGTCTGTCATCGCTTCACTCTGTGCAAGAGACTCGGACATCTTCCTTTCTGCCAAACGATACTTTCTGGATTCTGCCGTCGCACTCACTGCTAATAACTTGTCCGAATAAGCAGTCTTTGATACAATGCGAATAAAATCCAAAGCTTTATCAAAAAGCTCTCTTGTAGTTACCACGGAATACTTCCCCTCCGGATTGTCCACGACTCCAAGAATAATCCAATTCAGAAGTACCACATTTTGCACTTTAATAGAGATGCCTGCGACGAGTACATTGGGATCCATAGTCTCCTCTATCACCTGCTCCTCCGGAGTATCTGCCATAATCCGATCCAGCATAAGTGCCAGTAACTCATTGCTCAGCATCTCTACAATTTTTTTTGCTTCTTCTCTATTTCCTGAAATATGCGTCAGTTTTCTGCCGTTTGCATCAACACAAAAAGCAAACAAATGCGCAGCTTCACTAAAGCTGTCTTGAATCTGTTGTAATTTTGCAACATCCACCGAATTTCTGTCTGCGTAATCCATGTCCACCTCATGCTAAGAATGACTTATGACGCTCTTTATCTCTCATTCTACATGAATTCACATCTTTTTTCAACAGAATTTATAACCATATCCACGTACTGTTATCACATAGTTTGGGTGTTCACTATCACGTTCGATTTTCTTCCTCAGATTACGGATATGTACATCTACCGTCCTCGTCTCTCCATAGTATTCATATCCCCATATCTTTTCCAATAGTACTTCTCTGGAAAAGACACGTCCTCTATTTTCGGCGAGCAGACATAAGAGCTCAAATTCCTTTTTCGAAAGAGCTACCGGTTCTCCATCGATAGAGACACTTCGCTTGGTACGATTAATGAGAATAGAATCAATTTGTAACGTATCGTCCATACCACGTCTAAAATCTTTATCTATAAAAGGAAGAATCGTAACAGACGACTCCTTCTTATCCGGCTTGTCCTCCTTTGTTGTCAGCCAGGCAGAAACACCAAGTACCAGCAGGAAACAGATGCCAAGCGACAGTATGACCTGCTTTGCCAATTCAACATTCAGCTCATTCAACGCAGTCAATGGAACAGCCACGCGAAGTGCGCCGGAAAAATCCTTGGTTTCCAGTGGCACAGCCGTATAATCATAACCCAGTCCCAGCGTATGAGACTTTCTCCTGGTCGTATAGCTCTCACCTCCAAGAGCTTTGACAAATTCCTCACGGTCCTTATGGTTCTCCATACTCTTAGCCCTTGAACCCGAGTCGGCTATGACCATTCCACTTCGGTCAATAATCGTAATACGAATTCCATATTTCTCCCCGTACTGGTCAACAAAGCTCTGGCTTTTTTCCTGATCCACAAAATCACCTTCTACATAGATATCAGACAAAAGCTGTGCTTGTTCCAGACTATGTGTCGTGCTTTGACTGTCAATAAACTGATAGCCTTTTGTCCAGAAAACAATTTCAGCAGACACAATAGTCAGCACTGCGATTAAGACATACGTACAGAATAGCTTTATTTTCATGTTAAAGAAATCTCCTCTTTTACATAGCCTACCATATTAACTGCATGATCTGATATTCGCTCCATAGCTGTCAGAACATCAAGGAAAATGATACCGCTTTGTGTAGTACATTGGTTCTTGGACAGACGCTTGATATGTCCTTTACGCAATTCCTCTTCCAAACGGTCAACACATTCTTCATTGCCCAATGTAATTGCGATAGCTCCAATATCATGGTACTCTCTTGCAATATTTGCCTGAATGACGGCATCAATCGTCTTTGTATAAATCTGATTGAGTCCCTTAATTGCTTTCTCGGAAAACTCAATTTTGTCCTCTTTCATTTTTATTGCAAGCTCAGCTATATTATCGCAGTGATCACCGATTCTTTCAAGGTCATTTACCGCATAAAATAAATTACTTACTACTTTATTCTGACTTTCTGTCATAGGCAGATTCCCAATTTTTACTAAGTAATCCGATAGAATCTCGGTGATTCGGTCAATTGTTTCCTCTACTTCAAACACTTTCTTTGCTTTTTTACTGCTTTTCGACAGTAATGCATCCATCGATTCTCTCATCTGGCTAATAACGGTATTACCCATATGAATGACTTCCTTTTCAACCTGTTCTATCGCAATTGATGGAGTTTCCAAAAGTCTGTCATCAAGGTGAGGAAGCAGCTCGTTTTCGACCACCGCTTCTTGATGATCGGGAAGTAATAGTTCTGAAAGCTTGACCAGCTTGTTAATAAAGGGAAACAATACAATGGTATTTACAATATTAAATATGGTATGGAAAATCGAAATCTCAACGGATGAAATCGTCGAATTAGCCCATTGCTTGTCAAGCAGAAAGATAACATACATGGCAACGCCTACTATGGCCGCACCAAGTACATTAAATAGAAGATGAATCAACGCTGCGCGTTTTGCATTTGTTTTTGCACCAATACTTGAAATCATAGCAGTTACGCAGGTACCGATGTTTTGTCCAAGTGTAATAAATACAACCGAATTCCATTGTACCATACCATTCATGGCCAATGTCTGAAGAATTCCTACCGATGCAGAAGAACTCTGAATGATTGCTGTTACAATTGTACCTGCCAGGATTCCAAGGATAGGATTCTTTCCTAATGTAGAAAATACCTTTGTAAAGACAGGCGCATCCCGATAAGGAGCAATGGCTCCTGACATAAACGACAAGCCAATGAATAATAGTCCAAAGCCAATCAGCATTTCTCCATAGATTCTCTTCTTCTCACTCTTAGTAAAGAGTATCAGGCAGGCAGCAATGCCCACTACCAAAGGAGCAAAGAACTCTGGTTTAAAAATACTTCCAAGTGATCCTAACGAAACGAGCCATGCCGTTGCTGTCGTTCCAATATTAGCACCCATGATGACGCCGGTTGCCTGACTCAAGTTCATGATACCGGCATTTACGAATCCAACTACCATGACCGTAGTAGCCGAGCTACTTTGGATAACTGCTGTAATTACACCTCCGACCAAGATTGCAAGTAATCGATTGTTGGTCAAATAACCCAACAATTTTTTCATTCTGTCACCTGCTGTCTTTTGCAATCCTTCTGCCATAATATGCAGACCATACAAAAACATACCTACTCCGCCAACAAACTTAAAAAGCATTTCAACGTTTTCCATAAATCTCCTCATTCCTGCGAATCTTTCTTACAGCGAAAATTGCTGTGAGTTTCATTCGCATATATTACTGATGTCACTATTTCAACATCACCAATATACATTTCTTATGTAAAGTTATGCTTTTTCTTTTGTAAAGTTTTTGTTAAACGTGCGATAAAACGCGTAATTGCAAGGGCAAGAATGACACCAGTCGCATCGATAACCACATCGCGGATACATCCGCTGCGTCCCCTTACAAAGGTCTGATGGAATTCATCCGATGCAGCATAAACTACTCCTATCATTGATGCAATAAAATATCCAATCGTACTCTTTACCTGAAAACAGGTAAATGGAAAAAGAAGAGCAAGACCCAATATGGCATATTCTGTCATATGTGCTCCCTTACGTACATACTCATCAATTTCGACCGCCCGCTTCTCAATCAATTCCGGCGGAATATCCGTCCCCGTAATCCCCATCTGAAGTTCTACAACAAATCGACCGACTGCTGTACTGGTAATCGTGGACTCCTCAGCTTCTTGAGCCGAAAAGCAGAAAATCAGGATCATAATAAAAACTGCCGGAATTACTGACATCCACTTATATTTTCTCATACTAACTTCCATTCTTGCTAATGCTCCGCAAACTTTGGGCGCAAGCACAAAGTTGCCGTGTAAAAATTTATTTAGACACTAACCTCTAAAAAAGACTCCAGTAGTATTACCGGAGCCTTTCTCTTTTGTATTTTAAAATTCTCTTTTATTAAACTTCCATACACCATATCCGCAGGATAAAGCTGTATATACAAATCCTAATAAATAATCCTTTTTCGCATTCATGGTAAAGTAAAACTGCAATGCATTAAATTCCGGCGTAATCAGAATCTTCGTAATCCATGTAAATGGCGGTAAGACAAACGGTTCTGCTGCCAAAAACATAATTACTCTTGGAATTAAGATGATCAGTAGGAAAAAACCAATAAAGGCACGTTTCTTATTGCGTGATGCAAATAAGAACATATTACCAATTGATATTCCAGCTATCCACAACGGTAAGGCAACTACCAGCTTCTCCAGAAAATCCATGATCGTCAGGAGATCAATCGTGCCATCATTAAACTGGAATAGAAACGTAATTCCAATAAATAAGACGATTGCTACCAGCATCAGCATAAAGGAAAGAATCAGAATTGCTAGTAACTTTCCAAAGTATATCTTGGTCCTCGATAAACCAATCGTCGACTTGTCTCGAATCCTCGGATCCGGATACTCTTTACCAAATACAATATCTGCAATCACAATACAGGTATAATATGGAATAACGAAAACTCCCTCTGCAAAAATAATCAGATTATATGCAAAAGAACCATCGTTCATACCATAAATACTGCGAAAACATATCATTGATAGATTGGCCAATACACACAACACCACGATACCAACCACATAACCGAGTGTATATCTTTTGTGTAAGGCATTTTTAACTTCACTGCCTATATAATATCTCATTCATCAGTCTCCATGATATCATTATTTATCATCCAAACTATAATTCGGTGCTTCCTTCGTAATATGGATGTCATGTGGATGACTCTCCTTCAGTGAAGCAGCAGTAATTTTAACAAACTTACCATTTGCCTTTAGCTCTGGAATGGAAGGGGTTCCGCAATATCCCATACCGGAACGAAGACCACCCATCAACTGGAATACTGTATCTTCAACATTACCCTTATATGCAACTCGTCCTTCTACACCTTCCGGCACAAGCTTCTTGGCATCCGTTTGGAAATAACGATCTTTTGCGCCATTTTCCATGCCTGCAATCGATCCCATACCACGATACACCTTATATTTTCTTCCCTGGAACAGTTCGAATGTTCCCGGGCTCTCGTCACATCCGGCAAACATACTACCCATCATGCAGACATCTCCACCAGCAGCAATTGCTTTCGTCATATCTCCGGAATATTTAATACCACCATCGGCAATAACGGGAATACCATACTCTTTTGCAACTTTGTAGCAATCCATAATTGCTGAAATCTGAGGTACACCAATACCGGCAACAACACGTGTGGTACAAATGGAACCAGGTCCCATTCCTACCTTAACGGCATCAGCTCCAGCCTCGATCAGTGCTCTTGCACCATCACCGGTTGCAATATTACCTGCAATCAACTGAACATCAGGATATGCGTTCTTAATCATCTTGATGGATTCAATAACATTCTTGGAATATCCATGAGCGGAATCCAAAACAATCGCATCTACTTTCGATTTAACAAGTGCTTCAACACGATCCAATACATTCGCTGTAATACCGACTGCTGCACCACAAAGAAGTCTTCCCTGCTCATCCTTTGCAGACATAGGATATTTAATCTGTTTTTCAATATCCTTAATCGTAATTAATCCCTTTAAATTAAAGTTCTCATCCACAATAGGAAGCTTTTCTTTTCTTGCCTTTGCAAGGATATTCTTAGCTTCTTCCAGAGTAATTCCCTCTTTTGCTGTAATTAATCCTTCTGAAGTCATGCTTTCTCTAATTTTCTTGTTAAAGTCTGTTTCGAATTTTAAGTCACGATTTGTGATGATACCTACCAGCTTACGGCCTTCGGTAATAGGAACTCCGGAGATTCGGAACTTGCCCATAAGCTCGTCCGCATCTTTTAAGGTATGTTCCGGAGATAATGAAAATGGATCTGTGATAACACCGTTTTCGGAACGTTTTACTTTGTCGACTTCATCCGCCTGCTCTTCAATCGTCATATTCTTATGAATAATACCGATTCCACCCTGTCTTGCCATGGCAATTGCCATTCTATGCTCTGTAACAGTGTCCATGCCTGCGCTCATCATCGGAATATTTAACTTGATCTTCTTTGTCAAATAGGTTGTTAAATCTATTTGATTTGGAATAACTTCAGAATATCCCGGTACAAGCAATACATCGTCAAACGTAATTCCTTCACCAATTATCTGACCCATCTGTCTTTTCTCCTTTTCTGTAATCGATTCATTGATTTTCTCATGAGTGTAACAAAAAACAATTTTTATGTCAATGAAATTCTAAAAAACTTTTCGCGGGAACTGGCCCTTGATCATTTTAACCATTTCTTCATTTGGTTCAAGGATAATCCGCTTCGTCTCTCCTTCATTGATAATTAGAATATAACGATTGGCATTCTCTTCTCCTGATGAAAAATCAAATGTCTTCATCTGTCGGTTCTTAAACTCATCTAATTGATATGCCTTCTCTCCTGCAAATATCTCCATCTTATTCATGTCGTATTCGACAACCTTTTTTCTCTTCTGTTTTGACATGATCTTGTCAATCTGAAGTGTCTTATCTATATACAGGTATTCATATTCCAAGTCGAGATTGGGTAACAAGAAATAGCAAAGAGCTCCTGCAGCTACTCCCAGTATCAGAAATAATGGATACATTAAGCCAATCACGAGTAACACTACCGTCACCCCGATGCTTACTCCCTTAATAACAATATCTGTCGGTTTCGTCTTTCTGGCAACTATCCATTCCACAAAAGCTTCATTCATATGCTTCACCATGCCTTCCTAAAAATTGATTAAGTCTCATTATAGCAAATTTTTCGACATCAAACAACACACTATTCCACTTTTGTAAGTGAATTCGATTCCATTTGATAAATATAATCCATTCTTCGCTCTCTTGCCTTCTCATATGCGCCTTCTTTTTCTCCGGCATATACATCTGTTACATTGGGAACTGCTGCGTATTGCGCAAACTTATCTCGTCCCTGATTCTCGTCGGAAGACCATAATAGAATCCTTCTGTTCGCAATTTCAGGATGCTCCTCACGAAGAGTCCGAAATGTTGCTTCCCACTGCTCCCTCTCTTCTATCAGATTATGATTCTCCTGTTCATACCTTACTGGTGAAAAACTCTCTGACAACAAATCATAATTCAAAGTTAGAATGCAAACAAGAAGAATCGGAACAAATCGAACCTCTGGAAGATTCTTAGCTGCCACAAACAGGGAGATGTAAAGAAGTCCTACCAAATAGATTCCGATGTAACGGTCAAAGCTTGAAAGAGACTCTGCCTCCCAGGGATCAAAAACAAACAAATACATATAAATTAAAGAAGCAAGATAAATTACTAGTCCAATATTCAGAATTACAACAGCTCTTTTTTCCCCCTTACCCAATCTCTCATTTTCTGTCATCATGAAGGCAGTGGCCAAAAATAGAATCAGTATCATAACAGGACTCAATCCAATCCGCCCATCATTTAATGGCATACGAATACATTGATAGAAAAATTCACGAATGGTAGATGACGTATACGAAGGAAAAATCATCTGTCCGGGATTCTGCACATTCGCAGTTACTCTCTCTGTGAGATACGAATAATTCCCACGAATTTTACAGAAAATAATCCAACTAAAGTAGCTTGCCAGTGCCGGAAGATAGACCGCCACAGATAAAGCAGCTTTCTTTACAGACAACCGTTCCCAGGATGCCAGAAGCAGGAAAAATGTAATTACTACAAACAGAACTGCTGCCGATTTGGTAAGAATAAAGAGACTTGCCACCACTGCTATCCTTATATAGTAGAAAATATCCCGTTCTTTTGCATCAAAGATGCTATAAATCAGATAGCCAAACAGAATTCCCATAATGCAATCCACTCCAAGGCAATGAAACTGCTGGAACATGGCAACTGCCGGAAACAGAATACCCGTCAGGCAAAGCAAAATGCTGCGCTTCCACTCTTTCCTATTCCAACCAAAGAAAGGAAGTAAAAAGGTATACAGCAGAATACTGTTGATGGAAAACATCAGAGATTCGGAGAACTTCCCAATACTCTGAAAGCCAAAAAAGTAGAGAATCTGTACGATAGGTGAGTAATCCTTGAACAGAGTACAACTATTACTACCCGTGGGAAATCCATTAATCTCATACATATTACGGGGAAAGATGGCCCAGTAATTCAGATCATCCCAATTTGTTACACGATGCATCCGAAACAGAATCAATACGAGAATGCACAAAATCAAGTAAACAGCCAGCTCAATATCAATATACTGCTTAGCAATCCCTCGAATTCCAAGCTTCTTTAGATTTTTACGCCACACAACACCTACTCCCAAAAGGAGTACAAGAAAGAACAGACCTGCTGCCAGACCTGCCCTGGATAAATAGCCCAAAATAGAAATCCCGTATAACAGTAACATCATCAGGGCAACCAGAACCGGCAAAACCTCTCCGATTCTCCTTTTCATTGCTGCCGCACATACACCTGCTGCCAAAAACAACATTAGAATAGCCATCATTTCTTAAACACCCATTCCCTTTGAATCTGAAAACTAAATAGAAACAAGCATGTATCTACAATAATCTTGATAATAGAAGCATTATAGCCGGACAAGTGAAACCACAGTGCTACCAATCCCGCGGAAAGCAAACACTGACAAACAGCCAATAGTGTATACTTTGTAAGACTCTTATTCACCGAAGCCCTGCTATGGAATACCTTGCGGTGGTTGATGGAATAGTTGTAAATTGCCGAGAAAATCCTTGCTGCAACGGTGCTTACAACAATATACTCCGTCGATGCCACAAAAATAGGCTTCAAAACAGATATAAATAAAGTAAAAAGAATAATATCAACTACAAAGGAGGACAATGAAGAGAACACAAATTTAAAAAACTGTGCATAAATCTTGAAAGAATCAACAATCGGATTGAAGTGTGAGCTGCTGTTGTCATCCAGATAGACTGTCTCAATTGGTACCTCTAAAAGAGCAACCTCCATTTCCTTTGCCTTCAAAATCATATTCATCTCATACTCAAATCGCTCACCCGAAATCACGGCAAACTCATCAACAAGCCCCATTGGAATTCCACGCAGGCCAGTTTGTGTATCCGAAAGATGAATCCCACAGAGCAAAGCCATGACTTTGCTGGTGATAATATTCCCAAATCGACTCTTAAATGGAATATTCTCTTTCCGGAAGCTACGGCATCCCATGATAAGAGAATCCGGATGTTCCATTACGCTTTTCGCACACTTTTCGATGTCCTGAATGGTATGCTGACCATCGCCATCAACAGTAACAATGCCCACGCAGTCAGGATAGTAATTCCTAATATGATTCATACCATCCTTTAATGCTCGTCCCTTCCCCATATTGACGCAATGTGTAAAGATGTCACAGCCGAACCGATCCTTTGCATCCAAAAAGAACTTTTTCGACTCTTCTGTACTTCCATCATCTACACAGACAATATTCGAAAATCCAGCTTTTTTGATAGATTCTATTACCTTGTAAAACTTTTGATCCGGATTTAAGGACGGAACCAAAATCACTATCTGCTCTTTATAATCCATGAAATACCCTTTCATTCTTCCGCTTTGTTACGATCGCGGTCTCGAAATGCTTCTATTTTCTGACAGGATGAGATTAGCAAACGATCCATCATGGTAAGTGGGCGGATTCGAATCTCATCGTAAATCTGTGTTTGATCCTTGGACTGAATTCGTAATATATGCTCTTTTCCATCATAAGGAAGCCGAAGCATATTCACTCCCGGATAGGAGGCATTATCTATTGTCCTGCCATCAAGAGAAACCATATAATCATTCTCCAGATTGATTTCACGCCCAGGATAGCTGTAAATCTCAAACTCCAATTCCTTCTTCTGCGGAGCATAGTAATCATACAGAAAATTATCCTCTGCCATAATCTTAATAAATCCATTTGCAGAATCAAATGCATTCTCTTTGGAAGTATATACTTCAAACTCAGAAAGTCCGGCTTTATCGCCTTCTCTTTCTGTGATGGAAAAGGTCACCTCTGTAATCCCGCTTTTTTTATCAAGCAGAACCTCCATCGGACTTCCATTTGTAGGAAAATCAGTGACTTCCATAGAACTCCCGTCACTAAAGGACAGTTTCCCATGAATTATATTATCTGTCAAGGAAGGATTATCATACAAAATAACCTTTTCAATATCGTGCGGCTCTGAAAAAGAATACGTGACAAAGGCGTTGGAATCTGATGCAGCCGGAATCCAAATCCCCTTTTCCCCAAAGCTGGTCTCATCACAAATATCAGCAAAGTCTGTTCTCTTGAAATCCTTTAGTACAGAAGCATCCCCACTGCTCGCATTTACCTGTGCCTGATACTGTAGCCCATCCGTCTCCCACTTCCAGAAGACCTTATCCGAATTCACAATCTTGGTTAGATTCGCAATGGCGTCCTGCGAACTATGAGCTTCCAGTGCCGGATAGGCGCAGGAGGATCTCTTTGTATAGGAAAGAAAACGAGCATCAACCGGTATGCGAACCCGATCCGACCACTTATATTCTGTTCTTTTTTCCATTACATCATTCGATGAAGGATTCTTTGTGGATAACGCGTTAAATCCATAGAAATCATCCACCGAATCCCATGCTGTACAATACCCAAATCCCTTATATACCATAGGAGTGTATGGATTGTCATCACGCTGTAAAATACCTGCCAATGCCTCGTCAAGCATCAGAGAAGTAGAACGATGATCCGGATGTTCATCAAGGTCAATATCGTAGATGACGTCAGGTTCAAAATCCAGAATCACAGCCTCCAAATCTTGTACGAGATTATCTCTCGTATAGTCCGCAGGTCTTCCTGTTTTTTCTGTATGATAATCAGGATGCTCCTCAATTCCATATGTTTTCTTCTCTCCAAGCATTGATGTAATTATCTCATCCCCCGGGGCATTATAGATATGTCCGTATTCTGTCGTCCAGCTATCTCCATAGCCAAGAAAAATCCCATTTTCCGTCGGAATCCCCATAACCTCCAGGTCTCTGAGTGCTTCACGAATCCGTTTATCACCGCCGCCATAAGCGTCACCATTCGTTGTAAATACGACACGTATGTCAGAGTCACAAGCAACATACTGTTCGAGCACTCCCCCGGCCAAAGTATACTCATCATCCTCATGAGGAACGACAACAAGTACTTTCTTATTGGAAAAAAAGGTATCTTTACACCCCGAAGGTTCCTCCTGATAATGTGTCTGGTAGAGAATGACACGGGCTTTTCTATATAAAACGATCATAAGGATTGCAACTATCACGAGGAAGATTCCCACCGAGATCAGCCACTTTCTTTTTTTCATACAACTCTCCAATCTACCAATGCGCCGCATATTTTGGGCGCAAGCACAAAACTCCCGTGTGAATGCTCATTTTCACACGAATTCAAAATAACACTATGAGTATATCACAGACCCAACTCACAAACAACACGGTTTCCAAATCCTCATTTTTGTGTTAGGATAGAGGAATAATTCAAAAAGGTAGGAAAAAGAAATGGCAATGAATCAAGAAATCCGGGAACAACACAAAAAAATGAATGACATGTCCCGTAAAGAAAAATTCTCTTATATTCTTTATTACTATAAAGTTCACATTATTATTGCTGTGGTTCTTATTGCAGTCATTATTTCCTTTATTTACTCCATAGTAACACGTAAGGACAGCGTAATGAATGCCGCATTGCTTAATACGAATGTATACGATTCGAGCATGACTCATCTCAAGCCTGATTTTATCGAATACGCAGGCATAGATTCATCCCAGTTTGACGTTATGATTGATACCGGAATGTCGATCAACTATGATGCTTCCGATCAAATGTCCTTTAGTTATGCGCAGAAGATTACGGCAATGCTCAGTGCCGGAAGTCTCGATGTGATCGTTGCGGATGCACCAGTCATTGATAATTATGCTTCCATCTCTGCTTTTGTAAATCTAGAAGAAGTTCTACCCGAGGACTTGCAAAAAAAATTAGAAGGCAAATACGAATACTATTACTATGAATACGAAGAGGATGGTCGTATTCCCATTGGTTTGTACATTGATGATTCTGTAATTCTGAAGGACGGATATAACGATGGCAAACAGAAGGGCGTATACTCAGATTCTGTCCGCCCTATCTTTACCATTTCCTCCACAGCTGTCAATACGGATCATGCGATTCGATTTTTAGAGTTTCTTTTATCCAAGAACAATTTAGACTAAAGAACAATCTCCTTTTGAAGTGCAAAAGAGTAAATAAGCCTTTCTTTTACACGTTTTCCGGTCATTTGTTCCAGTGCTTTTGCATAGTAATCCAGCTGTACCTTGTATTTTTTTACGAGTTCTTCCCCCGTGTCTACCCGATCGGTCTTATAGTCCAGCACCACAAGTCCGTCGTCTTCTTCAAAGTAGGCATCTATAATTCCCTGAATCAAGATCAGCTCCTCGGAAGGATACGACTTGTCAAGCTCACTTGCGGGCGTTCCAAGTACAAATGGCTGTTCTCGAAAGAGTTTATTCCTCTTGGCCGCCACATTCATCCTTCGTGCGAGATTACTCTGCAGAAATCTTTCAATGGAGGAGACCTTCACCAGTGCTGCCATATCTCGATCCAATCTTCTATCTGTAATCATTGTGGCGATTCTGTCTTCGACTGAGTCGCCTTCCTTTATACCCTCCAGCGGTAAAAGCTCCATAACCTTATGGAAAGCAGTTCCTCTCGTAGATCCCTTCACATCCCCTGCTTCTGATTTCATAAGAAATCGGGGAAGTATTTCTTCAGGCTCCTTATTTTCAAAAAGTTTCCTGGCGTCTTCCTCCTCGCCAGGAAGCTGACGTCGTTTCAATTCGGATACACTTATTTTTGCAAACACACGATCACAACCCGGATAAGGATACATAAAGTGAAATGCTTCCTCCAGATGAGCATGAAGTCCTTCCTCATAACAAACTCCCGGCTGCAATTGCGCATAGTATTCCTGCTCACGAGTCTCTCTAACCTGTGTCACCATCTCTTCCTTTACAAAATCCGACAGCTTCCGATAATAATACTTTACGGGGAGTCGCGGGTCTGTTTCTTTTCCTGCAAAAGCTAATTGAATCCATTCCAAAAAGCTTGAAGAATGACGCACCAGACGTGAGGAAGCTTCCACTGGTCCCTTTTCCATCTTTTCAAACGAGGGAACCGTTCCGGTCAATATCAGTTTTTCTTCCGCTCTAGTCATTGCAACATATAAGACACGAAGCTCTTCTCCCAGATTTTCGACAGCTTGATGCGTAATGAGGTAATTCTTGATAATGGTACTTTCTTTTACTCTTTGTACCGGATCGACGTAGTCCATTCCAATACCATACTCTGCATCCAGAATAAGGCGCTGCTTTAAATCCTGTGTATTGAATTTCTTACCGGTTCCACATACAAAACAGATTGGAAACTCCAGGCCCTTACTCTTATGGATACTCATGATACGTACCGTATCCTCATTTTCTCCCGACAGGCCGGCCTCTCCATAATCCACATTATATTTTTGCAAGAGTTCAATGTATTGTACAAAATGGAACAGTCCCTTATAGCTCGTATTCTCAAAATCGGTTGCCTTTTCCAGAAGCATATCGAGATTCGCTCGTCTCTTTTTACCTGCCGGCATTGCTCCAATCAAAACATTGTAATGATATTCACGAATAATATCCTGAAGTAGTTCATGAATAGGTAAGTATGGCACTTTCCTACGGAAGCTCTCATACTTTTCCTTGAATTCAACACACTTCTCCCGAAGCTTGGGTGATATGGCTTCACACGCCACAGCTGCAGCATGGATAAAGGCGTCAAAAAAAGTGCCTTCCTGTTGAGCTACACGAATGATTGCCAGTTCCTCATCTGAAAATTCTCCCAAAATACTCTTTAATACTGCCGCCAAATTACGATCATCCCGTGGATTGTCAAGTAATTTCAGGTAATTCAGAATCGTTTTAATCTCAATGGATGTAAAATATCCGGTTTTTGAGGCAACGTGTGTTGGAATCCCTGCCTCCTCGAGAACCTCCTGAAATACAGAATCCCACCCACTATTCGTTCGTAATAGTATTACTATGTCCGAATAGCATGCTTCACGATATTCCTTTTTCTTCTTGTCCCATATCGTAAAGGTCTGATGTAGCTCTTTGATTCTTTCAGCAACCATTCGTGCTTCCAGGAGTTTTCTATCAACCTCTTTTGTCTCATCCTCTTCGGCAATCCAAATTTCTGTGTCGTAGTCCTTTTTTCTTTCTTTATCAGGCTCCGGATAATCAGCTCCCAGATACAGACTTGCTTCCTCATCATAATCTATGCCGCCGACCGAGTGCTCCATGAGTTGGGAAAACATGTAATTCACGGTATCCAGCACCTCTCCTCTGGAACGGAAATTCTGATGAAGATCAATTTTGCCATTTAGAGCTTCGAGACATTCCGATACTTTTTGATACCTATGATACTTTTCCGTAAAGAGCTCCGGTTTTGCAAGGCGGAATTTATAGATACTCTGCTTAACATCTCCAACCATAAAGAGATTACGGCATTCACCTTCCGTCCTTGAAATCGTGGTAAGCAGAAGTTCCTGAACATCATTACTATCCTGATACTCATCAATCAATATCTCTTCAAAGTAATCCCGATACTCCAAAGCAGCTTTACTTGGTACGTAAATACCATTCTCTTCCTTTAGCAGTATTCTTAGAGCAAAGTGTTCTAAATCGCCAAAATCAACAATATTCCTTTCCTTCTTTTCTGCTTCAAATCGTTTCAAAAACTCCATTGTCAGACTGGTAAGCTCCTCTACATTTTCCTTACACGCCATCAAATCCTCGGTCATGCGCGTAGGAGAGGTGAAAAAGAATCTGGTTCGGAAGGACTCCAAACTGTTCTTCATGGAAGCTCTTCTTCCCTTTACGAGTTCCTTCTTTTCTTCTGAAACCGTGGGATCTGATTTACGACCCAAGGTTTCATAGGATATTGTGGCAAACGCACGATATAATGTATGAAAATCATTACTTTTTTGAAGATAAATAAGCTGTTCGATATCAGCTCTAATCGCCTGTTCATACATATGTGGTCCATCTGGTTCCAGGCAAAGCTCCAATGTTCCTTGCGCCTCTTGCTGGAGTTCATGTAATTCCTCCATCACCATGTGGATTAATTCCTGTACACACTCATGCTGTTCCAAATCCTGTTCCGTCTGAATGCGATAAAGTGCAGAACAGCTCTGAAGCCATTGTTCCGGAAATGGTTTACTCTGTGAGTACTGGTATAAACGCAAAATTGCTTCTACAACATCGCGATCGTTCTTCCTCGTCGAAAAAGATTCCATAAAGGACAGAAAACGCTCGGAATGCTTCTGATACGCCTCCTCTAAAACTGCATCCATAACATCCTGCATCAGCAATTGCAGTTCTCCTGCATCACCTACACGAAAATTCGGATCCAGTCCAATCGTGTGAAAATGATTCTGTAAAATACTTTTACAGAAGCGGTCAATGGTGGTAATACTGGCATTATGAATCAGCGTACATTGTCGTTGTAGATTCTCATCCTCAGGAAGCTCTGCCTGCTTCTTCAAAATAGCAGTCTGAATTCTTTCTCTCATTTCTCCCGCGGCGGCTCTGGTAAAGGTAACTACCAGAAGTCTGTCTACGTCCACCGGATGCTTCGGATCTGTAATCATCTGAATAATTCGTTCCACCAGAACCGCTGTCTTTCCGGATCCTGCTGCCGCCGATACTAGAAGATTCCTTCCCCTTGTATCAATTACCTGTTGTTGATCCTTTGTAAAATTCATACTTTCTCCACTCCTTCCGAAGACATTCTTGCAAGCACCTCGTCTGTCTTTGCTGAAGGCAGTTTTCTTTTTCGATAGCCCGGGATCGTTTCATCATACCCGCAAACAGCACGATATCCACAATACTCACAGGCTGAATGATTCGACATTTCATATGGATTCACTTCTATGTGACCATTTAAAATATCACGACCAAGCTGTACCGTTTTCTGGTTTACATAATCTGATATTGTCTTCAAATCTTCACTGCTTACAACAGAAGAGAGTTTAGATATAGAACCATCCTTGTTCATAGCAACGGGAATCACCTCTGACCGTCCTGAAATATTGTGGTCCATACTATCTATGATGAAGGGATCCTGTTCAATCAATCCCTTCATGGATAACTCCTTCATCAACTGATGTCGTATATGCTCCGAACGTTTTTCCTCTGGAATATGTGAATCATCGCCACGTTCCACAATAGGATCGTCCATATGATAATAGAGGATTCCAGCTGGAATAACTTCCTTATCGGGATGCTTTCTTTCTTCTATAGATATCGCAGCGTTCATGTATACCACCAGCTGAAGCTGTAATCCATAATAAACCGATACTAAATCAAACGATTTTGCTCCTGATTTGTAATCTACCACTTTAACATAGACTTTATCTGCTGTCTCGAGCGTATCGAGACGATCTATCCTTCCTCTTAGCTTTAACATCTCATCTTCGGATAGTTCCACATCAATCGTAGATAAATCCGTGCTTTCGGAAAAGGCTACTTCGTACTCATTTGGTACAAAATCGCCCCTTCTGACTTGTTCGGTCAATACAGAGACTGTACGCCTCAAAATACGATCCATACGGTTTATGATATAACTATTTCGTGCACTACTTTGCAGTATTTCGCCGATTTCCTCTCTTACTGCCAGGGTCAGAGCCTCTGTTACTAATTTCTCTGCTTCCTCCTGAGGAATGTCAAACCAGCTATAGGAGCTTTTCGTCAAAAGATTGGAATACTCCTCCAATGCATTATGAAAAACACTTCCCATATCACTGGGATCAAAAGAAAATTCTTCTCTTTCCTTCAGGCGTAATCCGTATTGCAAAAAATGAGCATAGGCACAAGAGGCAAACTGTTCCAGTCTGGTAACACTATTCTTCAATACCGTCCCATACAGTGTTCTTGCAACAGCCCGTGAAATTGGATCAGCGCGATAATTGGCAAATGACAGTTGTGTCATTTTGTCTATCAGTTTGACCCTGCTCTCTTCTGACAGGAGATAACTATATAATTCCAGGAACTCCTTCGTGTGTCCATTTCTTCCAATATCTTCTGTGATCTTAAACAGACCCTCCCAGACAGTAAGGATATCCTCATACGTTCGATTACCATCTTCCGTGTCTGTCTCCATCTCTGGAAACATCCTGCACAGTGTTCCTACAAAATAGGAAGGGCGAAGCGTTGAACCATCCCCAGATACTCCAGAATAGGAAATGTACAGACGTTCTGACGGCTTTGTCAGATACATATATAAGTAGAGTCTTTGTATATAGGCCTGTTGTCTTGTTGTCGGTGACAATTCGATATCCTTTTGCTGTAAGAATTCGCGGTCCATTTCCGAAATGATACCGCCACTTCCTCCAGCCTTAGGCACCATACCATCATTCATTCCCATAAAGAAAAGCGCCTTAATCTCACATAATCGGGTTCTTTGCATATCACCCGCAACTACTTGGTCAACCCCTGGCGGAATCATTCCCACACGAATCTCGCCAAATCCAGCATCCAGAATATCAGAGAATTCTTTCCAGGTCACCGTCTCTTCTGAAAGAAGCTCCATCATTTGATCGAACAAATCCATCACCATCTGATAAATCTGTGAGAACTCTCTGGCTTTTGTCTGTTCTCCAATCGTTCTGAAATACTGTTCATACGTAGAAAGCTGACTCTGAATTCTGTGCTCGCCTATAAACTGATAGAGTGCCAGAAGGTAATCTTTTACCTTTCCTTTCTTTTCTGTACCAGTTAACATAACATCACTCAGGTGTTCCATATTCGAATAGAACTTCTCACGAAATTCATTGAGCGACACAAGATTCTCCTCTGTCTGGTCTTTATACTTCTTTGTCCATGGCTTTCGATATTGATTTTTACCACGAATCCCAAAGGCTCGAACATAATTTTGTACTTCATCCACCTGTTCCATAGCGAATCCCGTAAGACCTGTCTTCAAATAATGGAACACACTTTCATAGCTAAAATCTGTTGTAACCACTTCCAGACATGCACGTATAAACTCTGTAAACGGATTGAGCAGGATTCCCTTTGTGCTGTCATAGAAGTAGGGAATTTCATATTGTTCCATTGCTTCTCTAAGAACGCGCTCGTACGAAGCACTGTCTCCAGTAACGATTGCAATGTCCCGATAGCGATATCCCTCTTTTCTTACGAGTTTCAGAATCTCACGACAAACCGAAGCTGCCTCCACTTCAGGATTCACTGCCGAAAGCAGATGAATGTCGCTCTGCATTCCGGTGAATGTATCATTGTGATATCGAAAGAGATTCTCCTCCAAAAAGGCAAGACCCGGTGCATTTTTCCATCGCATCATGGGATGGTTGTCCAGATATGTATCGTTTCCGCTGGCAACCCCCACCTCATCTGCTAATTTCATCAGTGTCTGAACGGTTTTCTTACTCATGTGAAAAAGCTTCTGTTCGCCATCCATAAAATGAACATTCTCTCCAGTACCCATGAGAAGCGTAATGATTACTTCATCCGCAATCCCCATCAAACATTGGATAAAACGATTCTGAACCGGTGTAAACCCAGTGAATCCATCAAACACCACACAGGAATTCTTCAAAAAGGCTGCCCTATCTGCTGCAACACAGGCTCTATCCAGAAGTTCTTCCTTTGTTATATATTTCTCATGGATAAATGACTCAAATGCACCATACAAAACACGAATATCCTTCAATTTTCCCTGAAGGATTGGTTTTCCATCATAACCCTCTATCATTTCATCAAGCTGTTCGAGACCAATATCATATTGAACAAATTCTGAAATAACGGATTTAATCTCATTAATGTATCCCAGTTTATGTAGATTACCGGACAAAACTT
The DNA here is from genome assembly GCA_964481705.1 of uncultured Lachnospiraceae bacterium. Classification (GTDB taxonomy): domain Bacteria; phylum Bacillota; class Clostridia; order Lachnospirales; family Lachnospiraceae; genus CAYZUC01. Next base: position 25,680 of record CAYZUC010000006.1, read on the forward strand.
TAAGTTCTTCTTCCTGCTCCGAAGCAACACGTCGCAAAATCAGACTCTTCCCGGTATCATCCAGAATCGGTCTGTCGTCGCCTCCTGCAGCATCAAAAATTCGATGTGCCAAACGATGAAAGCTCAGCACATCAATATTCATAATTCCATGATTGGGATGCATCGTAACCAATGCCTTCTGCGTCTGTAAGGTGAATTGCTCCGGGACAATAACAAGATAGTTTCTATCAGGATTCTTTATAGAATTCTCAATTACCTGATGATACAAATGATATGTTTTTCCTGATCCCGAAGGACCAAAGATGAATTTTAATGACATGATACCCCATTTCTGCACACATCTGCTTACTCAAATTTATACATCGACTCTCCCATTATTATAGACAAGAACGCAAAGAAGTGCAACATAGGGGACGGGGCTGGTGTTGCAAAATCTCAGAAATCACAAATTGTTAATTTGCTCTTCTGATTTTGAAACACTAGCCCCGTCCCCTATGTTGCACTACGCTAATACATACATTTCATAAAATGCTTTATTCAACGCATCATCGTAAAAGCTGTCTTTCTCCTTTCCCTTTTTTATCTTATGCGTATATGCCAATACGCCTTGATGCTTTACCTGTTCATCGTTTGCCTGTTTCTTCGTCTGTTCCCTTTGTTTCTGAACCATGATGTCAAATCCCCTTTCCACTTTCATGCTTACGTACCTTCTGTATTTTTACGATTATGTAATCGTTTTCTTCTCTCCCACCCTATTAGTATATGCAGGTGGGAATATAATATACACTTGTTCCGTTCCGTTAATTCGGTAATCTTCTCTTCAAGTGTTATATACATGATACAAAACAATTGTGTACAGTGTTTGACTGGTTTGTGAAATAAATCAGAGTTTATTCTTAAGGAATCATGAAGCATTTTCCATTTTAATTTATACTTTTTTTAGGATTGTGTGAGAGTATCCTTAAGCATCTTCTGAATCAAGGTTGCATCCGCCTGTCCCTTCATCGCTTTCATAGACTGGCCAACTAGAAAACCGATGGCCTTATCCTTTCCATTCCTGTAATCCCGTATCGATTCCGGATTGGATTCAATGACTTCCATAATCACCTTCTCCAATTTACTGGTATCGGTTTTTGTTATCAAATCATGCTTTGCTGCGTAATCTTCCGGATTGACATTCTCTGCAAACATGACTTCAAAAATACCTTTCGCAACTGTTCCGGTAATCACCTTCTTCTCTACAAGTACTATCAATTTTGCGAGATTCTCAGCAGAAAAAGAAATACTCTCTGCCTCCATATCCTTTTCCTTAAG
>CAYZUC010000006.1:27003-53361 GCA_964481705.1 uncultured Lachnospiraceae bacterium
TCTCAAACAAATCCGCCATATGCTTGTTCGATGTAATCATCTCAATATCATAATCCGGAATGGAATACTCCCTTCGGTAGCGTTCCATTTTCTCACTCCGAAATTCCGGCTGAGCATCACGAACCCGTTCTATCCACGTCTCACTAATTTGAACAGGCGGCAGATCAGGGTCCGGAAAATAGCGATAATCTCTAGCATCCTCTTTGCTCCGCATAGCATAAGAAGATCCGATGCTGTCATCCCATTTTCGTGTTTCCATAATAACCTGCTGTCCCGTCTCGAGCAGCTCCACCTGCCTTCTTGTCTCTCCCTCAATGGCATGTGTAATTGCTCGAAACGAATTGAGATTCTTCATTTCTGTGCGAGTACCCAGTAGCTGTGATCCCATTTCCCTTACCGAAATGTTTACGTCTGCTCTCATGGAGCCCTCCTGTAATTTACAGTCTGAAGCACCAAGGTACTGAATAATCAGACGTAGCTTCTCAAGGTATGATATCACCTCCTCAGCTGAATGCATATCCGGCTCTGACACAATTTCCAGTAAGGGTACTCCAGAACGATTATAATCAATCAAAGAAACGTTTCCATCTTCTTCATGAGTCAGTTTTCCTGCATCCTCCTCCATATGTATTTCATGAATCCCAATTCTTTTCTTTCCATCACTGGCATCAATTTCTACATAACCCTCACGGCATATGGGCAAATAAAGCTGTGAAATCTGATAATTCTGAGGATTATCCGGATAAAAGTAATTCTTACGATCAAATTTTGAGAAACCTGCAATCGTACAATTTGTTGCAAGCCCTACTGCTATCGCATACTCCACCACCTGCTTATTTAATACCGGAAGCGTACCGGGCATGCCAGTGCAGACAGGACAGGTGTGCGTATTTGGTTTTCCTCCAAATTCAGTAGAACAACCACAAAAAATCTTTGTTTTAGTTGACAGCTCTACATGAACCTCGAGGCCAATTACCGTTTCATAGCTTTTTCCCACAGCCTTCGTCCTCCTTTTTTCGCTGTTCATAAGTGTAAGCCGCTTGAATCAATGTATTTTCCCGAAAATGGTTCCCCATAAGCTGCAAGCCGATTGGTAAACCTTTGCTGTCGGCGCCACATGGGATACTGATTGCCGGAATACCTGCAAGGTTCGCCGCAACTGTGTAAATATCTCCAAGGTACATTTTTATTGGACTTAACAAACTCTCTCCTATCTTAGGAGCTGTCGTGGGTGCCACCGGTCCCAAGATAATGTCATACTTCAAAAAAGCATCCTCAAAAGATTTACAAATCAGATTCCTGACCTTTAACGCCTTCAGGTAGTAAGCGTCGTAATAACCGGAACTCAATACAAAAGATCCAAGCATAATCCGCCGTTTCACCTCAGTACCAAAGCCTTCGGAGCGTGTTCTTTTGTACATATTATGTAAACCATCGTACTGCTTTGTACGATATCCATATTTCACCCCATCAAATCGCTCAAGATTAGAGCTTGCTTCTGCATCTGCTATCGTATAATAGGCCGGAATCGCATACTCTACAAGGCTCAGGGGAAACTCCTCTACCATTGCCCCTGCGCTTCGAAATACTTCAATTGCACGCAAGACAGACTCTTTTACCTCCGAATCTATATCGTTTGTAAAATAATCTGTTGGTATGCCAATACGAATTCCTTTGACATCATCAACTAACGATTTGGTAAAATTCCTATTCTCTCGTTTCATCGAGGTTGAATCCTTGCTATCATAGGATGCAATCGTTTCTAACATGTAAGCACAATCCGTAACATCTTTGCTTATCGGACCTATCTGATCCAATGAAGACCCATAGGCAACTAATCCATATCTAGAAGCTGTCCCATAGGTCGGTTTCATACCGACCACACCACAAAAGGAAGCTGGCTGCCGGATCGAACCACCCGTGTCTGAGCCAAGTGCACAAAAGCATTCCTCGGATGCAACTGCTGCAGCTGACCCTCCCGAAGAACCTCCTGGTACATAGTCTATATTCCTTGGGTTCCTCGTAATGCCAAAAGCCGATGTCTCGGTTGTCGATCCCATGGCGAATTCATCCATATTGGTCTTCCCAACAATGAGAGCACCTGCTTTTTCCAGATTAGATATCACCTCCGCTGAATAAGGAGGAAGGAACTGAGACAGCATCCTGGATCCACAGGTAGTACGTAATCCTTTTGTGCAAATGTTATCCTTGATTGCAATAGGTACTCCTGCCAACGGATGTACTAATTTCCCTTGCTCAATTTGTCGTTGAATTTCGACTGCTTTTCTCTCTGCTTCTTCTCGATTCAGAGTCACATAGCAATGAAGCTGTCCCTCTGTCCGATCGATCTTTCGAAAGGTTTCGTGTAATGCTTCCAATACAGAAAGCTCTTTCTCCTGTATTTTCTTTCCCAATGTAACTGCTGTTAATTGTGTGATATCCATCCCTCTACCTTTCTTCCTTTTTCCCGGAAATGGTCATTGGAACCACATATTGACCTTCCTTAGTGACAGGACTATTCTTTAATACTTGATCCGCATTATTTTCATTTGTCACAACATCCTCTCGAAAACAATTGGATGTGGAAAAAAAGTGACTCATCGGCTCTATCCCATTTGTATCGAGTTGATTCATTTGATCCATGTAGCGAAGCATACTCTCCATATCACCCTTCGCCTGTTGCTTTTCTTCTTCGGACAATTCAAGCTGTGCCAGAACCCCAACATATTCCATTGTCTTATCATCAATATACTCTTTCATTGCCATTCCTTTCCCATGTATGAATCTGACACAAGTCTTCCATTACTCATAAAAATCGCCGAGGAACGTATCCCCGGCGATTACTAAATCTTATCCTATATTACGTCTCTTCCAAATGAATATTTCGATTGGCGCGACCTTCAATGCCATTATCTTTATAATAGCTTGTCTTCGCCTGATACATAATCTCATCCGCTTCATTGATTGCTTCATTTAATGTAATCTTATCATCCGGAGTTACAAGTTTTACCCCAAAGCTAATGGTCACCGAGTAGGGAAGTGCCATACGATCCACACGCTTCTTCAGTGCCTTTACCATGCTCAAGCATTGCTGCTTCAGATGTCCTTCACTCATGTCCGAACCTATTACTACGTACTCATCTCCACCATAACGAATCTTCAACCAGCTCTCGGGGAAGTAGCTCTGCAGCACCTCAGCTACCGTCTTAATCGCCAAATCTCCATGAAGGTGGCCAAAATTATCATTAATCTCCTTCATCGAATTAATATCGGCAAATACAATAACCGTATTCTTCTTTTTCTCTCTGTTCTCCTCGAACATCGGCATCGCAAGTGTCTTATATCCAAGTCGATTTAATAGTCCGGTCATGGAATCCATCATATAAAGTTCATTTAACTTTTGATTCATCAATGCTGCAATATACTTCTGATTAAACTTCTCCAGACCATTACTGAGACTCTTGCTCCAATCATACCCAAATCGGTTCTCGATCAGACGGTCTGCTTCCTTCGTCACAAAATAGCCTAAGACACGATTCTGAAAGTGAAGTGGCAGGAACATGAAAAAATCACTTCCCTCCGTCCGCATGGAATCCGGAATTAAGTCTTTCTTCTTAATCTTATGACATGGATATTCCTTGCCATCCTTAATATTAATAACTGCCATCATCTCATCACTGTAACCATCTATACGCTTTTTATTATTAATGCTAGCATAATCACGAGGAATGATATCTCTTTCCATGACAAAACAGAAGTTGGAACCCTCCATATCATGATTATCCTGCAGACACTCTCTTAGCTTTCTCCACAAAATAGACAAGTCATCACACTCAATAAAAATCTCTTCAATATGTCGAATATGTCGATTGAATGCCAAAGTAAGCTTTTGCTGATAAAAACGCTCCATACAATAATTCTTCTGGCTCTCTTCTGAAGTAAGCTTACAGCCGCAGCTGTTTCTCAATACTGCTTTCGATGGCAAAACAAGATTATCCTCAATTGGCTCATGATCAATCATCTTCATCAGCTGACGAAAGACATTGCTCCCCAGATTATCCCAATCCCGATTTACCGTTGATACAGAAGGGGTAAGTAAGGAAGCGGATAACGTATCATCAAAACCGGTAACAGAGATGTCTCCCGGTACATCAATACCACTTCTGCTAAGTGCTGTGATGACTCCTATCGCTCCTTCATCATTTACACATACGATAGCATCCGGCATATTATTTCGATCACTTGTCAGCTCCAGTGCTTTATCAAATCCAAATTCATAGGACCAATTGCCATGACGAATCATTCTATCCTTGGTAATCGAAATCTTGTGTTCTTTCAATACATCAAGAAAAGCCCGCATACGCTCTGTGCTCTCGACATTATCATCCGGACCTCCGATATAAGCAAGATTCCTCTTGCCGTGTTCGACTACGAGATGCTCAACCAGCTCATGCATTCCGGAATAATTATCGGTACCAACATAGGTCAATCCATCTACCGAATACTCCAGACTAATCGCAGGTATCCCGGCTTCAAGAATACGCTTCTTCTCACGTTCCAAGACATCAAGACTATTAAATATATTAGAAAATAGAATGGCACCATCAAAATCATTATAATCTAACAGATTAAAAATATTGTATTCACCGTCATTAAACTCGACAGTCTCGTCCACATAGCCGTAACACATGAAGAAGTAAACGTCAACGCCTTTTCCTTCGATTTCACGTTTCATTCCTTCCAAAACGGCAAAAATATATTCATATGACCAACCGGTAGATAACATTGCTATTTTTTTCTTCATGTATTCCACTCTCCATAGTGTACGAATCTACTTCATAATTATACCACAATTTCCTAATTCAGTAAATCATACATTTGACGCATGAGGTTGCCACGGTCTATTGGCTTAGTCATGTATCCGTCAAGTCCAGCCTTCTTTGCCTGCTTAATATCATCCTCAAATCCATTTGCAGATACCCCAATAATCGGGATATTGGCATCAGCCTTTCCAGAATCACGTATCATCATGGTTGATTTGATACCGTCAACATTAGGCATTCTCATATCCATCAATACACAATCGAAGGTATACTCAGGAGCATCCATAAATAATCGAAAAGCCTCTTCTCCATCAGCTGCTTCCGTATAAGTCATCCCTTCATGTGTCAGAATCGAGCATAGAATCAAACGATTCAGTTCATTGTCCTCCGCAACCAGAATATGACGTCCCTCCAGATGATAATCCTTTTTAGCATCCTGGTCACCCTCAATCAGATACTTCTGATTCTCTTCCGTATCCAAATAGAGTTCTACACGAATCGTAAACGTACTGCCCTTATCAACTTCACTCTGTACATCTACTTCACCATTCATACATTTAATCAGATTGTAGGCAATGGACAAACCGAGGCCAATATTGATTGCTTCTTTTCCCTCATTCTTTTTCTCTCGAGAATATGGGCGGAAAAGATTAGGAAGAAACTCTTTGCTGATTCCAACTCCATTATCCTTCACTTCCACGACAAGAACTGCCCTATTATCCTGTCTGCCCTCTTCCATCACACGAAGAGCAACTGTATCACCCTTGGATGTATACTTGAGTGCATTCAGCAGGAAATTAATCATAATCTGTTGAAACGCCGTACGATTTCCAATATAACTCTCTTCCAATATGCGATCCACTGTAACTTCCAGCTTCACACCTGACTGTTTCATAGTATCTGCGACCTTATCGCGCACACAGTCAAGAACCTCCTGAATCTCAAATTGCTCATTAACCTCGTCATTGATAATATGCTCACTTCGTGAGGCTTCTGAAATATCATTCACAATGGAAGACATATGACTCACTGCCTCTGTAATCTTCTTCATGGTATCCATAAGCGCTTCCGGATTGTTCATATCCTGTCCGGTTTTCTTGGCAAGGTTCATTAATTCGCTCATTGGTGTACGAATCTCATGTGCAATATGAGACAGATAGCCACTCTTCTCTTCGTTTGCCTGCTGTACAATGGATAATCTCTCTTCTGTATTTTGAAGCTTCTCCAGACCTACCTTTTGTGTTGTAACGTCAACAAGTGTAATTACACAACCAAGGATTTTATTTTCTGTAGAACGATATGGCGCAATACGCATGAAAAATACCTTATTCTTGCTGGTTGTAATCTCTCTCTCATCCGGTACTAATGTCCTCAGAACATTGTCACAGATCTCAGAGATATCCACAGTTGGAAAATGATAAGATATAAACTTCAGTGATCTTCCAATATCATGGTCCATAACACTGAATTCGGATGTGACGTAATCTGTATATCGGCGGATATTCAATTTATTATCTACAAAAATGATACCAATTAAAGTTGAAGACAGGAAATTGGCTATATCATCATTCAAATCTGCAAGTTCTGTCAGCTTAAGCTGATACTCTGAGTTTACGGTGTACAATTCTTCATTGACTGACTGCAGCTCTTCGTTGGAGCTCTGAAGCTCTTCATTTGCAGTTAATAGCTCTTCATTTGCTGCCTGTAACTCCTCATTCACACACTCCTGTTCTGCAATGCTTCGATCCAGCTTGCCCTGAACCTCTCCCAGCTCCTGTTCAAGGTCTGTAATTCTCTGCGAGGCAACACGGTCAATTTCATACGGAACTGCCTCATCCATCTCACCACGCTGCTTCATCTCTGAAAAAATAAGTGCAAAGAGACAATCCTCTTCACCATTCTTTCTTCCAACTGGCATAACCGTCAGATTAATAATCGCATCTTCACGCTCACCCTTAAAGCGGATGTTTGAATACTGAACCTTTTGTCTCTTCTCACGAGCCTCCCGCAGCAGAGTAGAAACAGGAACCTTCAGTCCTTCGGTAATAACATCATAGAGAATATTACTAAACTTACCTAGGGAAACATGTACATAATTACTGTTTTCTCCGTAAATATGTACAACCTCATTCTTATGATTAACAACAAGACAAGCAGGCATAAACTGCTCCAGAAGAGAAACATCTATGTACTCTTCCTCACTGACACCTAATTCATCCGGAAGTGGACGACGCGTAAAGCGTTCGTCGATTTCATTGGAAAAATCCTCTTCCAGGTACGTAGTCTGTAGATACGGAACTACCTTGGTGCCCGCAATCTTTACATTTCGGCGATGTGAAAAAATCTTGGCAACTGCATCTACCACCGGATATGCCTCTGTAAATGCTCCAATAGCCTCTGACTTACCAAGAAACAGATAACCTCCATCCTTCAGAGAAGCATGGAATATTGCAAACAAATCGTTCTGTAGAACTACCTGAAAATATATCAACATATTCCTGCAGGAAATCAAATCCAGTCTTCCAAAGGGCGGATCCTGAAAAACATTATGAGGAGAAAATACAATCATTTTTCTCAGCTCACGATTTACCGTGTAGGTATTGTTCTGTCTTGTGAAGAAACGGCTTAATCTTGCCGGAGAAACATTATCGATTATGCTGTCACTATAGATTCCCTTTCCGGCAACTGTAATGGATTCTACATCCAAATCAGTCGCAAAGATTTTGACCGTTCTGCGTACCTTAAGCGTATCCATCATCTCACAAAAGAGAATAGCTATAGAATACGCTTCTTCGCCCGTGGAGCATCCTGCTACCCACACGCGAATAGGTTCCTCTTTCGTACTGCGTAACACAATATCCTGAATTGCCTTTTCCTTCAGGCTCTGGAAAAATTCCGGATCGCGAAAGAAATTCGTAACGCCAATAAGGACCTCTTTTGATAAGGTCCTGACTTCTGTTGGGGATTCATATAGAAGCTCAACATAATCAGAGAGAGTTTCTTTATGCGTCAACATCATACGACGCTCAATCCTTCTCAAGATTGTTGTGCTCTTATAATGGGTAAAATTGACGTTGCTGACTTTCTTCAAAATGAAATAAATCTTCTTCATCAGCTCATCATCAATCTGTTTTTCTGTTTTAAATTGTAATATTTCCTGTTTCTGAGATGCATTTGCAATATGAACAAGCTCCAACGCAATCCCTTCTGGAGTAATCTGCGCATCAACCAGACCGGTTCGCATCGCACTGCGCGGCATACCATCAAACTTAGCGCTCTCAAAGTCCTGAACAAGTATCATGCCATCATTTTCTTTGATGGACTTAATACCATTGGTTCCATCGGAACCCGTGCCGGAAAGAACAATAGCAATCGCTCCTGCTCCTGCCTCCTCCGCCAGGGAGCGAAAAAACATATCAATGGGAAGATTCAACTCTTTCTCTCGTTGTGAACTGAGAAGAAGCTTACCTCCTGAAATCCGCATATTCTTACCTGGTTGTATCACATATACACAATCAGGCTTGATTTCCATTCCATCCTCAACCTGTACAACAGGCATATCTGTATACTTACCAAGAATCTCGCTTAATAAGCTCTTGTAATCCGGAGACAAATGCTGAATCACGATATATGGAAAACCTGTATTGGGGGGCAATGCAGTCAGGAGCTTTTGAATTGCCTCCAGCCCACCAGCCGAGGCACCGATTCCTACGACATACTTCTTTTCCTGCTTACTCTCCTGAACCTCATTATTCTTTGACTTCCCCATTACCGATTACCCCCTGCGGATTCTTCTGCTTTTCCAGTAAGTAGTCCAATATTATCCCGAATAATATATATAATGTCATCATAACAACGCTCAATCTTATGATAAGATTCCTCAACATCCGATATCTTACCGGAGCGTATCAATACCACTAACTCTCCAACACTATGAAAGAGTGGAACAAATCCAAGATTCCCCGCAAGTCCCTTTAACGCATGTGCCGCCGTAAAGGCCTCATCCCAAGATTCTTCCTTAATTGCCTTCCCCAAATTCTCCATAGTAGCATCACCAAGAAAAGACGACAACAATCTGCAATAAAGTACTTCATCATTGCAGATACGTTTCAAAGCACCCTCTACATCAGTCTCACCCCGTACGAGACCATCCAGTAGCTCTTGATTCATAGCTATCCCTCCATTTACAATTCTCTATACTCCTTCTTTAAAACCTTCCCTCAGGTGAGACAATTATATACGATAACTGCTCTATTATATTTTACTATCTGGTACTTTCTTTGTAAAGATTTTTCTACTGAGATAGGGTATCGCTGCTTCAAAATTCACACCATACCATCTACTGTCCGGATCGCTTTCTGTCTGTCGAATACATTCCACGGTAAAATCAACCGCGCACCTCAAAGAATCCGCAAAGCTCAAGCCATTCACAATTGCACCGGTGAACGCACTCGCAAAAACATCGCCGGTACCATGATAGGAGGCGGCAATGTGTTCTCTCTCATAATCAAAGAATTCGCCACTCTCTCTGTCATAAGAATAAGCCCCTATCTTGTCCGGCTTTAATGACACTCCTGTCAAAATCACCTTCTTAGTGCCCAGATCACCTAGCTTTCTAAGGATATCACGTATCTTATGTTCATCTGATATATTTTCTTCATATGGAATATCCAACATAAATGACGCCTCTGTCATATTTGGCATAATGACATCCGCCTGCTGACAAAGTCTTGTCATCGCTGATGCAAACTCCTTTGTAAATCCTGGATATAGTTTTCCGTTATCCGCCATGACTGGATCGACTATGATGGTCGCGCCCTTGCTTTGGTAATGCTTAAACATTTCCGACACAATCGTCATTTGTTCGATAGACCCCATATAACCAGTATAAATCGCATCAAACTCCATATGCTCTTTCTCCCAGTGTTTCAATATCCCGGGAATATCCTCCGTGAGGTCACGAAACGTAAATCCCTCGAATGCTGTGTGTGTAGAAAGAACTGCTGTCGGAATGATGCAGGTCTCGACTCCCATACTCGAAATAATGGGAAGTGCAACTGTTAAGGAACACTTTCCTATGCATGAAATATCCTGAATTGTAACTACTCTCTTCATCATAATCTCCATTCTTGCTAATACGCCGCAAACTTTGGGCGCAAGCACAAATTTGCTGTGTGAAAAATTCATTTTTCACACTAATCTCCATTCTTGCTAGTACGCCGCATACTTTGGGCGCAAGCACAAAGTTACCGTAAGAAAATTTATTTTCACATGGGTCTCCTTCTATATATACGATGTATCTATCGTGATCACTCCATAGAAATTTCCCGGTAAAGCTCGTATTCTCTTTTCAATCATCGTTTTCACTTCTTCTTCGTTAAGCTTCATCTTTTGTGGTACAACCGCGTCAAAAATCACATTCGTATGTGTTGGTCCATTCACCATACGAAAATCGTGAATGGTAATCCTCTCATCAATCTGCTGAACCTCATGCAGCATCTTCACCTTCAGCTCCTTAATGACCTCATCGTCCACTGCCACTGGGTCCATATGTATGACTGCTTCACATCCCAGCGTTTCTTTTAATTCGCGTTCTGCCCTATCAATCACATCATGTAATTCAAAAATGTCACCATCTCCCGGAACCTCAGCATGTAAAGAAATCATAACACGTCCTGGACCATAATCATGTACTACCAGGTCATGTGTTCCTACAATCTCATCAAACCCCGTGACAATCCTTATTATCTGTTGTACAAATTCCGGGTCGGGAGATTTACCAAGCAATGGCTGGATGGTATCTTTCGCCGCTCCACAGCCTGCAAACAGAATGAATCCTGCTACCAGTACACCACCAATACCATCGACATTAATACCTGTCAGCTTTACAAGCAGCATCGCAAGCAATACCACTGTTGTTGCGACTGCATCACTCAGACTGTCTGTTGCGGTTGCTTTCATGGCTGCCGAATTAATTTTCTTCCCAATATGATGGTTATAGTAACACATATATAACTTAACCAATATGGAACAGATTAAAATAACAAAAGAAAGGATACTGACTTCAATCTCCTCCGGACGAAAAATCTTCTGAACGGAAGTTTTCGCAAGTTCAAAGCCCATAATGAGAATAGCAAGTGAGATAAAAAGTCCCGAAATGTATTCCATTCTCCCATGTCCAAAGGGGTGTTCTGCATCAGCCTTCTTACCAGCAAGTTTAAAACCAAGTAATGTAATCAGGGAAGAACCGGCATCAGACAAGTTGTTAAAAGCATCTGCCGTGATGGCAACAGACCCGCTCAGAACTCCGGCCAGAAATTTTCCTGTGAACAAAACCACATTCAAAAAGATTCCTACTACTCCACATAGTACCCCATATTTGCGTCTAATATCTACTTCTGATAATCCTTTTTTTCTTTCAATCAGGATTCTTGCCAACCACCGAATCATATTGTCCCCTTTCTGCAACTTTCGTCAAAGAATTAAAGACAAAATCTGCATAGCTTTACTTCTTTCCGATTTTCTTGATCTGAACTGCTATCACCACAATACTGCTTAATAAAACAATTCCATAAAAGCTGATACCTCTGCTTAACACCATAGACGGAAGCAAAAAACCTTCTTTGAATACATTACGAAATACTTTCATATAGACCGTTTCGCTCACACCAACAGCACCCGGAATTGGAAGCATATCTGCCGATATAGAAACAATGCACTGCAGCATCAAAACCGTAAACAATTGATACCCGCTGAGACCAAAAGCAAGAAAAATCATATACGTAATGGCAAATCTACAAGTCCTCTGAATTAATGTCACGATCAAGACTTCAATGAACATTTCCAAATGATTTCGAATATATGCGGAACCTTCACGATAATTATCCATCGTATGGTTAATTCTGTTCTCCAGCTTCTCCGTATGCTTTACAATATGAAAATGATGTAGAATAGTCAGAACCACAAACGCTGTCTTACGAATCAATTTGTCTGCACATAAGGCTAAAACCATGGATACTACGGCCACTATATTCATGAAAAGTCCCAAGTAAAATAAGTAGCGATAATTTCCCAAAATATCAATAAAATTCTCCTTGGAAACAAGATACATGACACCAGCATATACAAGAAGAGAACCCTTATACGCAATGGCAACTACGAGTAGAGATACCGAGGATTTCGCCAAGGGTATCCCGTCCTCCTTCATATAAAGCATCTGAGCCGGCTGGCCTCCAGACGCAGATGGAGTAATGGCGCAAAAATAGCACTCAATGAACACATATTTCACACAACGGAGAAATGTTGTATTCGCATCAAGCGATTTCAAAATTTGGTATAAGTTCCATGCTTCGCACAGGATAAAAATCATATTCAAAAAGACAGCCAAAACAATCAGTAAAATGTCCACTCGCTTAAGGACCTTGACCGTCTCCTGAAAATCATATTCTCGAAAAACCCATGCAAAAGTTATTACAATTAAAAGCAGCAGCACCGCTATGCTAATGATGTTACTTTTTTTACTCTTCATATTACTCCTCATTCCTGCTGGCAAAACCTCTGTACTTCTGTGTAAATCAGGTTAGAAAAATCCCCTTGTGCATCCAGCACAAGGGGATTGCATTCTCATATTATATTACATTTCTTCCGGTATTACAATCGCCGCAATGATATAAGCGATAATGCCACAACCGCCCATACAAGCAAATACAATAGCTCCTAAACGTACAATTGTAGGGTCAATATTTAAATAATTACCAATGCCTCCGCATACACCACAAATCATTCTGTTGGTTCTTGATTTTTCTAATTTCTTATATCCGTTATCCATTCTCTTTTCTCCTTTTCCTAATGTTAGCTTGCCGTTCTCATATGTTCCTAGAAATTAATATTTACTGCACCCATGTTACAATCAATTTTAATGTCTTTATCGCTTCCATTATCAATTTTTCTTTCGGAACCCATGCCGGCAAAGTCATCACCATCAATGTTTACTCCACCTGCGCTGCAGTTAACCTTGTAATTATAGTCTTCCTTACTGCCCTCCAGATCCAGATTTACTGCACCCATAGAACAATCAATTTTGACGCTTCCTTCGATTTCTCCATCAATTTCCGCAGAGCCAAGACCCACATCGAAATCGCTTTCACCAAACTGAACCTCTTCCAATTGTGCAGAGCCTGCTCCAATCTTAAAGCGAACCTCAGCCGCTTTCAGATTGTCTCCATCAAATTTTCCTGCTCCAATTTCTGCATCCAGCTTTTCACATTCCAAATCTTCCAGCTCAGCATATCCTGCTCCAATACTGATTTTTACATCTTCCAAGGAGTAGTCCTTAGGTACATAGACTACAATATCTCTTCGATTGGTCGATTTATCTCTTGATTTAACAAACAATGTTCCGCCATGGATACCCGTCTCATATTTATTCGAATTTTTTGCTACTATTTTGTACTTGTCTCCGTCATATGGGACTACTTTAAGAGCTCCTCCGCCAATTTTCAGTTCCATATCTGTTACTTCAGCATTGTCATAAGTAATACCATCACCATCGGCTGTTTCCCAATCGAGATCCGGGGTGTCATAACAAAATGCAAAGTCTTCACCGGAAACTGTATAGGTATAATGGGATGGTCCCCAGCTCAACTCACCATTTTCAAGCATACTTACCAATCTCACCGGACCACCAAAGATAATTCCAACAATTCCGAACATCAAGCCGATGCATACCATGCAACCTGCAATAATAAAAGAGTACTTATAAAATGATCTCATTACGCTGCCACCTCCTTCTTCTTTTTAAAAGGCATCTGGCAAAGGCTTACAACGCCTCTTACACAAGCAGGGATTAGATAGGATGCTGCCATGATGATCAGTAAAATTCCCATGATGGATAATCCTGTTATAGCAAAACCTGCTCCAAGCAAACAGAGTGCCGCAAACGGAGCTACGATTAGTTTAGCAAATCCTACAACTATCAAAGCAATTCCTGCAATCAGAAGACCCACACCTGCAAGACATAATCCAACTGCGATACAAAACATAGCACATATTATGCTAAATACGGTTGCCAGCGCTGCAAAACCAAGTGGTAATACTACCGGTGCTGCAAGAATACAAAGAAGGATAATCAGAACCACCTTACCTGGGGTATCCGTCTTGGTATTGCTTGAGGTATTATTTCTCGTTGCGGTTCGTCTGGCTAATTCTTCCCTATCGACAAACTTACGGTTCTGATAACCTCGCTCACTATATTCTCCATTCTCGTCCGGTTTATCTGAGAGCCCTGCTTTAATCGTCTGAGCAACTCTCTCCGGTGATTCCAGATCCTCGATCACACTCGCTTCATTCTCTTCACCTGCTTCATCGAAGTAGTCGTTATAAAAGCTGATAGCCTCTGTTTTCTCGGCTTCCGGAATATCGCCTAAAAGTTCATTTAACTTATCGATAAACTCGCTTCTATTCATCTGTTGTTCCCTCCTGCAAATATCCCTGAGATTTTTCCTGAATAAGCTTTCCACTCAGTCTTGTATAGATTTAACTGTACCATCCCTTTTTCGGTGACCTTATAGTATCGCCGGTTTCTTCCGCCGAACTCTTGGTCGTAAACTGCTAGGCAATCATCTTTTTGCAGTCTTCGCAGAACAGGGTATAGCGTTGATTCCGAAATCTCAATTACTTCCCTGACTTCCTGAGTAATCTTGTAACCGTATGTTCCCTGGGGTTCCATGGAAACGACGGCTAACACAATTGCATCCAGTAGTGCCGCTCCCGTATTGAATACCATATTCATCCTCCAATCTTTCTGATCAGCTTCCTTTATAATCGGAAGCACCAACTGATCTGATAGCCGGCAACGGATGAAACGAATAATATTGTTTAATATTTAATACTATACGTTGTATAACATCGTTGCTATGTTGATACTATACAACGTATAATATTATGTGTCAATAGGTTTTTTCATTTTTTAAAAGTTTTTATATGAATTTTATTTATTTGTCTCACGAAGGCTTTCCAGCTTGCTATTCATGCGATTTGCTTCCGTCTGATCTCTGTGCCAGCAAAAGGTATTTACCATAACATAGACGCCAAGGACAATTATCGCAAATACTACTCCTTGAAGGGGGGTGTGATACATTTCGAGATAATAAGCTGCAATCAACAATACTGCTTCTACCATGATAACGTGAAACGCTTGACGCCCCCTCCACTCCTTGCGGGATAGTTCATGTTTCGAATAGAACACCAGCAAAGGAATATCCCCCAGAAAGCCAAATACGAACATCATGCCAAGATACCCAACCGTGAAAATCGAATCTCTGGCAAAAATCGAACAGTAAATAAAATTCCCCAAAAAAGTTCCTGTCATTATGACAAAATAATTACTGATTAATGCTCTTATCATATTCTTTGAATCCATATTGCCTCCATCTGCATTTATTGCCTGTATCTATTCATTTTTTACATTCCCAACAATTGCTTCAATATCGGTACATACTGCCTGGAAATCACTACATCCTCTCCATTTAAAAGATGCGCTTCGAAGCGCCCGCTAAAAGCAGGTCGAATATAGGATATCTTTCCTGCATTTACAATTGTCGATTTGGATGCTCGAAAGAACTTGCTTCCATCACATATCTCCTCAATTTCGTATAGTCTTTGTCTGGATTCAAAAATTCTCTCCTTGCAGTAAATATAAGTTTTATTATCTACGCTTTCAAAATAGTACACCTCTTCCGGGCGAATCTTGTGGATACATTCTCCATCGTATCCCACAAAGGAGGTATCCGATAATTTGATTTTATGGATAACTCTCATGATTTCCTCATTCATTTCATGGCAGCGAATGATGATTTCCTCTTCTTTATTCTGTTCTACTTCTTCCACTGTAAGTTTCAAACGTGTTCCTCCTGTGCGATTTATATTCCTATCATCCGCTTTGTTTTTATCCAGATGATTTGTATTCTCTCAATTCACCTTTGCTTGATTAAGAAGCTTATTTGTATTACAATCAATGATGTATATTTCCGCTGACTACGACCACGAATGGAGCCCTTATGCAAAAAAAGAAACAACCTGCCAGCAGCTGTGATAGCTGTGTGAACTATATTTATGATGATGATTACGAGTACTATGTATGTGATATGGATCTGGATGAGGATGAGTATCAGAGATTTCTTACTTCATCTTCCTTTAGTTGTCCGTATTATCAGCTAAATGATGAGTACCTTATCGTACGCCATCAGATGTAGTACCCTTTACTTCTATTAGTAGGATCAGTGTTCCCTGTTTTACTGAAATCTTCGATTCTTTTCCCATACGCTCGTTGCTGATTCCAATTGGGTAAGTATTGGTGACTGTTGCATCGGTAAGTGGATATTTCATGCCTGTAATATACACTCCGGTTGCCTTTTCTGTATGCGCAAACATGGACACTCTTCCCGTTCCCACTTCAAACGCCATCTCCGTATCCGTAATCGATGTAATAATCTCCTGTTTTCCAATAAGTGTTCCTCTTTTTCCATGCTGTGACAGCCATGCCAGAAGCTGAATATTGGCTAACGTATGATCCAATCTTCCACCGGTTCCCCCATATATGAGGAACTCATTGAAACCACGTTTCATCCCCTCCTGAAGCGCCGCCCACATATCCGTATCATCCTTCTCTGATGGAAGAATAATCATATTCTCCTGGTTCTCGTACTGTTTCCAACAAGAATCCGATTTCAATGACTCAGACGAATCAAAGTCTCCAATAATTAAATTAGGGCGTATACCTATTTCCCGCAGATAGTCGAATCCTCCATCTGCTGCGATCACAAAATCCCCATCCTCAGGTAAGCGCTTGATTCCAAAGAACTCTCCCGCTCCCACAATATAACAAATCTTACTCATATTTCTCCTTTTGCGTGTCTATCAGATAACACTCTTTTCCAGATTATACTCTTTTCCAGATGCAGATTTACTCCGAAGTAACTGCTTGTCGATCCAGTCTCCGACGTACGATTACAAAGCAAATCAAGTGAACAGCCGCTGTAAGTCCCCAGGAGATGGGATACGAAATATACAGATTCCATAACGTATGATCCATCTGAAAAATTGTCATAATCCAGACGATTCGGAAACCGCAGGCACCAATCATACTAACCAGCATGGGCATTACACCATATCCCATTCCACGCAGTGATCCGACCATAACATCCATGACACCACATAAGAAATAGCTGCCACAGATTACAGACAAGCGGAGGATTCCTATCTCAATCACTTTTGTGTCCGTAGAGTAAATGGATAACAGCAAAGGTGCTTTCCATACTGCAGCAAGTCCCATAATAAGTCCGGTAAGAATAACGAAAACCTGACACCAGATTAAAACCTTGTTAATCCTCCCGTATTTCCTTGCCCCGATATTTTGTCCTGTAAAGCTCACATTTGCCTGATGAAATGAGTTCATGGAATTGTATACAAATCCCTCAATATTAGCTGCTGCAGTATTCCCCGCCATCGCTATGGAGCCAAAGGAATTTACCGAGGACTGAATAATTACATTCGAAATTGAAAAAACAACGCCTTGGAGTCCTGCCGGAATACCAATTTGCATGATTCTCCTTAACTTATCAGCGTTTATGCGAATGTTACCCAGCCGAAGTCTCAGGTCTCCTTCTGCCATCATCAAGCATCGCACAATCATTCCGGTAGAAAATACCTGCGAAATTACCGTTGCCAATGCTACTCCTGCCACTCCCATTTTACACACAATAACAAAAAAAAGATTTAATATTACATTAATGACCCCTGCAATCAGCAGAAAGATCAATGGACGTCTGGTATCTCCAACCGCACGCAGAATTGCCGCTCCAAAATTATAAACCATCATAAGTGGCATACCTGCGAAATAAATCTTCATGTAAATGGTCGCTAGTGGAATGACATCATCTGGTGTACCCATCCATGCTAAAAAGGTACCGGAGAGAAAAATACCAATAATGGCAAGTCCAAAGCCACCTATTAAGCTGATTGCCATCGCAGTGTGTATCGTCTCTTCCATCTCACGACCAGACTTTGCACCATAATATCTGGCAACTAATACATTAACACCTACAGATAAGCCAACAAATACGTTAATCAACAGATTAATCAGCGAGCTGGTAGAGCCAACTGCTGCCAAGGATGCACTTCCGGCAAACTGACCAACCACAACGACATCAGCAGCATTGAACAGCAGCTGCAGGATACCGGACAACATCAAGGGAATCGTAAAGAGCAGAATCTTCCCCGGTAATGGGCCATGACACATATCAATTTCAAATGTCTTCGATTTTGTTCTCATCATACATTTCCTCCGTTATCCTCAAGTCCTTCCTGATGTAAAAAAACTCACAGGCACAAAACCTGTGAGTTCATTGTATTTCTATTTTAAATCTGTGTCAATCCTACTTACGTACCAAGTGTCTTGGAAGTCCATCTACAAATACAGGTGTCAATTCACCCATGATTAATGGACGAGCATATTTCTCGTAACCATCATTTAATCCGCAGCCATCCTCTGTAATCCACTCTGCTGGTACTGCTCTCTCAACGTTAGCGATTGCGTGGATATCGTAAGCACTTGTTCCACACTGGTAAGGATTCTCACCATTTCTGTTAAGAGTAATCATCATTCCTGTCTTGCCATCGTAAGCAGCCTGAACTGCATCAGAACCGCACTGGAATGCTTCATTAATATCTGTAAGAGATGCAAGATGTGTAGCAGCACGCTGTAAAGTAGAGAACTCTACGGCACGAGTCTTAAGACCTGTTTCAGCTGCAACAAGCTGTGCAAGGTAAGCAGCTGTACCGGACATCTGTTTGTGTCCAAATGCATCTACAGCAATATTCTCATTAGCAAGCTCGCATACATAACGTCCGTCTGCAATCTTGATTCCCTCAGAAACAGCGATTACTACAGAAGACTTTGTAGCACCAAGTTCTTTTACCTTTGCCATGAATTTGTCCATGTCAAATGTCTTCTCCGGAAGATAAATAGCGTCTGCACCAGAGCAATCATCTCCTTTTGCAAGAGCTGCTGCTGCTGTTAACCAGCCTGCATTACGTCCCATAATCTCAACGATACAAACGGTAGGCTTTTTAGCACCAAATGATTCATTATCACGAATGATTTCTTTTAAGGATGTAGCAATATATTTTGCAGCAGAGCCGTATCCAGGGCAATGATCCGTAATTGGAAGGTCATTATCAATTGTCTTAGGTACACCCATGAATCTCTGAGACTTGTTATGAGCAGCTGCATAATCGGATAACATCTTTACGGTATCCATAGAATCATTTCCACCTGCGTAGAACAGACACTCAATGTCATGCTTCTCCATGATCTCAAAAACCTTTTCGTATACTTCTTCATGTCCCTCGATCTGAGGCATTTTAAAACGGCAGGAGCCTAAGAAAGCAGATGGTGTTCTCTTCAGCATCTCAACACCCATAGCGTCACCAACCTGTGCATCCATATCACAAAGCTGATCCTCTAAGAATCCTTCAATACCATGAACCATACCATAAACTTTTTTAACACCTAACTTCTTAGCCATAGCGTAAACACCTGCTATAGAAGAGTTAATTACGGCTGTAGGGCCGCCTGACTGTCCGACAACAATATTACCTTTGATCATTGTAACGTCTCCTTTTTTCTTCATTAATCTTTATTTTTCGCAGTTTCCTGCGTATCTACCGCGTATTAGTATAGCAGATTCGCCATTTGTGGTCAACTTAAAACTCATTTCCTGCCTTTGATTTCTTGCTTTTCATGTAAACACCAAAAGTACATTACACCGGTTTATCAGAAGCATACAATTCCGAGATAGCCAATATAGACGGCAAATGCCAAGATTGCCTGCCATTTCTGGAATTTCTGACTAATCAGGGAAGGTACCAGCATAATCAATACTACCAAAAGACATGCGGGTAAATCCTGTGTGATAACCGTGTTCTCAACTGCTATGCTGCCTCCTGAAATCAAAGCACAGATTGGGAGAATCATAACGGAATCGATGATATTCGCACCAAGAATATTTCCCACCGATATGGAAGACTCCTTTTTAATAATAGCCGTCAATGTGGTTACCAGTTCCGGTAAAGAGGTGCCAATGGCAACTGCTGTCAATGCGATTACCTTTTCCGGTACTCCGATCTCTGCCGCAAGGAAGCTGCCTTTATCAACCAGCAATCTGGAACCAATTACGATTCCTGCTGCGCCAAAAGCAAACTTCAGTATATTGATAAAAATTACCTTTCGAGTGCGTTCTGGCTTTTCCTCATTATTTTCTGCAAGTCCTTCCTTGGCTTCCTTGATGTTAATAACAATAAATAATACAAAAAGGCAAAGCAAAAAGATACTCTCAAGTGTCGTAAGTGCACCACCAGTACCCAATATCCACAACGTGATAACCGTCACAATTAATAAGATTGCTTTCGGAGCCAGTTTCTTTCTCTTCATCTGTGGCACCATAAAAAACACGCCAATCGCCATAATCATACCGGTATTTGCCGTTACCGAGCCAATAGCATTACCGATAGCCATATCGACCTTGCCCTGAACTGCTGCCATGCTGGATACGATTAATTCTGGAAGCGTTGTAGCAAGACTAACCACGGTCGCTCCTACAACAAATTTCGGTATTCCGGACACCTCTGCAATCCACGTGGATGCGTCTACAAAATAGTCTCCTCCCTTCACGATCAGGACAATACCAATGATAAATAAAACAATTGCAATGATAACTTCTGTACTCATTTTTCTCCCTTCCGCGCTTACTCTGCGCCAAACACATGTACTCAATTCCCTGCAGCTTTCGGGCATGGGATCCTGATACATAAAAAAGAGACCCCTGCACGCTATTATTGTGTGCAAAAGTCTCGTTCCTATCTGATTCATAGGGGTGTAACCACGACAGTTTCATCTTCTGTCGGAGATTGTTGGCTGCACGCTTTCAACTACTCCCTTTTGTATCCGTATTTGAAATACTTACGTAGTAGGATACCATAATATTCCTCGAAAATCAATCCTTGTTTTTCCTCTTATTTTACACCTGTGTGATCAGGTTCCACCACCATACGATTGTTTTCGGCAATATTTTAAAGGTAATTACTTTCTGTCCTCCATAATTGCCCAATCCCTGTATGCAGACAGATGCCGTACCCTTCTTTATATTCTTCTTATAGGTCTCGGGAAGGATGACAAAATCACCATCCCCCAGTCGAATTCTATCAACCCGAACATTTATTTCCGATGGGAGAAGTGTCACTGCAGAACCCGTATACTCCTTCGCAGACGCCAGTACAACAGCTTTGGCAATGCTTGAGGTGGCAATCCGGTAATCACAGGTTATCCTATCTGCAGAGTAATTACCGCATCCTTGGATGGATATTCTGATCCTTGTTCCTGCCGGTGGGATATCTGTAGGATCTGCCAAATCTCCCGCATGCTTGATCGTACCTTGCTCATCACACATTTTTACTTCCTCAAGGTATCGATACTCAACCGTATTTTCGTAGTCTTTTCCCTTGGTAAGCTTCTTTCCATTCGTGTCTGTCAATACCGGAGCAGAAAAGAATTTACCGGGCTTCGGTTTGTAGATTCCATCCAAAGCTGTCACTTGTACTGCCAGGAAATTCTTTTGGGTGATATAGAACTCTCTTGTAATCAGACCCTTGTAATTCCCCCGTCCCCTAATCTGAATCTGAGAGGACATACCCTCTGTATTATCATTCACCGACTTATTATTCACATAAGATACCGTGTAATCTTTTCCTTTTTCCAATACAATTCCATTTAAAGACACAACAGGTTCCGGTCTTGCTCCACCCTTCTCATATGGAACAGTAAATGCTGCTGATGGTGTTTCTGCTAATTCTGCTTTATTTATCTTAAATTTCTTCTTAAGTACTTTTGAGTATCTTCCCATACCGGTAAAAACAATTGTAGCTGTCCCGGCCTTCTTATTATTGATATAAGAAACCTGATAATCTACATTTTCAACTAACCTGCCCTCTCCTGCTTGTCCGTACAGAGTAACTCCCGATTGCTCGATTCCTGTTTGGGACATACGCTCATCGAAGGTTTTGTCTTCGACCCCCTGAATCATCACCTTTCGAATATCAGCGCCGGTAACCTTATAAGTAACTGTCTTGGAGCCAATGTAACCAGCCGATTCAATCCCTGTGATGATTGCTGTTGCCGTACCAATGCTGACATTATTCTCGTAACGGACACGATAATGGGTTCCCTCTCTTAACAGATTCTTCTTATACTTCACCAGAAGAATTGGCTTTGTCTCATTTCCTGTATAGGTTTGATTGGCAATTTTAGCGACTGTTAATTTCGAGGCTAATACTTTCTTGGATATTACTTCATTTATCAACAGCTTACCTTCGTAGTTACCAATACCTCTTAACAAAATAGGATAGACCCCGGGCTGTACATACGCTCCCTCTTCACTTGCCTGTGGGTAAGAAATCTCATAGTCTCTTTTATTCACCAGTTTTCTTGTTCCCTGCATCACGAGCGGTTTAGCATATCTCAGCGATCCGTTATATGCATAGACCAAGTCGGTCACCTTAATATCGGAAGAATGAAGGTTCGCTTTTACTATATTGAAGTAAACCCCTTGTTTACCCTTATAGTTGCCGATTCCTTTTACTATGACAGTTGGTGCTTTTTCTATGACACTTGTGTCACAAATAAGCTTATTGTTCTTATAGGTAACCGTATAATCCACGTTTTGTATAAGAAGCTTCTCCTTATCATATACCTGTACCTTAGGCTTAATTGCCTTTCCGGTATACATCTGGTCTCCAATTGGCTTTACAAAAAAACCTTTGTCCGTCTCCATGAAATAAGGGTAAAGAAAAAGATCCTTTGTTATCTGGCTCTCGGCACTGTATTTAACTCCCTTGCCATCCTTCATGGAATACCAGCCGGCAAACTCATAGTTGCCAGATACTGTAAGCTCCGGAAGATTACCGAGAATATCTCCATAGCGTTCTTCTTCTCTTCTTTGTTCCACTCCCTGTTCATCATAGTACACAACCTGACAGTTGCTTACGGTTATCTGACAGGATGTCGTAAAGGTCTTTCCGTTTGCCGAGTTCATACTAGCTGTAATGACTGCATTCCCAGGATTATGCGTTGTAACTGTTCCTGCATCCACTGTCGCAACCGTATCATCACTGCTCCTCCATGTAATCTCAGTATCATCTGATGTATAAACCGGTTCGTAAGTAACCATCAATTTATCTGTTTCACCGGTAAAAAGTGACATCTGCGACTGATTCATGGATATACTTTTCAGATATGCCGTCGTTTTTATTTTACACTCAGCCTTTAACGAGCCCACTGTGGCTGTGATTGTTGCATCTCCCGGTATCCCGGCCGTGATTGTAGCAATGTCATAAATTCCATCGCCATTTTTTTTATCTGAAATTGAAGCTACCTTTTTATCTGTTGTCTTCCATACTACTGTTTTGTCATCCGTGGTATCAAAAGGCTCATAAACCAAATCAAGAGAGACCGTTTGTCCTCTCTCCAGGGAAGCGGAGGATACCGTAAAATAAACGCGTTCCAGAACATTTTTTACGGTTACTCTACACGTCGCCTGATCTCCCTTAGAGTTTCGTATCGTAATGGTAGTCTTACCGACCGAAATTCCCTTTACAATACCGCTGGTTGTAATTGTTGCTACCGAAGGATTGGAGGAAGACCATGACATTGCAGTATTGGATACCTGTTTTCCATTCTCATATACCTTAAAAGTATATTCTTCCCCCGGATGATCTAACGTGAGTGAGGATTTATTCAGTTTTAATGGAACTACCTCATTTGGCATCTTTTCATAAATCGGAATTTTGAACACAAAGGATTGATTGAGAACCCCTGCATCCGAATATCCACTTCTGGTCTTCGATGCTTCAGTGCTGGGAGCCTGAATATTCTGCATATATTGATGGGTGTAAGGGGTACCTACCATATCAAACTTCTGGAGATACTGCGTATCCTGTCCTTCTTTAATATAGCCGGAATTCAAATACATCGCACCGCCCAGAATGGATTTATATCTCGTATTCCACCCCTGCTCTTTTGCATACTTTAATCCATTCCGAATTACTGCATCCGGAGTAGACCCGGAGGCTTTAATATTAAAGTAATTATAATATCCTTCATAACCGGGATATTTTCCTGAAATCATAGAAGATAGCCACCTGACCCCTTGTTCCTGCCGCACACGTGCGGCAAGATGAATGGGACTCATCTTAAGCTGTGTTCCTATTTCATAAAATGCATTTGCGTAGCTTTTTGACGTACCGGGGATATTCCCACTCATAAAACATCCATTGAGCAACGCCTGTACAGTCGCCTGCGTATGATAGGAGGAATTATAAGTAAGAAGTTCATTTTGAAACACAGAATCCTCTGTCAGAGAATTTCTTGGATCCATATAATAATTAATGGCTTTTGTTGAGGCATAATACCAGTTTGGCTGGCCTGTCCTGCCATCCTTATACTCTTCCGGTGCAGTGTACCAAATATAACTGCGTTCTCCCTTCTGGGCCGCCACCGAGCTCTCCCAGTCCAATCCTGGTTCATAAGCCACAAACTGCCATTTACTGTGATTATTCTTTAATTTCGTCAATGCCTCCTGATAGCTGGCAGGAAACAAAGAAATATCCTCATATATTCTTGCGTCCGCTATGCGTTCCATGCTTCTAAGTACACCCGAACCAAAGAATTGCGTTTTCCATTCTTCCTCCCATGCAAGAAGTCTCTCATCCGAGTACGCAAGGTTCTCTTTTGGAACAAAACCCTCCTCATTTTCCGTTCCCAAAATCTTTGTCCGATACCACAGTTGGTTCTGTGATACTGCAAAATCCGTAATCAACACGCTTGTACCACTCGGTAAGGATGCAATGGTATTACTGTTGTAATCCGGCTCCTCTTTAACCTCCACCTGATTTGACAAGTAAATCAATGCGAGAACATCCTGCTCCTTCGTCAGGCGACGGAAAGCTTCTCTGGCTTCCTCAATTACATCATTATCAGATACGGAATTAACCGAGATGGCATTCTCGGATAGAACCTCTTCTATTATACTGTCCTCTGATACGTTAGATTCCGATATCGATTCCTCTGAAGTCTCCTCCTCTGAGGTCTCATCCTCCGAGGTGTCATTTCCCGAAATCTCATTGTCCGATATCATATCCTCAGGTAACACATCATCCGTTACTTCCAAATTCTCTGTTTCATTTTCCGCAAAATATGTATAAGGCGCCAGCCCTGTAGACAATAATGATAATAGCAGCAGAAAAGTCAACCTTCGAATCAATCGTTTGTTCTTCATGTTCATCCTCACTCCAGAATGTGATAAACCATTTCACGTTCTCTATGTTCTTTGATTGAAATAATTATGTTAACTTAATACTACTTCATCGATTATGAATTGTCAACAGGACTGACGCCCCCAATTTCTTCCACGCAGTGCATCCTGACCACGATTATATTGTGCTTCACTCAGAGCCTATTTCGCTCCGGTAACCTTGATATCTCCACTATCACAACGTATGATAAGCTCGTTTTGCAGATTGGAATCCGCCCTCTTATATTTATCGCCTTCTTTACTTCCATCTACTTCAATGTCACCATAATCTGTCTCCAAGTCAGTGTTGTATCCGCTTACCTCTTCTCGCAGCTCAATCTTTACACTTCCATATGCACTCTTGATGGTAGTCTTCTTGCAGGATAAATCCTTGAAATCCATATCTCCGCTGCTGGCTGCTAATTTGGCTTCCTCAATCGTCAGTGATTTTGCATCAAAATCGCCATAGCTGCTGTCACCATGTATCAGCTTGGCAGTAACCGTATCAAGCCTCATATCTCCGCTGTCCATGTCATAAACCAACTCATTCTGAAAATTACTCTCATCAATAGATACACTTCCATAGGAAGAATAAATCTTACAGGAGTCACCTTCTGCGTTTTTGATCGTAAGATCCCCTGATTCCATGTCAAAGTAGACTTCCTTTCCTGCAAGGTTTGTCGCTTTCACATCACCATAATCATTATCAAGCGTCACTTTCTCAGCCTGGATATCACTAATATCTATATCTCCAGAATCCTCTTCAATAATGACACTGTCCAGCTTTGTATCCTTTGGAACATATACTGTCACATAATCAGCCTTTTGACCCCACCGACCTGCTGTTCCAATCGAGAAAAACGTGAGTCCCTGAAATCCCTTTCCTTGTGTCACTTTTAAGGTATTGCCCTCAGACTGAATCGTAACAGGCAATGAGTTTTGTGTCTGATACTCAACACCATAATGGTCAGACTCTACTATAACAATATCTGCATAAGAAATATTCATGTTCAGATTCTCAAAAGCATCTACTTCCTTCGACTCATGGAGCACCTTTTGTCCATCAGCATCCGTAGCCGGTGATACATTGGAATGAACGACTAATCCATTTCTCCCAAAGGAAATGCCATATA
>CAYZUC010000007.1:0-22722 GCA_964481705.1 uncultured Lachnospiraceae bacterium
GTTTGAAAAGATAGGTGTAATCAAGGCTCATGCAGAGACTAAAAGCAAAGAGATCATAGATAAGGCCAACAAGGCGATAGACAAGCTCAAAAGAAAGAATTAATGTATAAACTTCGAGACTGTCTGTAAAGAAGCAGGTGTATCCAGAGCAACTCTTTATAACAATGCATAGCTTAAAGAACGCATGATAAGTCTAAGAGTAATTTCAAAGGCTAGTCCATTGGAAGATGTGGCGGCTGTTAAAAGGATAAAATACAGCTAAAGGATGATAAGATTGCTTCTCTTGGAGAATAAGTAAAAAGTTGGAGGATGATAAAAAGAAACTGATTGTTTGTTAGCTGACTATGAAGAACTTAAATCAATGAATGACTGTGGAAGCAATTAACAAAGAATTACATGCAAACAAATTTTAAGCTGTGGAGGAGAAAACGATATGCGAAGTGTCATTGGATATACCATAATTGTATGGTTAATTTTCCTTTTGTTTTATATCATAGGAAGAAATATATACAGATTTTATACTAGAGCAGCGGTTCACCATGTAAAAAGTGGTAAGATTTGTTTCCATCCTTCTATTGAGGCACACATATACAAAACTGCGTTAAAACATGATAAGGATTTAAGGAAAAAGCAAAGGATTGAGAGCAATCTTAAAAACATGCCATATAAAGAATTTACGGATTTATCACCGGATTGGTGTGCTGTCAGAGATTTGATTAAACTATCAGCTTTCAAAGATTTGCAAGATAAAGGAGAGAGTTTTCAGTATCGCACAAGTGAGTGGCTCGCAGAGGACGGACACATGGGTTATTATGCAGGCCATGTTTCCAAAGATAATTATGATACTGATACGCGGAAGGTTATCGAGGAACTTTTGAAAGACTTTGCTTGGTTTTGCGAACATACTTGTGGAGAAGTATTTATGGAACAAGTTAGAGTTTTTGAAGATTTCCTGGATAAAAAATATCCGCAGCTTAGTGATTGCCTTGGTCAAATAGTGAGCCAATACAGAATCGTAAATCGTTAAATTCCAGCTTGCCGAATTAGTTATCATTTCGACAACCTACGATTTGTAGTTTATTTAGTTATGGTTATTCTTTAGGATTCCAAAACCCCTAATTCAAAAAGCTATTTTAGTCTCTGTCTGTTCACGAAGTGAATGACATGGATATTATTATTATCTTATTTAGTATATAATGAAAAAAAGAAGGTATAATGCCGATAGATAATTATGGTATTTGGATGAAAATAAAAGGATGATGAAGGGTACAACCTAAAAGACCGGAGGAAGAATGATATGGCAATTGCACAAAGGAAGGCATGTTTTGAAAGTAATATTCAGAAGGTATGGGACATCGTTACTTCTATGGAAAATTATCAGTGGCGCAGTGACTTAAGCAAAATAGAAGTTGTAGATGAGAAACAGTTTATCGAGTATACGAAAGAAGGCTATGCAACTACTTTTATCATCACAGATACAAAACCATGTGAACGTTGGGAATTTGATATGGAAAATGATAATATGAAGGGACACTGGATTGGAGTCTTTCGTAAAAAGGGTGATAAAACGGAAATAGATTTTACCGAAGAAGTGACAGCCAAGAAACTGATTATGAAGCCATTTGTAAAAGGTTACTTGAAAAAACAGCAGGAGCAATATATTTTAGACTTGAGGAAGGAACTGCAAATATGAACAAGACAGTCACAATTATAGGTGGTTCTGATGGACCGACATCAGTTTTTATTGCAGGTAAAGTAGGATCCAATATTGCATTTCTTATCTGGATGATTATTGGATTGGTAATAATCGGACTGGGTGTTCACACAGTCTTTTCAAAGAAAGCAATTGGATTCTGGGCAAATATGAAAGCTCCGGAGGTTAGTGATGTAAGAAAGTACAACCATGCTGCCGGAAAGCTTCTGATTATCTATGGTGGGATTTTTGTGCTTTTGGGAATTCCATTGCTTATGGGACAGAATTCACCGTTTATTATACTCTCAGTTTTAGGAGTATTCTTTGAAACAATCATAATTATGGCTGTATTTATTTTGGCTATTGAAAACAAATACAAAAAGTAAGGTACAAAAGATAAGTGGAAACAAAGGAGGAAGAAAGATGGATTTCATTCAATTAACACATGAGAATATGGAACAGGAACATATTTGCTGTGCGATATCAAACAACAAAGACATTCAGGTGAGTTCCAAAAAGAACTGGCTGGATGCGAGATTGGACGAAGGTCTTGTATTCTTAAAATGCGATGTGCGTGGAAAATGCTTTATCGAGTATATCCCGGCTGAAAATGCTTGGGCGCCGGTTGAGGCGGAAGGCTATATGTATATTGACTGTCTGTGGGTATCGGGTCAATTCAAAGGACATGGTTATTCGAATCTTCTGCTTGAAAAGTGTATTGAGGATAGTAAAGCAAAAGGAAAAAAAGGTTTGATTACACTATCCTCCAAGAAGAAGATGGGATTCCTGTCTGATCAGAAGTATATGAGCTACAAAGGATTTGAAACCATTGACAGGGCAGATCCCTATTTTGAACTGATGTACCTTCCTTTTGACAAAAGTGCTTCTAAGCCCCAATTTAAGGATACCGTACATGACCATTCCAATATACCGGATGGACTTGTATTATTTTATACGAATCAATGCCCATTTACGGCAAAATATGTTCCAATCATGGAGCAGTTTGCTAAGAATCGTGGAGTCGATATGAAGGTCATTCATATCGATTCGAAAGAGATGGCGCAGAGTGCTCCCAGTCCGTTTACGACGTTTAATCTTTACTATAATAAGGAATTTCTTACCCATGAAATTCTGTCGGATAAGAAATTTCAAAAGGTTCTTGAGAGTAAGGGATTATAGATTATTTACCGACGGAACTCTTCGAGTAATTCGGATTTGATGTTGCTTAATTTTACAGATTCCATCACTTCGGAAAATCCCATGAGATCTTCGGAGACTTCGTTTTTCATTCTTCTTGGAAGAGTGAAGATATCCTTGGTCTCGTTCATCAGACGGACGGATATTTCATGAAATTTCTCCGCAAGTGGTGGGACAGTGGATAACTGTCCACTGTTCTTTAATTCAATCACTTCTTCATAGCGTTTATGAGCTTGATGTACGCTGTCCTCCCATGAGATATAGATCTCGTCCATGGCATTCTGTCCGACTTCGCGGACATGATTCAAATCCTTACAAACAGTAGATAAAAGAGAACACATGGATTCTGCGTCTTCTTCTATAATATATCCGTTTCTGTTACTTGTGATACCTTCCGCAGCACAGCTGTCTTTGATTAATACACTGGCAAGACCGCAGGCAGCAGCTTCGCGCACAACAATACCATTGGTATCATAAGTGGAAGGGAACAGGAATAAGTCGGCTCTTGTATTCCAGGCGCGTAAAACATTTCGGTCGTAAACAGGACCGACAAATAGACATCGATCAGGTCGTTTTTCAGCTTGTCCCATAAGGCCTGCTTTTTGAGCCTGTTCTTTTAAAGTGTTTTCATCCGGTCCGCTTCCGATGAAGATCATACGAAAATCCTGACCAAGTGAATCCAGTTTTGCAAGTGCATTCAAAATGAGTGGCAGACCTTTGTAATTAATGATACGACCTACGTATAAAAAGATCGGAATTCCTTCTGGCAGGTCAAAGGAAGCTACGACCTTTTCTACTTCGCTGTCGGCTACTCTGCCTTTTGCAAAATCCACCCCATTATTCATGACACGATAATCACCTTCATAGCCTAGAGAGCGTAAATTTGCTCCGGCTCCATTGCTGACTACCCATACTTCATCACAGGCAGAAATATTGTTTACTAGTGCTTTGATGGTTTCTTTCTGTATAAATCTATCCTTTACGGCTTTTGCTATATCAATATCAAATTTTGTATGGTATGTAAAAACCAGTGGTGCATTGCATTTTACACGAAGCATGCGGGCTAGAATTGTGGATGCGACAGGACAATGGGAATGAATAATGTCCGGTCCAAACTTTGTCATCTCAGAAATTTCACTGATATTCAGAGGATTACCAACACGATAGCCTTTTACGATTTTCGTCGTGTCAAAGCTCTGATAGGGTATGACCTGATAAGGATAAATGGAGTAATCTGTGTCAGGGTATCTTGGTGTACCAACAACAACCTCTGCCAGCTTTTCTTCCTGCATGATTTTTGCATAGTTCATGACTACATTTGCAACACCATCAATAATGGGAGGAAAAGAATCATTTAGTAAGCATACTTTCATTGCATTCTCCAATCTGGGAAATCTATTTATTACAATAATTTGTGAGGTCTTATACGTATGAATATCATTATACTATGTTAATAGAGCATTGTCGAATTGCAAATATTGTGGGAATTCTCCATAAAGTGTATAGTAAAAATAAGAAAAACAAAACCTTAGTTGCATACTTGTTGCTGTTAACACTTAGTGCTTTTTTGATTGGTTGTTCCAGTACGAATCAAAAGGAGCTTACATCCAATCAAGAGTCGGATGTAATAGCGATGAATGAGACACGAGAATCCTCAACTGTTGGTAACTACAACATTGATATTGAGTCCGCGGTAGAAGGGCATCCAAGTGGTGATGCCATTTTCCAGACTTCCGATACATGGAAGGATACGGATACAACAGACACCGAGATAAACGTGGAATTTTATTTTTATGACTACAGCATTAAGGAGGATGTTTCGGATATTTTTCAATATGATTCGTTCGATACATGTGATACAATTAGTACATATAATGATGTTGTGTATTATAGAATTGATGATAAAGGAAGTTCTCCAGAAGTACATTTTTATTTCATTCAGGATGAGAACAGCTATATGAGGGTGGACGCTTGTGTTATCTGCAGATTTGATGAAGCGGGAAGTTTCATTGACACAGATGTCGATTTGCAGGATTATGTGGATCAGATGTCACTTTGGGATTCTTTGAAAATTACTGTAAAAAGATTATAGTTTAGAAAGTAAAGAGAAATACTTTTAATAAATACTAAGGAGAGCATAATTTTGCAAAACGATAAAATAGGAAATGAGCTGATAGAAAACGAAAAAAACGTGAATGAAAAAAAGAGGTTTCATCCAGCCTATATCCTGGCGATAGTCTATGTAATTACTGTTTATCTGGTACCGATTATGTTTTGTGTTATGTGTGGAGAAGGTAAAGAGGGAAAAGTGAATCCTTTTTGGTTTATTTTAGCCCCTATCCTTTTTGGAATTATTAATTTGGTTTATGTGTGTAAGCAAAAGGGAAAAATTGACAGAATGGTTCTGTGTAAATGCTCTGTTTGGATGAAATGCTTATTGATACCTTTTTATCTTTTGGGAGCATTACTCATTGTTTTTCTGTTTCTTATGATGTTTACACCGGTAGTAATTATGATGTTCTTTTCACCATTTGTAATTTTTGTTTTATGTGTTTTAGGATGGCTTTTTATGGTAGGTGCTGCCCCATTTTCCATTGCATATATTGTTGAATCATGGAAGCAGGGAATACATAAGAAGGTAGTGTGCGTAATTGCTGCCATTGCGCAGTTCTTTTTTACTGTGGATGTTATTTCGGTTATTTATCTCGCGGTGAAGGAAAGGAATTACGCAAAAATGGCTCGCATAAAGGAAATGAGAGAACAGCAGATTCATGAAGAACAAGTAAATGAAATCCAGGCAGATGCCACAAATAATGCATAGGCTTGAGATATACAAAGGAGGAAAAAGAAAATGAATAGTATTGTAGACAGTATGTCATCATTTGCATCAGCGGGGGTAGCGATTGCCTTGTGCGTCGTAGTTGTTTTAATTGTAATTCTATCGATTGTTTCCATGATTGTATCGATTGTATTGGCAATTGCTTATATTCGCTACAATCACAAGAAAAATAGTCTTGGAATGAGTGGGTATGATATTGCGAGAAGAGTTTTGGATGAGAATGGTTTGAGCCAAATCAAGGTGTCCGCTACGGGTTCTATTTTATTTGGTAACAGCTACAGCCATTATTTTAAAAAGGTTCGTCTTCGCCGTTGGACCTATAAGAAGCTAAGCGTTGCTTCTATGGTTATGGCAGTTCAGAAATCGGCTCTTGCCCTTTTGGATAAAGAACAGGATCCGGATATGATAAAGAGAAACAAATTGATTCCCATTGTAACGTTTGGACCATTCGCATTTATTCCGCTTTTGATTGTCGGAGTGGTATTGGATGCAATCGTGTTCCATACACAGGGTACCTTTACCATGATTTGTATTGTGGTTGGTTTGCTTTTCTATGTATATTCCTTTGTGCTGTCTTTGATGTTCTTAAGAACAGAAAAGAAGGCTCAGGAGCGTTCGCTTGTTATGATGAGAGAACAGGCATATGCAAACGATCAGGAAATCGAAATGGCAAGAAAGTTATTCCGTCTATATAATATTGAATACGTAAATAATATGATTATGGCGCTACTCGAACTAATCTACAATATTCTGAGAATTGCTTTGATTATTATGGACAAGGGGTCCTCGAGATCCTGATGTGAAACAGAAAGGGAGAAGGAATGAATCGGATTTTTTTGGTGGAGGATGATTTGAGCCTGATACAGGGTCTGTCTTTTGCAGTTGAGAAACAAGGCTACTCGCTTGAGATGGCCAGGACTTGCGAGGAAGCATTGCAGAAATGGGCAGATGGAAAATATGACCTTGTTGTTCTGGATGTTTCGCTGCCGGATGGAACCGGTTATGAATTGTGTAAGACTTTTCGTCAGACTTCCAAGATTCCGATTATGTTTCTCACCGCTGCCGACGAGGAAATGGATATTATTATGGGGCTTGATATTGGAGCCGATGACTACATAACCAAGCCCTTTAAACTGGCGGTCCTGCTATCCAGAATCAATGCTCTGCTTCGACGGAGCAATGAGTATGTGCAGAATGGGACTGAGTTATGCTCCAACCATATCAAGCTTCAGTTGCTCAAAGGAGAAGTATATAAGGATGAGGAACTGCTCGAACTGACATCAGGTGAATTTCGATTACTACGTCTGTTCATGGAGCATCCGGATCAGGTTCTTTCTTCGGAACAGATTCTGGGGAGATTGTGGGATTGTGATGAAAACTATGTGGATAGTAATACGCTTACGGTCTATATTCGTAGATTACGAACTAAGATTGAGGATGATCCGGGGAATCCCAAAAGAATTGTTACCGTTCGTCGTATGGGTTACAAATGGAGTACTGCAGATTGAGGTGTAAAATGAAACTTCTGGCAAATAGGAAAATCCGAGTCCTTTTCTTGGAAATACTGGGATGCTGTCTGGTATGGATACTTGCGACAGCTTTTATTCCATTTTTTCTTCATGAGAATATAACGTTTATTTTGCTGCTTGTTGCACTAGGTGTGACAGCAGCAATTTTGTACTTTGTCTATTGTTATTTTAGGGAGCAAAATCAAATGCTTGAGGAGGCAGCAGGTCAGATTACAGAGTATATTTCCGGTAATCGCGATGCCAGAATCGAGTGTAATGAAGAGGGTGAGCTTTATCATCTGTTCCATGATGTAAATTCTCTGGTTGCTATTTTGAATGCGCAGACGGAAGATGAGATAAGAACCAGAGAGTTTCTGAAGGATACGATTGCGGATATTTCCCATCAGCTTAAGACACCACTCGCTGCGTTAAATATTTACAATGGGATCATGCAGGATGCTCCGGCAGATGTGAAAACCATTGAAAAGTTTGCAGGACTTTCGGAACAGGAGTTGGATCGGATTGAAACGCTCGTTCAGAATCTGTTAAAGATTACAAAATTGGATGCAGGTACTATTACGATTGACAAGAGCTTGGAAAATGTGGGCGAGATATTGGAGGGGGTAAGAAAGCATTTTGCTTATCGGGCGGAGCAGGAAGGAAAGGAAATCAGGCTATCTGGTGAGGACGCCGTTTTTTTGCTTTGTGACCGAAACTGGCTGTCAGAGGCAATAGACAATATTGTGAAGAATGCTTTGGATCACACCGGAAGTGGTGATTCCATTGCAATTACCTGGAAACAGTTTGCCTCGGTGGTTCAGGTTACGATTAAGGATAATGGTCAGGGAATTCACTCAGAGGATATCCATTATATTTTCAAACGTTTTTATCGAAGTAAGTTCTCGAAAGAGACGCAGGGAGTTGGACTTGGTTTGCCTCTGGCAAAGGCAATTATTGAGGCTCATAACGGTACGATCGAGGTGGATAGTGAGCTTGGAAAAGGTACTACTTTTATTATTAATTTTCTAATTCCTACAAATTTGTAGGCTTTGATTCATGTTGCTGTAGGATTCGTGAGTTATTCTTTCCTCATAGGACATATTGGTATGGCAGGTTTCCGATTTGCAAAACCTGCCGAATATCGTAAAGGAGAGGTTATACGATGAATTTATTAGAAGTAGAAGCAATTTGTAAGACATATGGAAGTGGAGAGGCGGCAGTTCATGCATTAAAGAACGTCAGCTTCTCGGTACCCAAGGGCGAATTTGTAGCAGTGGTGGGGGAGTCTGGCTCTGGTAAGAGTACTTTATTGAATATGCTGGGAGCACTCGATACGCCGACTTCCGGAAAGGTCACTATTGATGGAAATGATATTTTCTCCATGAAGGATAAGGAATTAACAGTCTTTCGACGCAGAAATATTGGTTTTATCTTTCAGGCATTTAATTTAATTCCAGAGTTATCAGTTGAACAAAACATAATTTTTCCGGTATTACTTGACTATCAAAAACCGGACAAAAAGTATCTGGAAGAACTTTTGGAAGTTTTGAATTTAACAGAACGTAGGAATCATCTGCCCAGTCAGTTATCCGGAGGTCAGCAGCAAAGAGTTGCGATTGGACGCGCTTTGTTTACACGTCCTTCTTTAATCCTGGCAGATGAGCCAACGGGCAATCTGGATTCTCAAAACAGTAGTGAAGTGGTAGCTCTTTTGAAAGAAGCCTCCCGTAAATATGAACAGACCATCATGATGATTACTCATAATCGTAGTATTGCACAGACAGCAGACCGCGTTCTTCAGGTATCAGACGGTGTCTTGACGGATTTTGGGAGGTGTCATGAATGAAAAGCTATCTGAACTTAATCCCAATTGCGGCAAAAAAGCATAAGAAACAAAACACCATGACAATTCTTTGTATTATCATTGCGGTTTTTTTGGTAACTGCTGTTTTTTCTCTGGCGGATGCATCCGTATTAATGGAACGAACAAGAGCAATAGAGAAATTTGGAAACTGGCATATTAATATCCGCAATGTGTCAGAGGAGCAGGCAACGAACATCTCGGAACGCTCAGATGTGGCAGCGTTTTCCTGGTATGATGTTATCAATTATAATATGGATGAGGAATACTACATTGGCAGTAAAAGGACGATTATCTGCGGAACAGAAGAAAAACTCCTGACAGATATTATTCCGAGTATTATGGAAGGCCGTTACCCGGAGAAGGATAATGAGATTCTGGTGTCTATAAATGCAAAAAATGCCTTTGGCTATTCCATCGGAAGCAGCATTACGATTCAATCACCGGGAGGTACATCAGACTATCTTGTATGTGGATTTGTTGAGAATACATCATTGATAACAGACTCCGATGCGATTGGTGTATTTATGAATCGGGCTGCTTATCATTCTTTATGTGAAATAAATGGTGTTGACACAACCAGAGGTGTGTACTACGTCCAGCTCGGCAGATTTTTCAATATGTCACGCAGCATCAAGGAATTACGTGAGGTGTATGGAACGGAAAATGTATCAGAGAATGTCGCTTTGCTTGGAACACTGGGTCTTAGTGGGGATTCCTATGTTATGGGGATGTATCTCGTGGCAGCAGTGATGTTTGTATTGATTCTGATTGCAGGGGTTCTTATGATTGCAGGCAGTATCAACAGTAATATTGCGGAGCGGACACAATTCTTTGGAATGATGCGATGCATCGGAGCCAGCAAACGCCAGATTATTCAGTTTGTAAGACTGGAAGCATTAAATTGGTGCAAGATGTCTGTTCCAATTGGAATCGGACTTGGCGTGCTGATAACCTGGGGAATTTGTGCAGTACTGCATTATGGAGTTGGTGGCGATTTTACACAGATACCGGTATTTATTATCAGTTGGGTGGGTATTCTTTCAGGAGCCGTTGTTGGGGTAATGACAGTCCTGATTGCAGCAGAGTCACCGGCCAGACATGCAGCTAAGGTATCTCCGGTTGCAGCAGTATCCGGAATTAACGCAAATGGTCAGAACGTGCGTCGCGCCGTTCGTATTGGATTATTTAAGATGAAGATTGAAACATCTTTAGGTATTCATCATGCAGTTTCTGCCAGAAAGAATTTGATCCTTATGACAGGTTCTTTTGCCTTTAGTATTGTGATGTTTCTTGGATTCTCAGCATTTATCACATTCACAGGTTATGCAATTACCTCGCTTCGTCCTTATGCACCTGATATGTCAGTTGTTTGTGGGGACAATAGTCCTGCTATCAGCAAAGAACTGGCAGATAGAATTAAAACGCAGACAGCAGCGAAGCGGGTTTATGGACGTATGCATCAGAATCTGCCGGCAGAGTATGAAGGAAAGCAAGGTCATATTGATCTGATATCCTATGAAGAATTACAATTTAACTGGGCAGAAGAAGACGTCCTACAAGGCGATATCGAAAGGGTACAAAAGGAATCGGGATGTGTGATTACTGTTTTTGATAAGAAGAGTAATAAGCTGAAGGTTGGAGATAAAATACAGTTGGATGACAGAACGTTGGAGGTTGCTTGTGTATTGAAAGACAGTCCATTTGATGTAGATGAGAATCCAGCTGTTATCTGTTCGGAGGAAACATTTACCGCAATTACAGGAAAGGATGAATATGCAATCCTTGATATTCAACTAGATAAGAAGGCTACGGATGCACAGGCCAATGAGATACGTGATGTGGCTGGTGAGGAATACATCATTTCGGACAGACGAGATACAAATAAAGAAGCAAGAGGGACTTATTGGGCATTCAATATCTTAGCCTACAGTTTTTTGGCAGTGATATCCTTGATTACGGTATTTTATATAATAAACAGTATTTCCATGAGTGTATCGGCTCGAATTAGACAATATGGAGCTATGCGGGCCGTAGGAATGGATGAACAGCAGCTGATTCGGATGATAGCGTCAGAGACCTTTACCTACGCTTTTTGCGGCTGTGTTGTTGGATGTGCTTTGGGACTTCCATTGAATCGATTTGTTTTTCGTATGATTATTACTGCTTATTGGGGAGATCCATGGAAACTTCCGGTGGAATTTTTATTGGTGATTTTGCTAATTGTGGTTCTGGCATCTTCTGCGGCAACCAGAGCACCTTCACAAAGAATTCGAACAATGTCTGTTACAGATACGATTAATGAGTTATAGTGTAATAGTAATTCTTATAACTGATATAACAGGGGGTCGAGAATGTCCAAAAAAGAAGAGGTAGTAAAGGAATACGATTTGATTACAAACAGAGAGTATCAGCCAAATCATCAGGAAATCAGTGTATTTATAACCATCTTAGTATTTTAATCCAACACAAGCCGGAATCTTCAGACCTTCGTCTATCGTATGATCTTTTTCCATTTCGTAAGTGGAAAGACAAAAATAATCATGACAGATATTTTTGGCTCCGGCGGCATTTGTGAGACCCACATTGGCGCCGGAATCAAAGAAAACAGGGTCATCCCAAGTGACATCGACCAGATAGTAACCATCATCCAACTTGATGTAATTCCATGCATGACTATCAGTGCCCGTATCATTTGTGGCAGTACCAAAAACAAAACCGCATTCTATTCCGAGTTTCGTTAACAAGAGCTGATAGGCTTTGGCATAACCCTGACATATCGCTTTATGTTCAACCAGGCAGCCATAAGCAGTAGGAGAATAGTTTTTTATGTCCGCATCCTCATCTGCTGTAATATAATAGTACGTATTTGTATCATAATCACAATTTCTTACAATCCAGTCATGCACATAAAGTGCTTTCTCATAATCAGTGCTGAGTTTCTCTGCCTCTGCCGTAATTTCATCAATTACGTTATTAAGCTCCTCGACCTTGGCCGGAACCTCCTTCATATCTTTTACACTATTTAAAGAGTAAGTATAGGACGGAAAATAGCCTTGAGAGGACTGAAGTACTTTCCCACCTCCACTGAGCCAGAAGATTTCCGGATGATCATCGAGTACTTTGTGAAGCTGGTCATTTACATTCTCACCTTTGTCAAAGACACGTACATTAATCACGGTCTTGTAAGACATAATCTCAGAATAGAAGGTCTGGTACACGATATCTTTATCAGAAACAGAGCTATTTTGTGAGACGGAATAACCATGAAAGGGAAGAAAATCAGGGAAAGGTACTTTGGTGAAAATATAGAAAAACAGGAAAATGATAACGAGACAAGCGGCAGAACTGATACCCTTCATGCGGTCATATAAATACAGATAATGAAATCCATCAGAAGCTTTTTCACACAAATATATGAAAATCTCGTAACCAATATAAATGCCAATCATAGCAAGAAGAATATCATCAAAACAAACCACTTCCTTATGGTATCGCAACTGAATAATTTCGCACAAAAAACTAACAACACTACCAAAAGCAAGTGTTTTAGGCAAGCATCTCTTTTGAATGACCATTGGAAAGAAGATACCAACAGGGATCATACTGAAAACCTTACGAATCACGTCAAACAGTAGATAGCTTCGATAGGAATCTACGATATACTCGTCGTACAGGTGAAATAGCGTGAATCGAATCTGGTTGTTGGGATTAACCGGCTGACTTCCGATAAACTTCCAAAACAGGAACACCAGATATAGGATTAAGAGTATGCAGGAAACGATTCTTTTTGTCTTTTGTCTTGTAATCTTCATAAATAAATTGTACCATTTTTCTGTATAGGATGGAAGTTGATTGTTTATCAGATCATTGTCTGCGGTATATGGCGTGCATAAAGCATAATGAACAGTCGCTAGGATGACAGCTTTCCTTCTGCGATGGCCTTTTGAACCCAGAGCTGAAGGGAGTCGATGGTCATGGAGATCTGCGATAATTGCTCTTGTATTTTTTTGAAATCTGACATCTCTTCCTCTGAGATAATACCGTCAACGGTAATCTCGATCAGTCGATTTTTTTCCTTTTCCAGTGTATTTAGAGAGGCAAGCATTTCTAGGGTAATCTGGGAGAGCTCTTTGATCGGCACCTCCGGAACGAACTCCTGACCGATGGGGCATTCATGGGAGCAGTAATAATTACATAGATTTGGGGTCTTATAGACCTTTGACATAGTGAGTATTTCTTCCGGATGAGGGAGGGAACGCTCACTTTCTATTTTTTCAATTCTGTCGGAGGAGACAAATTCCATTTGTTCTGCTGCTGACTCTCGCGTGAGCTGCGCATTTTCACGACTGGTCTGATAGATATTCTTGTTCTCTCTTATTGATTTTCTTCCCATAGAGTGTCTCCATTCTTATTTCGCTAATTGTGAGGTATTTTTCGGCTTATTTCGCACTTATAACGGTTTTTATCATATTACATCTATTATACACTGTAACTAACAAAAGCAACAATCATTTATCACACAAATGAAAGGATAAAAGAATGATTACATTTATTATTTGCATTTTTCTCTTCGTATTACTGTTTGGTTTGGGATTTCGAATCACCGGAACGATTCTATCCGTACTGTTCTGGCTGTTTATCAGACTTCCTCTTGCAATCATTCTCTGGACACTGGGTCTTGTCTTCTGCTGTACCTTGATTTTAATTCCGGTAGGAGTTGGACTTTTTCGAGGTGGATTGCAGGTATTGATACCAAGATGCTATATATAGAATTCAAATAGGAGGAAGAAAAATGATTACGACAACAACACCATCAGTAGAAGACAGAAAGATTTTGGAGTATAAGGGGATCGTTTTTGGAGAAGTGATTTCCGGTGTAAATTTTGTAAAGGATATTGCAGCATCTTTTAGCAATTTCTTTGGTGGAAGATCAGGAAGCTACGAGGAAGAGCTTATCACCGCGAGACAGAATGCACTACGGGAAATGGAGCAAAGAGCAGCCGAAATGGGAGCAAATGCAGTGGTTGGAGTAGACATTGACTACGAGGTTCTCGGTGCTGATAATGGAATGCTCATGGTTACCGCAAGTGGAACCGCAGTTGTAATTGAATAACGGAAACAAGTTAAGGGAGGCAGCTTAGGCTGTCTCCCCCCTTTACGTGTAGAAAAAAATAATATAGAATGTAGTGATACATAAGAGGAGCAAGAATGGAGATTATTATGGAGAACAGAATTAAGAGTATTTTTCTGGAACTTGGTGCTGATATCTGTGGAATTGGTGCAATTGAAAGATTTAAGGATGCACCGGAAGGGTTTTCTCCCTTGGACATTTATCCTGATTGTAAGACAGTCATAGCATTTGGAATAGCAGTTCCAAAAGGCGTGCTTGAGGTAAATCCACGTCATATTTATGCTCATTTTAATGGAAAAATGGTATGTGAAGAAGTAGATATGGTAGCACTTAAGGCAGCCAAGAGAATGGAAAAAGAGTTTGGAAAAACAGTAGTACCAATCCCGTGTGATACACAGGAAGAGTATTGGGATCCGGAGACAATGACATCAAAGGGACTGTTATCCATGAAACATACAGCCGTTGCGTGCGGTTTGGGACAGCTGGGAAAAAGCTCCCTGTTGCTTAATCCACAATACGGAAATCTTCTGACGATTGGAGCAGTATTGACAGACTTGGTGCTTACATCTGATCCAATGAGTGAGAGCATTTGCATTTCCGGATGCAGGAAATGTGAGGAAGCATGTCCGGCACAGGCTATCAAAGGGCAGCACGTAGACCAAAAATTATGCAGATGTAATACATATGGACATTCTTCCAGAGGATATGACATTGTAAATTGTCATCAGTGTAGAAGTGTATGTCCGATGCAGTATGGAAAGTAGTTAGGGAAGAGGGATTACAATGTACGAATTTAAGCTGTTGGTACCACAAGATTCGACTACGATTGTTGATTGGAATGTGGGTACAGATGCAAAATTTCTGATGCAATGGTCAGGGCTCGGATTTACCTACCCACTTACGGAGGAACAGATTACTTACGATGCTGAGAAGCGAAGTGTGGCGGTATTTTCGGTTTGGCATCAAGGTGCCATGATAGCTACGATAGCAATTATGCGTATGGATGAGAAGACAGGTGAAGCTTATCTGGGGCATTATTTATTAAATCCGAAAGAGACTGGAAAAGGTCATGGTACTGCAATCATGAAGGCGTTTGTTCAACTTTGCTTCGGTATTCTCAAGGTTTCGTCTTTATCCCTGCGTGCTTATGAATATAATACTCCAGCGATTCGCTGCTATGAGAAGTGTGGATATTCCAAGTGGGATTATTGTACAACGGACGATGGGTTAGGCGTACTATTGATGGGAGTGAAAAAGGAAAAAGTAATAGGCTCAGATGAGACTTCTATAGATATCAGTAAGGAAACAGAAGCAGATTATCATGAGACGGAGTGGATTACGCAAAAAGCATTCTGGAATCTGCATGTGCCCGGTTGCGATGAACATTTGCTGATAGAGAAGATGCGCCAAAGTGATGACTATTTACCGGAGCTTAGCAAAATTGCAAAAATAAATGGACATGTTGTTGGTGTCATTATGTATTCAAAAGCATATATAGAATCATCGGATGGTAAGAGACATGAGGTATTGACGTTTGGCCCATTAAGTGTAGATCCAGAATATCAGAGTATGGGAATTGGTCGTCGGTTACTTCAGGTCACGATGGAGGAAGCAAGGGTAGCTGGTTATCCTGGAATCGTTATTTTTGGAGAACCTGGGTACTATCCACGTTTTGGATTTCAGACATGCGATCATTTTGGAATTACGACACCGGATGGGAAGAATTTCGATGCGTTTATGGGAATTGAGCTGCAACCGAGGGCATTGGAGTCGATGAGAGGAAGGTTTTACGAATCTAAGGTGTTTGAGAACTTACCAAAAGAAGAAGCGAACCGTAAAGATAAGGAATTTCCAACATTGGTTAAGATGCATCTGCCGGGTCAATGGGTATGATGGAAAGGGAGCGAATAAGGGATGATTTATGGAATGCCGACATTAATCGAATTACAAGATGTGGAGGAGGGAGCAAAGCTATGTAAGGAGCTTGGACTTTCTTTCTTTGAATGGAATATGAATTATCCGAAATATCAGTTGGAACAGTTAGAAGACATCTCCTACATCAATTCTTTGCGGGAGCAATATGGGATTGGATTCACGATTCATCTCGAGGAGAACCTGAATGTTTGTGATTTTAATACAGCGGTTTCAAAGGCTTATCTTGATACTGTGGCGCGAGCTATTGAGGCAGCAAAGAAGATACAGGCG
The DNA here is from genome assembly GCA_964481705.1 of uncultured Lachnospiraceae bacterium. Classification (GTDB taxonomy): domain Bacteria; phylum Bacillota; class Clostridia; order Lachnospirales; family Lachnospiraceae; genus CAYZUC01. The sequence continues at coordinate 16,438 of CAYZUC010000007.1, forward strand.
CCGATTATCAATATGCATATGAATCATGGAATTCATATTACATTACCGGATAGAAAAGTGATGCTTTATGAACAATATTGTGAGGATTACTTACATGCTTGGAAGGAATTTCGTGACCTTTGTGAGAGACAGGTAGGAGATTCTGGAATCAAGATTTGTATTGAGAATACCGATGGATTTAAGACGTATGAGAAAGCTGCAATTGATTATCTGCTGCAAAGTGATATATTTGGTCTGACATGGGATATTGGTCATTCCCATGCAGTATCAAATATTGATGAAGAGTATTTGATGTCTTATAAGAACAGACTGTGCCATTTTCACATTCATGACGGTTTGGGGAAAGACAATCATATGACTTTGGGTACCGGTGACATCGATCTTCGACAGAGACTGAAGCTGGCGGAAGAATGTGGATGTCGATGTGTGTTGGAAACAAAGACGATCGATGCCTTGAAACGGTCAGTATTATGGTTGCGCCAAGGAAATATTTTTTGATGATACGGGAGTGAAATTGATGACGGAGCCTTGGTTCGTATACTGAAAGAATTTTTCGAATTCATATTCGGTCGCTACTGCAGATTCATCACCTTTCCAAGAAGTATAGGTTCCTTCTCCATCTTCTTGCTCATAGATAACGTTGACACCTTCTGCGACTTCAAAGGCATTTACCTCTTCATTGAACACATATTTTGTACCAAAATGATTTCCACAGACATAGATACCATTATTTGCAACATAGAGCGGATAGGCAGTACCATTGCTCTCAAAGGAATCGACCTTTTTTATGGTTCCATTTACTGGATAGTATGCATCAGCATAAATCGTTACACAAGTATTGCCGTCCATATTATCATAGACAGCGTCGGTTACAAGTAATATCGGTCGTTCCAATCCTAAATCCACCTGTGCGTAGAAGCTCCCTTCGGGGAGCTTTTCTATATATTCGGTATAGGTATCGGCAGCGGAAGTACTTAAATCTTCTTTTGCGCAGCCGGTGATTGAGATGAGACATAATACAGTTAATAAGATACCTAAAACTTTTATTTTCACTTCGATTCGACCTCTCTTGCTTTAATAGGTAAAACTATAATCACAGAAAATGGGACACAAGCCCCGTCCCCCATGTATCATATCACAGTTGTGAAAACGTGGAACTATTTACTGATAAACATAATAAAAAATTAATGATTTTGGTCTTTACATTGAGCAGCAGAAGTGATAGTATTTAGACAAACTTCTAATTAGAAAAGTATCTAAATACCAATTGCTATTAGAAAACGAGGTGAAATTATGGCATTTGAGAGTACGTTTAAGGCATTGTCGGACCCGGTTCGAAGGGAGATTCTATCGATGCTGAAGGATGGTAGGATGACGGCCGGTAGTATTGGCAGTCACTTTGATATGACGGCAGCGACTATGTCCTATCATCTGAGTATTTTAAAGAAAGCGGAACTGGTATACGAAGAAAAGGAAAAAAACTTTGTATACTATAGTCTGAACACATCGATTGTGGAAGAGGTCATGTTATGGTTATCCAATTTGAAAGGAGATTAGGACAATGGAAAGAAAATGGAAGGATAGAATAAAAGAGAACCTGTCTACCGTAATTATCACGAGCATAGTAACATTATTACCGATGTATATAGGATTGATTCTGTGGAATCGTCTTCCGAATCAGATTGCTGTGCATTTTGATGCGAGTGGTATACCTGATAATTATGGATCTAAGGTATTTACGGTATTTGGACTTGCATTGATTATTTTTGCAGTTCATGTGTCATGCTTCATAATTATAACAATGTGTAAGAATCAATCAAACGGAATTCCGGATCGTTTCCTACGTTTATTGCTATGGATTTGTCCCGCAGTTAGTATTTTTGTATCAATCATTATTTATGGCGTTGCATTGGGAATGAATATCAATGTCGTGTTTTACTCACAGATTTTCTTGGGGATTGTATTTATGTTATTTGGTAATTACATGCCTAAGGTACGCCAGAATGGATTTATGGGAATTCGTGTGATATGGACGTTAAAGAGTAGGAGAAACTGGGAACATACACAGAGATTTGGTGGTTTTGTTTTGTGTTTATGTGGACTGTTGTTTCTGATTAATGCGTTAACGGGCATAACTGAGAGATTTGAGGATTATTGGTTTCCCATTGTGTTTATTGGAATCATTCTATTTATGTTTCTTTCTACGGTTTTATACTCATTCTTGTACTTTATGAAGCATGAAAAGGAGCCAAATTATTATGAATGATGAAACCTTTCTTGGTCAGGGGAATACGGCTGAGATTTATCAGTATGGCGAGGGTCGGATTTTAAAGCTCTTTCGCCAGCAAATGCCCTATTTGATGATTGAACGGGAGTATAAGGTAACAAAAGTGGTGCAGGAATATCTTGATAATATACCCAAGGCCTATGAGTTGATTGAGCGTGATCAGCGTCATGGTATTGTCTATGAACAGATTAAGGGAGTAGACATGACAAAGGCTATGATTCGCAATCTTTTCGGAATGAATGCCGAATGCAGGAGACTTGCGGCGATTCATTATAGAGTTCATGAACAGAATATAGATGTGGGCTTTTCTTTGAAGGATAAGCTTGCACAGAATATGAATGGTTGTACGGAGCTTACATCGGAAGAAAAGAATAAAATCATTCAATATATGGAGACACTTCCTGACGGGACGAAGCTGTGTCACCTTGATTTTCATCCGGGAAATATCATGCTTCAGGATGGGAAGTATTATGTTATTGACTGGATGACAGCCTGTACCGGTGATGCGGCAGCTGATGTTGCCAGAACAGTATTATTGATGCAAATGGGTGAAATGATGCATATTTCTCCTCTTATGAGGAGGGTACTTAGCTGTATTATGAGAGCGATAGGAAAGAAATATCTGCATGAGTACATACGTCTCTCCGGTAGGACTGAGGAAGAAATTGAGAAATGGATGCTTCCGATTGCGGCAGCTCGTCTGGCAGAGTGGCTGACGGATCACGAACGAGGCAGATTGGTGTTGCTGATTCGCGAGAAATTGAGACAACTACCATAAATACCTGCTCCATAATTGTGATGCGGCCACTCGGAAAAGATGTGAGTGCTACGATACTTTGGATGATTCCATGCGGGAGTGAAGCTGATACCACTCATTGATGGTTTCCTCTGACGCCAGATGAATAGCCATCAGCACTTCCCTGGCAAAGTCAAGAGGAGCATTAATCTTGGCGGTGATAATATTCCCATCTCGAACGGTCTGTTGTGGGAGATAGTATGCTTCTCCGGTGTATACATTTCCTGCCCAATCCTTTAAATCCTGCAGGCTGTTGCAGGTATGATTTACGTGATTCAGAACACCAAGAGTCCCCAGGAAGGTAGTACCATCACAGATTCCAGCGAGGACTCTTCGCTTGTTCAGACAATCATCGACTAAGGCCTTAATCTTTTTTGATTCGTCGTTTCTCCAGGTCATGGCACCAATTAGAATTACTGCCTCATAATCCTCAGGAACGGATTCTAAATCATAATCCGGAATCGCACATAATCCACCGATTGAATGCAAAGTATCTTTTGCAAGAGATACTGTCTTAATTTCGTACTTACCTTCTCCAAGCAGATAGACAGCAGAAGCCAGATAGGCTGTTTCCCAGTCAGCAAATTGATCCAAAATAACAAATAGAATTGATTTCTTTGTATTCACGTTTGATTCCTCCTGAAATGAAGTAAAACAAATGGTTAAGTGATCTGTTAACAACATTTTAGAACATGTGGAGAGATAAGGAAGTGTGAATCGTAAACAGTTGTATGTGAATAAACAATTTTTAGCAAATCTATGGAATTATTTGCCTTTTCCTGTATAGACAAGACACCCGTTATAGGTTATACTTTGGGTTAATGGAGGCATAACAATGTACAAGGTTATCTTATGGGACGTTGACGGGACTTTGCTGGATTTCGGTCTGGCGGAGAAGAGTGCATTACGGTCTTGTTTTGAAAAGTTTAAATTGGGAAAATGTACGGATGACATGGTAGCGATTTATTCCCAAATTAACAAAGGATATTGGGAACGGATTGAACGTGGCGAGATATCAAAGCAGGAAGCGCTTATCAGTAGATTTCGCGACTTTTTCGAATCCCAACAAATTGAGATGAATGAGATTAAGGCATTTAATCGGGAGTATTTATATCGCTTAAGTGATACGATTGTATACTGTGATAACAGTAAGGGTGTCGTACGTTCTCTCAAGGGCAAGGTAAAGCAGTATATTATATCTAACGGTACTGTTATTGCTCAGACAAGGAAATTAAAGAGCTCAGGTTTTGATGAATTAGTGGATGGTATTTTCTTATCCGAGCAGATAGGGTATGAGAAGCCTTCGAAAGAATTCTTTGAACCTGTTATGAAGGAAATCGGCGATATTCCGAAGTCGGATGTATTGGTGATTGGGGACTCTTTGACAAGTGATATCCGTGGAGGGAATAATGCTGGATTTCGGACCTGCTGGTATAATCCTAAGGGTAGGAATTGTGACCAGGATGTTACCATCAATCATGAGATTCATGAATTAAAAGAGTTGTATCGCATTTTGTAATACGGATGCGACAGAAAGGCTGTGTTCCAATTTGGAATAGGCTTTTTTTGGAGGAGAGACATGGAACAGTATTCAACACATGCAAGAGACTTCGAGTATCATATCCCTATGAAGTTTTACAATGCAAGTACGCTGGATAATAAAGAGGTCATGGGCAGGCGATTCTCCCTTGTTTTGATTGAAAAAGGCAGTGGAATGTGTCAGATTGATGGAAAGAATCATTATTATATGGCTCCGTGCCTGATTTGCGTGAATGAACAGGAACACGCAGTAATACCGGCATCCGAGCAGCTTGTGATGAAGGTCCTTTTTTTCCATCCCAATGGGATTAACAGCGGCATGGATTTTGAAATCTTACGTAAGCAACCGGAGGGTTGTCCAATTACCTTGATTCAGGATATCTATTCTTTGCGATTCTTTATTGAGAGAAAGGAAGGATTTTTTGGTAAGATTGCAGTTGGACCCACGACGGCGAAGCGAATTGCCATGCTTATGTCAAGCTTCGACAGTGAGACAGAAGCTCAGAATCGTGATAATTGGCCTTGCCGCAGTCGTAGTCTTTTGATGGAGATGCTATTCATTCTTGACCATGTGTCAATGGAAGAGAATCCGCTTGATGACCCGACACTGGAATCGATTGACGATAAGCTTGGACCGATTCTGGTTTATATCTACAATCATTACGAAGAGAAGATTTCCATCGAACAGCTGACAAATATGTTTCATCTAAATCGCACAACCCTGTCGAAGATGTTTCAGGAGCAGTTGGGTGAGTCCTTTGTAACGTTTCTGAATAAACTTCGTATTACCATTGCAGCGCAGCTTCTCCGTGACACGATGCTGCCGATAGCTGAGATTATGGATAAAGTAGGATTTCATGATAATGCACATTTTCTGAGGTCCTTTAAAAAGGAAACCTCTTATTCTCCAAGTGATTATCGAAAGAATTTTAATTGGATGTAGGGAATCATACCGTATGTGATAATGTGATAAAAGACATAGAATTGTTTATAATAAACACTTTTATGTCTTTTCCTTATCGTATATGATGTTAATAGTATAAGAGTTGTACCATGGTGAAAGTTAAATGTGACCAGAAAGGATGATTGGCATGACAAGAGAACAGGAAGTTCTTCAGAAGATGAAGGAAACAATTAATCAGGTATTTGTGGGAAAAGAGGATATTGTGAACCGCGTCATGATATGTCTCATAGCAGGGGGGCATGTACTTCTGGAGGATGTACCGGGAGTTGGTAAGACGACCTTGGCGAGCACACTTGCAAAAAGTACTAATTGCTCCTTTGGAAGGATTCAGTTCACACCGGATACACTGCCGGGAGACATCGTCGGTATGTCCGTTTACAATATGAAAACAGGTGAGTTTGAACATCGTGATGGTGTTGTAATGAACCAGATCTTGCTGGGAGATGAGATTAATCGTACCTCGCCTAAGACACAGTCCAGTCTTTTGGAAGCGATGGCGGAGGGACAGGTAACCGTGGATGGAATGACCTATGCACTTCCAGAGCCATTTATGGTGATTGCCACTCAAAATCCCATTGAACATATTGGAACTTATAATCTTCCGGAAGCCCAGTTAGATCGTTTTATGATGAAGCTGTCTGTAGGATATCCCAGTTTTGATGACGAGATAAAACTAGTGCGTCTTCATGGAAATCATGA
>CAYZUC010000007.1:22732-53212 GCA_964481705.1 uncultured Lachnospiraceae bacterium
TGGGAACCTATCCTTTGCCGGAAGCACAGATGGACCGCTTTATGATGCGATTATCTATTGGTTATCCGGAACATGATCAGGAAGTCCTTATGGCGACTCAGTTTCTTGCAGGGAAGACACCGGAGACCATTGAGAAGATATGTGAAAGTGAGGAAATCCTGAAGATTCGTTATCTGGTGAATCGGGTTACGGTATCGGACGCATTGATTGATTACATAGAAGGTATCATTGAGATTACGAGAAAGGAAGAACGCTTTCGTCTTGGAGCAAGTCCAAGGGCATTACTTTCCTTGATTCGTGCCTCTCAAGCGGCTGCCTATCTTGAAGGCAGAGGGTATGTGATTCCGGATGACGTAAAATATGTAGCAGACAGCGTTTTGGCACATCGATTATCCTTGTCGCCGGAAGCACAGATACGCAAGGAGAACGTATCTGCAATTCTAAAGAGTTTGATATTGAAGGTAAAGGTGCCAATCTAAACGAGGAAAACAAAGAGGACAATTATGCGAATACGTCGATGGATTTTGTTTGGAATGTGGATTTTTTCCATTATCTTAATAAGTAATTACGGTGGAGCAGTCAGCTATGGTCTGTTCTTCGGAATTACGTTGATTCCGGTTATATCACTGATCTATACCCTCTGCGTATATTTGCGTTTTCGTATTTTCCAGCAGATACAGAGTCGAATCATTGTATGTCGTCAGCCAGTACCGTACTATTTTGTATTACAAAATGAGGATCATTATGGGTTTGCCAGCGTAAAGGCGAGAATGTTTTCCACGCTGTCTTATGTAGAGGAGCTGCCGGATGATATGGAATATGAACTATTGCCCGGAGACCGTTACACCTACACTACAAAGCTGGTATGTAAATACCGTGGAGAATATGAGGTAGGAATCAAAGAGGTTATTATCACAGATTTCTTTCGCCTCTTTTCGTTCAAGTACCGGGTTACGGAAACCATCAAAGCAATCGTTCAGCCACGCATGATTCATTTGGATGAGCTGAACAGCATATCCGATATCACTTCTTATGTTCGACGTGAGAGCCAGACCTCGGATAATGAACCGGATGTAATTGTCCGTGATTACATACCTGGTGATCCCATAAAGAGGATTCATTGGAAAGCAACTGCAAGAGAACAGAAACTGAAAGTTCGTAATCTGATAGGAGAAGAGAAACAGATGATTAGTCTTTTCTACGATTCAAAGCGTTATGGAAAAGACATTCTTGACTATCTTCCGCCGGAAAATCAAGTATTGGAGACCACGCTTGCATTGGGTATGTTCTTATCAGAAAAAAATATTACGTATTCTCTCATACAGGGACAGAATCCTGAAAAAAGCAGGGTAGTACGTGGACTGGGAGAGTATGAAGAGCTGTATAAAAGCGTGTCTGCAACGCTCTTTGATGAACAAATCAGTCAGACCGAGGCTTTACTGAATGTTTTACAGCTTGCAGCAAGAAATGAAAGTCGAATCTTATTCGGTATTGTACAATCGGTCACAACAGATATGCTGGTTATGATGGAACCACTTACCAGTCAGGGTATGATTATTGTGTTGTATGTCGTTACCGATGATAGCATTGAGGATCTGATAAGACAGGGAAACGAAAGACTTCGAATCATTGCAGTTCCCGTCAATGCAGAACTGAAGGACATCTTATGAAAGAAAACAAGGAAAAGAATTTACAATGGAATGAAATCTTATATCGTCTGATTTATGCGTCCCTGCTTTTTCTGATTGTAATTTTTGCAGGTGCTTTTTTGCTTGGCATTGATAAGACAGGATTTTTCCACGTATTTCTGGGACTTCTTCTGATCGGAGTTTTGGTAATCCTAAAATACACAGCCTTAAGAGGACGCATCCTATGCTGTATGGGAGTACTTGCGGTTTCTGTTGTAGTGGTTGTATTTGTGACACCGGAAGGCATTGTGACGTATTGTGGGAATTTTGTTGGTTGGCTGTTTGGTACAGGAACCTGGATTGAGGAGCAGAGAACTCTTTATGAGGTCACGTTCTCCGGCCTGATTGGTGTTTTGTGTTATGTACTACAGACGATTTTGGAACGGATACCTCGGGTGAAATATATACTTACCATTTTGCTGTTCGCAGCATTGCTTGTGTGTATGTTTGCAAAATGGAAAATGAATCATATGGGCACTATTTTTGCGCTTTGGTATGTTATTCTTAATTATATCGAGTGGACAAAAGTAAATTGGAAAAAAGAGCGAAGCAGGGATATGAAATCTTATATGCTTTGGATACTTCCGTTTTGTGTTATTTACCTACTGATTCTGAGCTTCATGCCTTTTCCGAAAAAGCCTTACGATTGGAAATTTGTCAAAACAGCGTATAAGAATATCAAGGAATCTGTGACAGCACTAGCAGAGGATATCACAAATGGAAATCGGGAGGGTTTTAATCTTAATTTTGCCGGTTTCTCTGATGATAAGGGTGCTATCAATGGTGATATTCAGGATTCCAAGATTCAGATGATGACGGTTAAGGGAGAGGACACGCTAAAGACAAATGTATATTTGACTGGAAAGATCTATGATACATTTAATGGGAAAAAATGGTCAGCGAAAGCGGGAGAAACTCCAGGTGAGCAAATGATGGATTCTTTTGAGACGTTATATGCGATTCGCCGATATGAAGGGGAAAGCTATGAGCTCATGACCAAAAGTAAAATAAATGTTGAGTACCGATTTTTACACTCCGGTTATTTGTTTGCTCCGGTGAAGACACTGAAAATAGTCAGTGATAAGAGATTCAAACAAAATACGGATATTCAATTCAAGAGAAAACAAGGCTATGGAACAACATACAGCGTAAATTTCATGCAGCTTAATCTGGATCAACCAGAGCTTTATGAGTATATGGAATCTGATATACCGGAGAAAGAGAATGCATGGTCAAAGATCATGGCAGAGTATTACGACGATAGAGCACGGAAAGATAGACCAACGCTGGATGATTTGCAAAAACACAGAGATCATATTTATGAAACTTATGTGGGAGACGTTATTCTCTCAGAAGAGGGTCAGGCTGAACTGAATCGGATGACAGAGGGGTGCGAATCACAGATTGATAAGTTAAAAGCTATAGAGAGAGAGCTCTCTTCCTATACCTACACCAAGACACCTGGAGCAGTCCCTTCCGATGTTAAAACAGATGCCGATTTTGTGGATTATATTCTGGAAAAGAAAGAGGGCTATTGTTCCTATTATGCAACGGTCTTTGTTCTTCTTGCCCGGGCAGAGGGAATTCCGGCTCGTTATGTAGAGGGATTTAGTGTTAAGACGAAATCTGATCAGGAGGTTATGGTTGAAACGTCTGACGCGCATGCTTGGCCGGAAGTATATATCGATGGCTTTGGATGGGTTCCTTTTGAGCCGACCCCTGGTTATGGAGAACTTCGTTATACACCGTGGGCAATAGGTGGAAAAGAGTATACTGACACAGCTGGAAAGCAGTACGAATATAAACCGAATACCGTTCATCAGCAGAATCTGGAGGAACGTGAAAAGAAGAGACTGGAAAAGCAACAGCGTGACATGCAAAATATGCAACGTCTGGCAGATATCAGTAAAAAAGTAATGCTTATCGTTATGGTACTTCTCATATTGTTCTTCCTCATGGAGAAAATGGTGCGACGTTATCGCTATCGACATATGAGCAGGGAGGAACAATTCTGTGTGGAGGTGAAGAAGAATCTCTGGCTGCTAAAGAAGCTGCATATAGAAAGAGAAGAACAGGAGACACTTCAGGAACTTAAGAATCATTCGGAAAAGGAAATACCGGGAGTATCTGTAAGATTCCTAAATTCCTTTGAAGCGTACCTATATGGAAAGGAAACCGTTACAATCGAAATGCTTGAAGGAGCTTTACAGGAGCAAAACGCCATATGGGAGTATATCAAAGAACATCGTGGATGGATACGTTATCTCTTTTGGCAGTGCTCGCAGAAATAAACAGTACCTCCCATATAAGCAGCCTTATGAATCTCGTAACCACACTTCATACAGGGTTCTGTTAAGGTCTTCTTGCTTAATTGTGTAAGATACGATCCATATTCACCGAAGAGCGTTTTTTCGGTGTCACGACCTCCCCCTTCGACCATCTTGGCAAGTATGAGCTTCACAGCATCGTACAAGGACGGGAGGTCTTCCTCTGTGACCATATGGCGAGGATCAATCGCTGCCTGCCATAGGATATCCTGCAATACTCCATTTCCAAGGCCCGGGATCCGTTGTTCCGTTGCAAGAAATGCTTTTGCGGACACACTCTTTGGGAGTGCGGTAAATAAAGAACGGAAATACAAAAACCTCTCCATACATTTGAATAGACACAAAGATAGCAGTTTCATCATCAAAATGCAAAGCAAACTGATGCTTCTTGGGAAAACTTTTCTTGTCATTGTAGTACTTGGGATAGGCACCATCTGCAAAGATCAGAAAAACATCCTCGAAGTCGATCTCAACCATACCGCCATGATAGGTGGCATCTGTAATTTTCCTGCCTTCCAGTAAATTCTCATAGGAATCTACATCTCCCTTAAAAAAGGCAAACCGATGGGGAGTTTGTAAAATCTCGATATTGCTAACAATTTTACCAGATAAATTCTCTTTTATCTGTTTGGAAATGGTTTTGCTTTCCGGGTATTCTAACATAGATTAACCTCTCTTTCTTTGTGTAAATCGGAATATCTTGGTACGTTATATTAGGACTGGGTCATAAATAGTACGAATATACATAACATCATACATCCGCCTATTAACAAGCAAAAGTCCAAAGAGGACAAATGCTTCTTATCCGTACAAATGGAAGGGGTTTCTTCACAAATCCAAATCGGATAGTAAGAGCCAAGTGTATACTTTTTTAAGAGCTTCTTCTTCGTATAGGTTACAGGTAAAGGCCGTTGGTAGAGCGTACCTCCATAGGAGTACTCAAAAATGCCAGTGTAATAACGCTGTGCTTTGTTGTCTACATGGGTTTCAAAATTGACAAACTTGGCATCGATTTGAAGATTACAGGTTCTGATTAAAACAATGGAATTTGCAAACATAATAATCATTAATGCACCGGTTACAGATAGTAAGGAGCTCGCTCCTAATTGCGGATGCCCGAGTAACATACCACTCAGGGAAAAGCTTCCACCACATATCATACTAAGAGCAGTAGCGAGTGAAATGGAACGATTCTTTTTCTCCAGATCTTGTTGCTTAAAGGTGCCAAAAAGTATAAAAGCACCAACAGCAATCCAAAAAACATTCAACAATCCTAAAAAAATAATATTACTCATGATTCCTATCTCCATTCCGTTTTGTATTACTTACGTCTGAAATCGAATAAATTATTGATTTCTAAGGAAATAATACAAATATGTTGTAATTTTACCATATTCTGCATGTTGTGAACAGAGGATGATGTTGCAATTCTTGATAAAGTATGTGAAATATGATAGGTTTACAGGAGAGAGTAAGTATGCGGTCACGCAGCTGGGAGATTACATTGAGAATGACAGAACACATAATTAAAGAAATTGAACCGGGTTCCATAGCAGAAGAGATGGAGATAGAGGCTGGTGACATTCTTCTATCGATTAACGATCAGGATATCGAGGATGTTTTTGACTATCGATATCTGATCAAGGATGAGTATGTCGTCGTCCTGATTCGCAAGCCTAATGGTGAGGAATGGGAGCTGGAAATCGAAAAAGAGTATGAGGATGATTTGGGGATCTCATTTGAGAATGATCTTATGAGTGATTATAAGTCCTGTAGTAATAAATGTATTTTTTGTTTTATTGATCAGATGCCGCCCGATATGAGAGAGACTTTGTATTTTAAAGATGATGATTCGAGACTCTCTTTTCTTCAGGGTAATTATATTACGCTTACCAATATGAAGGAAAAGGATGTGGAGCGAATTATCAAAATGCAGCTTGCTCCCATCAATATATCTGTTCAAACAACGAATCCGGAGCTTCGCTGTAAGATGCTGAATAACCGTTTCGCAGGGGACAAACTGAAATTCTTACAGATGCTTTACAACGGACATGTTGAGATGAATGGACAGATCGTGTGCGTAAAGGGTGTCAATGACGGGGCTGAGCTGGAGCGTTCTATTCGAGATCTGTCAGAATATCTTCCCTTTATGAGAAGTGTTTCCATTGTACCTGCTGGAATTACAAAATATCGCGAGGGACTTTTTCCGATAGAGATTTTTACAAAGGAAGAATCCGAGGAAATCATTGATTTGATTGAAAGCTTTCAACAGAGATTTTATGAGGAGTATGGCTTGCATTTTATCCATGCCAGCGATGAATGGTATATTACAGCCAATCGAGATTTTCCGGAAGAGGAGCGATATGATGGCTATATTCAATTGGAAAACGGCGTTGGTATGATGCGGCTTCTTATGAGTGAATTTGATGAAGCAATGGAGGAACTGCTTTGCAGTGATGATTATCAGGAAAGAAAAGAACACATTCGCCGTGTACTGACGATTGCGACAGGAAAATTGGCTTATCCCACGATTCGGGAATTGGCAGATCGACTGATGGAGGTGTTTCCCTATCTTCAGATTCAGGTACTTGCCATTCGAAATAATTTTTTTGGAGAGACCATCACGGTTTCAGGCCTTGTTACCGGCCGTGATCTTATAGAGCAAATGAAAGAATTTAAAGAAACCTGTGAAACGGGAGATACACTTTTAATTCCTGTTAATATGCTGCGAATGGGAGAGAGAGTTTTTCTCGACGACCTCACCATAGAGGATATCGAGGCAGAACTTCATATGAAATTGAATCCGGTAGAACCTGGTGGAAAGGATTTTATTGAGGCGGTTACCCGGTCCTCTTATCATATAGAAGGTGGACGTGATCGCTTTGTATATATTCAGTCTTACCCCGACAAAGCAAGCAGAGATGGGGAGAAATCATAACGTGCGAAAAGGCAGGACAGAAATGTTTTGTCTTTTTTTGAAAAAGAGCGAAGGATTTTTTGGCAATTCTAATATGGAAGTTCCTTTTGTTCCTGATTTACCTGGGAAGCTTTGCGGAGCTGAAGGGGTGGAGATTCTTTGGGGCTATGATAGTTATGGGAATATTGATACTTGTATTTGCCGCGATAGAGGGGTATCTTGGAATTAAGACACCAATCCTGTAAGCAATAGGACAATGTGAAACAGTACGAGGTGACAGGTTGAATATAAAAGAAAGAGCAAAAAAGCTCAAGATGAATATCCCTACCGTGTACCTATCCTTAAAAGATAAGAGAACACCGATTCTGGCAAAGATCGTTGCCGCACTGACAATTGCATATGCGTTATCACCGATTGACCTGATACCGGATTTTATTCCGGTATTGGGTTATCTTGATGATGTTCTTTTGCTCCCGTTACTGGTTGCAGCAACCGTTAAGCTGATTCCTCAGGAGATATGGGAAGAAAACAGGTCAAAAGCAGAGGCTATGTGGAAGGATGGAAGACCAAAAAGATGGTATTATGCAATTCCGATCATTCTAATCTGGCTTTTCATTGTGTGGTTGGTTGTGTCCAAGGTGTTTTTATGAAAACATTAGATGTTTTCTCGAATGATTTGCCTATCTACGGCGTTTGATGGTATAATGAAGTACAGATAGGTGAACGTGATTTTTTCGTTTATCAAGTAACAGGCAGGGAGATATCGATGGGGAAACGTGGGTTATCTTTGGGGGTAATTTTACTGCTCTTATTTTTGATACCGTGGTTTTCTGTTCACGGTGAAGAAAAGACAGGTGATACGTTAACGATTTTATTTACCACGGATATTCATTCCAATGATGTCACGCACAAAGCGTGGGATGGAGAAAAGGGAGTGAATATCGGCGGTTTTGCGCGCTTAAAAACCATGATTGATCAGAACAGGGTCGAAGGAGAGACCTTGCTTCTTGATAGTGGAGATTTCTCGACGGGAACACTTTTTCAAAATTTCACGAAGTCAGATGCTTTGGAATTGTGTCTTATGAATCAATTAGGTTATGATGCAATTGCACTGGGAAACCATGATTTTGATGTTACAGAGGAGGGTCTCAGACAGGAGCTGGAGGTTTTTCGAAGTAAGACAACAGGAACGGATCTTATATGTTCTAATCTGACGGATGGAGACGGAAGAGTTCCGCAGGGAAAATAGGATAATCCCTATTCTGCGCAGGGAGTAAAGAATTACGAGGTTTATGAGAGAAATGGCATTCGGATCGGAATTTTTTCTGTAATGGGACTGGATGCATCACGATATACAAATTTGGAAACAATGTCCTTTGCGGATTATGTAGATACAGCAGAGTATTATGTGAAAGTGCTGCGAGAGCAGGAGAAGGTAGATCTTGTAGTATTGTTGTCTCATGCAGGTACACTACCGGATGGCTCCTTTACGGAGGATGCGGATTTGGCGGCGAAGGTAAGCGGAATCGACATTATTCTCAGCGGACATGAGCATATCCCTTTTGAAGAACCCATCGTGAAGAATGGTACTATAATTGTTTGTGCAGGAACAGCAATCAATAATCTTGGAAAGCTATCGCTCGAAAAAGAAGACCATAAATGGAATTATCATTATGAGTTACTTCCTGCTACCGAAGAGTATGCAGAGGATCCCCAGATTCGCGAAATCATGGATGGGTATTGTGAGGAGCTTAATCAAGGGTATCTGAAGAAGTATGGAATTCAAGAAGCTTTGGATGATGTCATTGCATACTCTCCTTATGACTTTGCGGATGGAGATGTTATGTGCCAGAAGTGCGATAACTATATTTACGCCACACTGCTTTCTGACAGCTTTATCGATGCACTTCGTAAAGTAGGGCATGATGAGGTTCAGGCGATTGCCATACCCGTGGGATTTGTGCGTGCCGGGATTTACAAGGGAGATATTTCAGTAATGGATGCCTATAATGTTTTGAGCTTTGGAGACTCTCCCTGTGATAATTCTTCCGGTGCACCATTGGTCACATTTTATCTTACCGGTCGAGAGATGTATGATGTATGTGAGACAAGCATTTCCATCAGTCCGATCATGAATACAGCTCAGATTCTGCCGGGTGGTGCGAGATATTATTATAGTAATAAAAGACCCCTTCTCAATAAGGTTTATTACTTGGAAATAAAGGACGATACCACTGGAGAGTACAAACCTGTGGAGCGAAATGAGAAGGAGTTATACTGTGTAGCTTCCTCCTGGAAGGCAATGGAAAGTATTGCGCTGGTGAAAGAAGCTTCCTATGATTTGCTCAGCATTGAACCCAAGGATGAGAATGGAAAAATACTTGAGACAACAGAGGATAAGCTGAGTCGTATTGTTCGTAATTCGGATGGCATGGAGATTAAAGAATGGTATGCGTTGGAGCAGTATCTGGCTGATATGCCCATCGGGGAAAATGGACTGCCAACAATTACGGAGGTCTATGGGAAAGAAGCTGATTATCTGGTTAAAACCGACCGTATAACCGACTTTTTCCGTAATCCGAATAAGGCAGCTAAGTTACAGTATGCAATTTTTGCTATTGCGCTTGTTCTCTTTGTTGTCATTGTCCTCGTAATCCAGAGGATAAGAAAAAAGAGATGGAGAAAAAAACGTGAAGGGTAGTATAAAAAATTATGCTTTGCTTGTTTTGTCTGCAATGATTATCATTGGAATTGCAGTCTTTACCATGCAGAAGAGGGATTGGAGAGCCAAAGGCTTTGTCCCAGAGGATAACGGTTATGGGGTGTATCTGAGTATTGATTCCTCGGAAATAGAAAAGCTGCGTCCATATCACACGGTAGTGATTGATTGCCAGTATTTTGATAAAGAGGATATTGATCGACTTCATAAAGATGGACAGATAGTCTATTCGTATCTGAATGTTGGCGCAATTGAGAATTTCCGCGATTACTATCAGGAATATGAGGAGCTCTTTTTGGGTGATTATGAAAATTGGCCGGAAGAAAAATGGGTGAATGTTGCCGATGAGAGCTGGTATCGATTTATCGGAGAGGAGTTGGCTGGCGAACTTCTCGATAAGGGAGTGGATGGCTTCTTTATTGACAACTGTGATGTCTATTATCATTATCCGGAAGAAGATATCTACAATGGACTTGTATCTATTCTGAAGAAGCTGGTGTCCTATGAAAAGGCTGTTATAATAAATGGCGGAGACTATTTCGCGGATGCGTATTATGAGAATAATGGTTCTGTTCATGAGGTCTTCACCGGAATTAATCAGGAGGGAGTATTTTCTACTATTGATTTTGACCGCAACCAACTTGTGGAGACGACGCAGGAGGAGCATGAGTATTTTACAAACTATATTGAGAAGTACGGGGCTCTGGGAATGGATATCTATCTGTTGGAATACACAAAGGATGAGAAGGTTATAGAAGAGATTCGGAAGTATTGTGCCCGCGAGGGATTTTCTTTTTTTGTCTCTGATTCCAAAGAACTTGAGTAAAACGAACTACAAAAGCTGACCGATGGAGGAATGTCATGAAAGAAACAAAGCAAAAAATACATTTTCAGATTAATGTTGTTCATATCCTTTCGTTTTTTATTATGCTGGCAGGCGTGTTTTTGCTGAAATATGAAGTGGAATGTTATAATCGGATGGAAGTGATACGTCCCTTGAATGAGCTGAGTCTTACGAATATAAGTCCGGGAGATTATGTAACAGGGGTAGTTGACAGATGTGTTGGAACTGTTATTGATACAACAGGAGGTCCGTTGTTTCAAGGCAGTACGGTAGAATATTTAACAGGACTTTCCGAGACAATTCATTTTTATACAGTTCCAGTTGGCAAGGGTGATACCTATATGACACTTCTGCTGACCAATGAAGAAGAAGTTAAATTTGGTAAGATTTCAGATATACCGAAAGAAAGACTTTCCTATAATGTAACCGGAAAAATTGTAAAGCTCCCCACGGAGGTTAATAGCGAGGTGTTGAGTAAGTCCCTTGGACTGAGTAATATTGAGGAGCTTCCTTTGCATGTTTCAACAACATATGGTATCAGACCGATTGACTTTGCTGCGGAAAAGAATAGCTGGGAGATAGGGGTCTGTGTTATTATTTTTGGACTTTTTGTACTTGTTATGTTCGGAGATATCAAGAGTGTTGTGGTTAAGACAGAAGAAAGAGAACAGCTGAACTTCTACACGGATCGGCGTAACATGGATGAGATTGTTCAGGGAATGGAGATTCGTGAGAGAAAGAATAAAATCATGCTCCTTCATAAGAAGTATCAAGGGTATATTTTTCGAACTACTTTATACTTTATGCTCACCCTCTTTTTATTATTCTGTTATTCAAAATCAAGTGATAGGGTAGTATGGATTGTGACACTTGCGTCATCTTTATGTCTGGTGAAATATCTGCTTGCGTGGTTCATTAACAGTTCCTTAAGACTGGCACAGGGAATATCATCGATACTTAGTCTTGATTCGGTCGCGAGGGACACAGAACGGCTGAACCATGAGATAGAGCTGCTGGAACAGATGTATATACCGCCGAGATGATTTCTTCTTACTGCAATTATTTTTACACAGATCTATTTGTTGGTGATACAATAGATACGCGGATAAATGTCACATATGAGGTTAATTTATGATATATTTGGACAGCTTTTGTTTTGCGACTCCAGCGGATGAGGAGAATTTTCTATTTGGATTGAGGAGAACGTGTTACGATACTTGTTATCCATTTGGAATCTTCAACAAGATTGGTTGGGAGAGAGTGGATTTCGAACCAATTACCTTATTTTATGGTGGAAATGGTTCTGGTAAATCGACAGCACTCAATGTGATTGCGGAAAAGATTGGCTCAAAAAGAGAAACGGTCTATAATCGTTCCAATTTTTTTGACACCTATGTGGAGCATTGCAAAGCGGATTTTGAAAACGAAGACTACCTGCATAATGATATTATCACGAGTGATGGGGTGTTTGACCATATGCTGGATATTCGTAATCTGAATGAACAGATCGACCGAAAGAGGGAGGATTTGTTTGAGGATTATATGGATATGAAGTATCACAGCTATCAGCTGAAGAGCTTGGAGGATTTTGAAGAATTCCGAAGAGTGAATCAGGCAAAGAGAAAGACACAGTCAAAATTTATTCGAAGTAATCTGGCGGATAATGTTCGTGAATACTCAAATGGTGAGAGTGCGTTTCGGTACTTTGTCAATAAGATTGAAGGAGAAGGTATCTATATTCTGGATGAGCCGGAAAACAGTTTATCTCCGAAGAGACAGCTGGAGTTAGTAAAATATATTGAGGAGTCTGCGAGATACTATCAGTGTCAATTTATTGTCTCAACGCACTCTCCCTTTTTATTGTCAGTCCATGGTGCAAAGATTTATGATCTGGATGAGAATCCGGTTGATTTGAAAAGATGGACAGAGTTATCGAATGTAAGAATATATTATGACTTCTTTCGGGAACATAAGGAGGAATTTCAATAAATGATAAAACTTGCGATTGTAGTACCATGTTATAACGAGACTCCGGTTTTGGAGGACACAACAAAGAGACTCACAGAGCTGCTTCGGGATTTATCAGACAGGAAAAAGATTACCTCAGACAGCTTTTTACTTTATGTGGATGACGGTAGTAAAGATGGTACCTGGGATATGATTCGTGACTTTTTTGAGAGCAATTCCTTTGTGACCGGGTTGAAGCTAGCCGGTAATGTGGGTCATCAGAATGCATTGTTGGCTGGGATGCTGACTGCGGTAAGAAAAGCAGATGCCTTGATTTCTATCGATGCAGATCTACAGGATGATATTCAGGTCATTGAAGAAATGGTGGATAAGTTTGAAAATGGAAATGATATTGTGTATGGGGTTCGTAGTGATCGAAAATCAGACACCTTTTTCAAGAGAACAACCGCACAGGGATTTTATAAGCTGATGAAATGGATGGGAATCAAGAGCATTTATAATCATGCTGATTTTCGTCTGATGAGTAAGCGTGCTGTGGAACAGCTTGGTGAGTATAAGGAACGAAATCTTTTCTTGCGTGGAATTGTACCGCTGCTGGGCTATCAGACGGATTGTGTCTATTACGAGAGGAAGGAACGTCAGGCCGGGGAATCCAAGTATCCACTGAAGAAGATGATGTCCTTTGCTTTCGATGGTATCACTTCTTTTAGTACGAAACCAATGATGTTTATTATGAATATGGGTTTGCTGATGGTAGCCGCAAGCTTGTGCGCCGCTGTCTATGCATTGATTTCTTATGTGACTGGTCATGTAACAACAGGCTGGACTTCCTTGATTCTTTCCCTATGGTTCATTGGTGGCATGATTCTCTTTGCAGTAGGTATTATTGGGCTTTATATTGGAAAGATATATATGGAAGTCAAAGAACGACCGCGTTATTATGTGGAGACGCATTTGGAACACGAGTAAATCAAAATGGACAATAGAAGGGTAAATGATAAGTAAAGGAAGAAGTGGATATTATGAAACATAAATCAACCAAAGAGATGCTTGGGTTTATTTCTGCATCTCCAAGTCCGTATCACGTGATTGATAATTTAAAGAAACTTCTGGAGGAGGATGGCTTTTCGGAACTTCAAGAGAGCCAGAAATGGAAACTTGCATTCGGTGGGAAATACTATGTGACGAGAAATGGCTCTTCCATGATTGCCTTTCAGGTTCCGGAGAATCCATGGTATGGCTTTCAGATTTCGGCTGCTCACAGTGATTGTCCTGCCTTTAAGATAAAAGAAAATGCAGAGATAGAAGCAGATAAGCACTATGTTTCGCTGAATGTGGAAAAGTATGGTGGTATGCTTTATGCTCCGTGGTTGGATCGTCCGCTGTCAGTGGCAGGAAGAATTCAGATTTCGGAAGAGGATAAGGTAGTAAATAAGCTTGTCGATATGGAACGTGACCTGGTCTTGATTCCCAACGTGGCAATTCACATGAACCGTGAAGCAAATAAATCACTTTCATATAATCCTCAGATTGATTTATCCCCGCTTCTTGGTTCCGAGGAAGCCAAGGGAGGTTTTTTAAAGCTGATTGCAAAGAAGGCAGATGTAAGTCCGGAGTCCATTCTAAGTACCGATTTATTCCTATATAACCGACAGAAGGGCAGCATCTGGGGTGCAAAGGAAGAATTTGTATCCAGTCGTGCTTTGGATGATCTGCAATGTGTATTTGGGACGATTCAGGGATTTCGTAAGGCGAGGAACAAGAATCGTATTACGATGTGTTGTGTATTTGACAATGAAGAGGTGGGAAGTGGTACTAAGCAGGGAGCAGATTCTACGATGCTTTCTGATACCCTGGAGCGAATTTCAGAGAATTTCTGCTGTTCCAGAGAGGATTACCTCATTGCATTGGCAAACAGCTTTTTCGTATCTGCAGATAATGGTCATGCAGTTCATCCCAATCATGCAGAGAAAACAGACCCTACCAATCGTGCTTATATGAATGGTGGAGTTGTCATTAAGTACAATGGCAATCAAAAGTATACAACAGACAGTGTTTCAGCGGCTCTGTTTAAGAGAATATGTGAAAACGCCAAGGTTCCTGTTCAGAGCTTTGTGAATCGCTCGGATATGGCCGGTGGTTCGACACTTGGTAATATCGCATCCTCGCATATATCCATCAACATGGTTGATATTGGACTGGCACAGCTTTCCATGCACTCTTCCTATGAGACTGCGGGAGTGAAGGACACCGATTATCTGATCGATGCCATGGAAACCTTTTTCCGAACATCTGTGTCAAAGGATGAAGAGGGCAATTATATGCTGCAGGAATAAGCAAAAGGAAATCAAAGGGGAGAGTGTCTGGTTGCATTGTCCTGAAAACGAAAGAAATCCGGGCGATGGCGAGATTGTGTATATTCAAACATAACGCCATCGCTGTTGTACGTTTGGGAGCTTACGACAGCCAGACAGTTGTAATCATTGAGTTCAAGATATTTCTCGTCAATCTGAGTCATCTTTTCTACCGTCATAATTCGCTTGCTGGTAATAATGGAAATGTGCAGTGTGTTTTCCAAATACTCATAAATAGATTTCTCTGCAATCTCTGGAGTAAGTCCCTCTGCTACACTTTTTAAAAAATAATTATGATTTAAAATCAATGCTTTATCGTCTAAATAATGTAATCTCTGTATATAATAGATAGAGTCACCTATTTCAAATCCTGTTCGTTTCTGAATCTTTTCATCTACTGTTAATTCTGAGAAAAAGATTACTTTTGTCCGAGCCTTCTGATGGTTGCGAAGAGCAGATTCCTTAAAGGTCTCAATGGTTCCTAAGGTGAAGGCTGTTTGTATCGTGTTTTGATAAATGATCCGAACGCCTTTTCCCTGCATGCTTTGCACGTATCCATCGATAATCAGGGCACTGATGGCGCGTCTTACCGTATTGCGTGAACATTCATAGGAAAGAACAAGTTGATTCTCTGATGGTAACAGTTCCTGAAACTCGTATTCTCCTGTTTCTATTTTGGACTTCAAATCGCGATAGATTTGATCGTACTTTGCTTTTGGCATCTGAATACCTCCTGGATAACTTGTTTGAACATCTATTCATTATTATAAAATACGTATCTGTAAAGTCAATAAAAAGAATCGTAAATATTTCTTAGAATACCATTGACATGTTTAAACAAGTATGATATACATAAATTGTAACATGTTTAAACAAGTGAGAATAATAATACAGTAACTTGTTAAACCGAGCAAATTGTATTTATAGGAGGAGAAGATGGGAAAGTATGTGGATGATGCAAAAGAGCTGCTAAAGCTCGTAGGGGGTAAAGAAAACATCGCAGCAGTTTCACATTGTATGACAAGAATGAGATTTGTACTGAACGATCCAAAGAAAGCGGATGTCAAAGCAATCGAAGCTATGAAGATAGTAAAAGGTTCCTTTACACAGACAGGACAGTTTCAGATTATTATTGGTAATAATGTAGCTGATTTCTACAATGATTTTATTGAGGTCAGTGGAGTAGAAGGTGTTTCCAAGGATGCAGTGAAACAGGCTTCCAAACAGAACCAGAATCTACTGCAGAGAATGGTTTCGGTGTTGGCTGAAATATTTGCCCCTTTGATCCCTGCGATTATCGTCGGCGGTTTGATTTTAGGTTTCCGTAACTGTATTGATAGTCTTTACTTATTTGAGAACGGTACCAAGACACTGTGCGAGATGAGCCAGTTTTGGAGTGGAGTTGACAGCTTTCTCTGGCTGATTGGTGAAGCGGTCTTTCATATGCTTCCGGTAGGTATCTGCTGGTCGGTAACCAAGAAGATGGGAACAACTCAGATTCTCGGTATCATTCTGGGTCTCACGCTTGTCTCTGGACAGCTTTTGAATGCCTACGGAGTGGCAGGAACCGCGGCTGCTGATATTCCATCCTGGAATTTTGGATTCTTTAAGATCAATATGATTGGTTATCAGGCACAGGTAATTCCGGCAATGCTTGCAGCATTTACGCTGGTATATTTAGAGAAGTTCTTCCGGAAAATAACGCCTCAGGTGGTTTCCATGATTGTTGTTCCATTCTGTTCCCTGCTTCTGTCTGTTATTGCAGCACACTTTATCCTTGGACCGATTGGCTGGAAAATTGGTTCTGCAATCTCAACCGTGGTATATGCAGGAATTACGGGACCGGCAAAGGTATTATTTGGAGCTGTCTTCGGATTTATTTATGCACCTCTTGTTATCACCGGTATGCACCATATGTCGAATGCCATTGATCTTCAGCTTATCGCTGATTATGGCGGAACAATGCTGTGGCCGATGATTGCACTTTCCAATATTGCGCAGGGCTCTGCTGTTCTTGGTATGATTTTTATGCAAAAGAAAAATGCGGAAGCACAGGAAGTAAACGTTCCAGCTTGTATCTCCTGTTACCTTGGCGTTACAGAGCCGGCTATGTTTGGTGTTAACCTAAAGTATATGTTCCCATTTGTTTGTGCAATGATTGGCTCCGCTCTTTCTGCTATGGTGTGCGTTATGACGAGCACGACAGCAAATGCAATTGGTGTTGGTGGACTTCCGGGCATCCTTTCTATTCAGCCACAGTATATGGGAAGCTTTGCAATTTGTATGCTGATTGCTGTCGCAGTTCCATTTGGTCTTACTGTTGTGGTAGGAAAGAAGAAATTTAAGGAAGCAGAAGCAGCTGAAACACAGTCGGTTTCCGGAGCAGCGAGCTTGAAGGCATTTTTAACAGGTAAAGTAATCTCCTTAAAAGAAGTAGCGGATGGTGTATTTTCCGAAGGAGTAATGGGAGATGGGATTGCAATGATTCCGGAAGAGGAAGTTCTATATGCACCAGTTGAAGCAACAGTTAGCGCATTAATGCAGGAATCACGACATGCGTGTGGTCTGACACTCGCAAATGGTATGGAGATTCTGCTTCATGTAGGATTGGATACTGTGGATATGAAGGGCGATGGCTTTGAGTATTTGGTTAAAGAGGGTCAAAAGGTATTTCCCGGAACTCCACTTATTAAGTTCAGCAAGGAAAAGATTAAGGCAGCAGGTCATCCGGATACGACAGTGTGTATTGTGACCGAGGAAGGAAACGCCAAGAACATTAAGTTCTTTTCGGGCATGAAGGGAATAGCAAAAGATACCGTTGTAGTCTCGTTTGAATAAATAGCGTTAAAAACGCGGATTGGAATTGCTATGATTGATTTTAGAAAAAGTACGATTTATCAAATTTATCCGAAATCATTTTTTGACAGTGATGCTGACGGCTTGGGTGACTTAAAGGGAGTCACCCACAAGCTTGATTATATACAGGGACTGGGTGTGGACTATATTTGGCTGACTCCCTTCTTTGTATCGCCACAGAATGATAACGGATATGATGTAGAAGATTACTATCGCGTTGACCCGGTTTACGGGACGATGGAGGATGTAGAAACGCTTATACATGAGGCGGATAAAAGGAATATTCACCTGATGTTTGATATGGTTTTTAATCATACATCCAGTCATCATGAATGGTTTAAGAAAGCTCTTGGGGGAGACTTAACATACAAGAACTACTATATTTTTAGAAAAGGTCGTGGCATCGGGATTCCGCCTACAAACTGGGAAAGCAAGTTTGGAGGAAGTGCATGGGAGTATGTGCCGGAGCTCGATGAGTATTACCTGCATCTCTTTGATGTTTCTCAGCCGGACTTGAACTGGGATAATCCAATGGTGCGTTCGGAAGTCCAGAAGGTTATTTCCTTTTGGATGGACAAAGGAGTTCGTGGATTTCGATTTGATGTTGTAAATCTCATAAGTAAAGGAGAGTATTTGGATGATCCTGCAGGGGATGGCAGACGTTTTTACACGGACGGTCCCAATATTCACCGTTATCTGAAGGAGCTTAATGAAGCGACCTTCGGAAAGGATGAGGGCATCATCACAGTAGGAGAAATGTCCAGTACTTCCATGGAGAATTGCTTTCAATATGCCGGAAAAGACAGTCATGAATTGTCCATGGTGTTTAATTTTCACCATTTGAAGGTTGATTTTGAGGGAAATGAGAAATGGGTTTTGGTCCCCGCAGACTTTCAGAAGCTAAAGGAAATACTTTTTTCCTGGCAAATGGGAATGCAGGAGCACAATGCCTGGAATGCAGTTTTCTGGTGTAATCACGATCAGCCGCGCGTGGTATCCAGGTTTGGGGATGATAAGCGTTACTGGAAGGAATCTGCCAAAATGCTGGCGACGGTTATTCATTTCATGAGAGGGACACCCTATATTTATCAGGGAGAAGAAATCGGTATGACCAATGCCGGGTTCACGGATATTTCGCAGTATCGTGATGTGGAGAGTCTTAATCATTTTGAAATTTTACAAAAACGGGGAATGGCAAAAGAACAGGCGTATGAAATCCTGAGAGCGCATTCGAGGGATAACAGTCGTACCCCCATGCAGTGGAGCAGGGAAGCTAATGGAGGATTTACGACCGGTACTCCATGGATGGGCGTCAATGAGAACTACCATCAGATTAATGTGGACAGTCAGCTAAAAGACGACGATTCTATTTACTCCTATTATCAAAAATTAATCAGGCTTCGTAAGGAATATGATATAATCAGTTATGGAGATATTACTCCAAAAGATGAGAAGAATCCATCGGTTCTATCGTATCTTAGAACCTACGGTGGAGAGAAAATGCTCGTAATATGTAATTTCTATAGTGAAGAGATCTCCTGGGCGGCTGGAATGAATCTTTCCAATGGGAGAGTAATGATCGGGAATTATCCTACCCCATTAATTGAAAAGAGTGTAATCGTACTGCGTCCATATGAAGCAGTGGTACTGTATTTTTCTGAGTAGTTGAATACAAGGCTGAGGGACAGGTATCTATCGAGACAAGGAGATATACGATTTGAAAGGAGAAGTGTATGCAGAGATTTGATTTTACGATAAAAGATGAACTGGGGATCCATGCAAGACCGGCAGGACTTCTGGTCAAGGAAGCCAAGAATTATACTAGTGTGATTCGTATCCAGTCAGGTGAAAAACAGGCGGAGGCAACAAAGCTCATGGCGTTGATGGGAATGGGAATCAAGTGTGGCCAGACGATTACAATAGAAGCTGAGGGTGAAGATGAAGTGGCCGCAGCGAAAGGGATTCAGGCGTTTCTTGAACAGAATCTGTAGGGGGTATCTTTATGAGAACTTATCAGGGTAAGGCTGTGTATGGCGGAATCGCAATCGGTAAGCTGGTTGTATTAAAAAATCGTGATGTACGCGTTAAGAGAGAAAAAATTGAGGAAATCGATGCGGAAATGCAGAGACTGCGTGAGGCCGTCTCTGCCTCGCAGGAAGACCTTCAGAAGCTGTATGAGAAGGCCCTGAAGGAAGTCGGTGAGGCAAGTGCAGCAATCTTTGAGGTTCATCAGATGATGCTTGAGGATGATGATTATCAGGATGCGATTCAGAATATGATACGTTCGGAACGGGTCAATGCGGAATATGCAGTTGCGGTAACCGGTGATAATTTCTCACAAATGTTTGCGAATATGGATGATGATTATATGAAGGCCAGATCTGCTGATGTGAAGGACATATCCGATCGACTGGTTCGTTGTCTGGCTGGATGCCGTTCCATGGATTTTTCGTCTCTTGAACCATCCATTCTGGTAGCAGACGACTTGAGTCCGAGTGAAACGGTTCAGATGGATAAGGATAAGATACTCGCAATTGTAACGGTACATGGCTCGGCAAATTCCCATACGGCAATTCTGGCTCGTATGATGAATATTCCGGCCTTGATTGGGGTACCCTTGGAATTGTCAGAGATGCATGACGGGATGCAGGCTATTGTAGACGGTTACCTTGCTGAATTCATGGTCGAGCCTGACGAGTCTCAGCTTTTAGCAGCACAAAGGAAATGGAAGGACGAGGAAGAGAAGCAACAGCTTTTGTTTTCTTTGAAGGGAAAAGAGAATATTACCAAGAGCGGTAAGAAAATCGATGTGTTTGCCAATATAGGAAGCGTTAGCGATGTTGGGGCAGTTCTTTTGAACGATGCCGGTGGAATAGGCTTGTTTCGCAGTGAATTTTTATACCTCGGAAGAAATGATTTTCCGACAGAGGAAGAACAATTTGCGGCTTATAAGCAGGTGGTTCAGACAATGGGGGATAAGAAGGTCATTATCCGTACTCTTGATATTGGTGCTGATAAGAAGGTAGATTATTTTAATCTGGGTGAGGAAGATAATCCGGCTATGGGCTATCGTGCCATTCGTATCTGTATCAAGCAGCCCGACATCTTCAAGACACAGCTGCGTGCTCTCATGCGTGCCGCTGTTCATGGTAATCTTTCGGTGATGTATCCAATGATTACAGCAACAGAGGAAGTGGAACAGATCCGTGTTATGGTAGATGAGGTGAAAGAGGAACTGGAACGTGACGGGGTTCCTTACCGTGTACCGGAACAGGGAATCATGATAGAGACTCCGGCTGCAGTTATGATCAGTGATGAGTTGGCGCAGATGGTTGATTTCTTTAGTATAGGGACCAATGATCTGACGCAGTATACCTTGGCAGTGGATAGACAAAATGACAGATTGGCTGATTTTTATCGTCCACATCATCCAGCTGTGCTGCGTATGATTCAGATGACGGTTGATCATGCACATAAATATGGAAAGTATGTTGGAATCTGTGGAGAACTGGGCGCAGATACGGCACTTACGGAGACTTTTGTGAAAATGGGAGTTGATGAGCTTTCGGTTTCTGCATCCATGGTACTAAAGGTTCGAAAAGCAGTACGCGAAATCTCCTAAAAACACCAGATTCTGGGAACTATATTTCTACCAAATATTGAAAGCCTTCTTGACACAACCACAATATGCAGTATAATTACTTACATATAAGAGAGACCATTTGGACGGAGAGGACGGTTTGTTTTGAAGGTAATAAAAAGAAGTGGTGTCGAGGATGATTTCGACGAAAACAAGATAAAAGCGGCCATTGTAAAGGCAAATTACAGTGTTCCGGAATCCGAGCGTATGTCTGATATGACGATTCACCTGATTGTGAAGGCTGTCTCAGAGGAATGCTCGATGAAAAAGCATGCGCCAAGCGTCGAAGAGGTTCAGGATATGGTAGAGAACCATATCATGGAAAAGAACGCTTTTAATGTTGCGCGCAATTATATTACGTATCGATACAAAAGGGCCATGATTCGTAAGTCTAATTCAACAGACGAGCAAATCCTGAGCCTTTTAGAGTGCAATAATGAGGAAGTAAAACAGGAGAATTCGAATAAAAATCCGATTGTGAATAGTGTACAGCGTGATTATATGGCGGGCGAGGTCAGCAAGGATATCACGAAGCGTTTTCTACTGCCGAAGGAGATTGTTGAGGCACACGAGAAAGGCATTTTACATTTTCACGATGCGGATTATTTTGCGCAACACATGCACAACTGCTGTCTTGTAAATCTGGAGGATATGCTGCAGAACGGAACTGTCATCAGTGAGACGATGATTGAACGCCCCAAGAGCTTTTCCACTGCATGTAATATTGCCACACAGGCAATTGCGCAGATTGCCAGCTCACAGTACGGTGGACAGAGCATTTCCCTTTCTCACCTGGCTCCTTTTGTTCAGGTGAGCCGTGAGAAGTTTCGCAGGGAAACAAGAAACCGAATGGAAAAGGCAGGACTGACCGTCTCCGATGAAGCAGTATTTGCAATTGCTGAGGACCGCGTGCGAGATGAGATTCGTCAGGGAGTACAGATTATTCAGTATCAGGTTACTACTTTGATGACCACAAATGGACAAGCTCCTTTTGTCACTGTTTTCATGTATCTGAATGAGGTACAGGATGCACAGACGAAGCAGGATCTGGCTACCATTATTGAAGAGACCCTACGTCAGAGGATTCAGGGTGTGAAAAATGAAAAGGGCGTCTATATTACGCCGGCTTTTCCGAAGCTGATTTATGTACTGGAAGAGGATAATATTATTGAGGACTCTCCGTACTTTGAACTGACTAAGCTTGCAGCAGAATGTACAGCTAAGCGGATGGTGCCGGATTATATCTCAGAAAAGGTTATGAAGAGCCTTAAGAAGGGCTATTGCTACCCATGCATGGGATGTCGCTCCTTCCTGACCGTATACGAGGATGAAAAGGGAAAAGAGAAATTCTACGGTCGTTTTAATCAAGGCGTGGTCACACTTAATCTGGTAGACGTGGCATGTTCCTCAGGAAAGGACATGAATAAGTTCTGGCGGATTCTGGAGGAGCGTCTGGAGCTTTGTCATCAGGCGTTGCTGATTCGTCACGAGAGACTGAAAGGAACGAAATCTGATGTTGCTCCGATTTTGTGGCAGAATGGAGCTTTGGCCCGACTGAAAAAGGGTGAGACGATTGATTCGTTGTTATATAATGGATATTCTACGATTTCACTTGGATATGCAGGCCTTTGTGAATGTACCAGATTTATGAAAGGAGTTTCTCATACGGATAAAGAAGGTACCGAATTTGCACTGGAGATCATGAGAAGACTGAATGATGCATGTGCGAACTGGAGAGAAAAACACAATGTCGATTTTAGCCTGTATGGTACACCTTTGGAGTCCACTACCTATAAATTTGCAAAGTGCCTTCAAAAGAGATTTGGAATTATCCCCGGTGTTACGGACAGGAATTACATTACGAACAGCTATCATGTTCATGTGACTGAGAATATCAATGCGTTTGAAAAACTGAAATTTGAATCACAATTTCAGGAGCTTTCTCCGGGAGGAGCCATCAGCTACGTAGAGGTTCCTAATATGAAAGATAATATTGAAGCTGTTATTTCAGTCATGCAGTATATCTATGACAATATCATGTATGCTGAATTGAATACAAAAAGTGATTATTGTATGGTATGTGGGTTTGATGGAGAGATTCAGATTGTGCAGGAGGATGGAAAGCTTGTCTGGGAGTGCCCGAATTGCGGAAATCGTGATCAGGAGAAGATGAATGTGGCTCGTAGGACTTGCGGTTACATTGGAACACAGTTCTGGAATCAAGGACGCACGCAAGAGATTAAGGAACGTGTTCTACACTTGTAGAGGGATACACAGAAACAGGAAAGGAAGAAGTGTTACGTAATCGGTGATTTCCAGGCGGAACATTTTGAAATAGAATATACTATGAAATATGGTGCGATTAAATTCTGTGACATTGCGAACGGACCGGGAGTGAGGACGTCTTTATTTGTATCGGGCTGCCGTAATCACTGTGAAGGGTGTTTCCAGCCGGAGACCTGGAGCTTTGATTATGGAGAGGATTTTGGTAAGGATGTCGAGAATCAGATTCTGGAATCCTTGCGTCCCTCGTATATCACGGGTTTAACGATATTGGGAGGAGACCCATTCGAAAAAGAGAACCAGGAGGTTCTGGTTCCCTTTTTACGAAGGGTTCGTGAGAAATGTCCGACTAAGACAATATGGGCTTATACCGGATATGTATTGGAACAGGATCTGGTGCCGGGAGGCAGCAGGTATTATGGTATGACTGAGGAATTCTTATCTATGCTGGATGTTCTTGTGGATGGTCCTTTTATTTTGGAGAGAAAGGATATTTCGCTGAAATTCCGTGGTTCTTCTAATCAAAGAATCATACAAATGAGGCAGGAATCGGATCGATAAAATGTCTATACAATTTAGATGCACATTAAATATTATTTGACATTTAACTAAAATATAGTACAATAGTACTATATTTTTTTATTTGATACATCTGATTTTTTTGGAGAGGGGGGATTCTCATGGCAAAGTATGTATGCGGTATATGCGGTTATATATACGACGAAGAAAAACAAGGTTCCTTTGATCAATTACCGGATGATTGGAAATGTCCGTTATGTGGAGCAGCAAAATCTGAGTTTGTTCGTCAACCGGATGAGCCTGCCGTAAAACGGAACACAGAAGAACTACCAAGTGAGGCAGCGAATTCATCATCGAATGGAAATACGCAGATTACAGGGTCACATGAATGGAAAGCATTATCCATTGCTCAGATGAGTGCTTTGTGTTCCAATCTTGCAAAAGGCTGCGAAAAGCAGTATCTGGCCGAAGAAGCAGGATTATTCCGGGAGCTTGCGGAGTACTACCGGAAGAAGGCCGGAACCATTGATACGGAGAAGATTACCGACATCTTATCCAACCTTAATGCAGATTTAACTACTACATATGTTGACGCGAATGCAGTTTCTAAGACGGTTGGCGACCGAGGAGCATTACGGGTATTGACTTGGAGCGAAAAGGTTTCGAGGATCATGAGTTCTATCCTGAAAAGGTACGAAACAGAGAAGGACGCTTTACTGTCAGCCACGAACATTTATGTATGTGAGATTTGCGGTTTTATTTTTATTGGAGATCAGCCGCCGGAGATTTGCCCTGTTTGTAAGGTTCCTAATAAAAAGCTTACAAAGATAGAAAGGGGTGAGTAGTATGCATGCAGTCAGAAATATTAGTCGATGTACCAAGGACTGTCTTTGCCTGTATGTATGTCCTACCGGGGCTTCCGATACAGAAAATGGACAGGTAGATGCTACAAAGTGTATTGGATGTGGTGCGTGTTTCCGCGCCTGTCCGAATCATGCCATTACAATGGTTCCCGAAGAGTATCCGCCACAGCAGGAGAAAAAAGAAGCTGTAATACAGGAATTAAATAGGCTTTCCGAGAGTAAACTGGAACAGGAACGAATGGCAGCTTCACTGGTAGAGAATACGAATCATCCGATTGAGAAGCAGCTGGCACGTGCAATCGAGAAGTCAAATCGCATCATGGCAGAGGATTTGATGCGAGAGGCGGGCTTTATGGTGGCACAGAGTAAACCGACAGGAGAGTTTTTGACATTTGTCCAAGGGTCTGATAAGGATCCTGATTTTCCGAAGGATACGGTGGAGAGATTAATTCAACTATTAAATCATAATAAGAAAGTGGAGGGAACAAAAATGGCGAACAAGTATGCAGGTACCAAGACGGAGAAGAACTTACAGGAGGCTTTTGCCGGAGAATCTCAGGCAAGAAACAAGTATACCTATTTTGCATCTGTAGCAAAGAAAGCAGGCTATGAACAAATAGCAGCTTTATTCTTAGAAACAGCCGAGAACGAAAAGGAACATGCAAAGCTCTGGTTCAAGGAACTGGGTGAGCTTGGTGATACTTCCCAGAATCTTCTTCATGCAGCAGAGGGTGAGAATGCTGAATGGACGGATATGTACCAAAGAATGGCAGAGGAAGCAGAAGCTGATGGATTCCCGGAATTGGCAGCCAGATTTCGTGGTGTTGGTGCCATTGAGAAACGTCATGAGGAACGTTATCGTGCGTTGCTAAAGAATATTGAGATGAAACAGGTATTTGAGAAAAGTGGAGTTCAGGTATGGGAGTGTCGCAACTGTGGTCATGTCGTAGTTGGAACCAGTGCGCCAGAGGTTTGCCCGGTATGCGCCCATCCGAAGAGCTACTTCGAAATTCACAAAGAAAACTACTAATGCACATGGGGGACGGGGCTTTAGTCCCATTTTCCAATATTCGTAAGCGGAGTTTTATTTCTGTTTAGAATTCTATAAACGGTGGTTCTTGATATTCCACATAATCTTGCAATTTGTAGAGGAGAAAGACCTTCTCTGGAAAAAAGAATAATGTAGTTATTGCGTTTTACTTTCTGCATATGCTGGAAATCAGAGGGATTTGTACATCCGGATAGGGATAGAATTAATTGTTTAGCTGTCTGATCAGAAGGCGATAAAGGCTTCGTGGCAGAATGAGAATCACAGGAATGATGGTGAAAATATTGCTGTAGTAATTCAGAGGAACCGGCTATGCGAATAGCGGGTTCTTTTGTTACCAGCCTATTTTTTGCACCATAGTAGGCTTGGCAGCTACTCCATGGGTAATTTGACGGATAGGCACATATGCCGGCACGAACAGGATTTTCTTGAATATACTGTAATACACTCAGAAAATAGGCTTCTGACTCGACGGGTTTACTTATAAATCTTTCTTGAAATAGATGTCCGAATCGTTCGTATTTTTTATTATACCATGCGACAAAACGTGCACCGATGCTCTGAAAAATTGTTTTCAGAGGAGAAGTAAGATTTGCCATCAGAAGATGAACGTGATTACCCATGAGACAATATGCGTATAACTCAAAGGGATACTTTATTTGAACCTCCGACATGACATAAAGAAACTTCTTGAAGTCTTCGTCTTCTTCAAATAGCTGTTGTTGGTTAATGCTGCGCAAAATAATATGGTAGATACCGGAACTACTAATAATACGTGGTTTTCGTGACATAGAAACTCCTTTTGATTTTAGATGTGTAGTAAGATTTGTTAGACGTGTCAGTAAAATCATAACAAGTAAGTAAGGAAAAATCAAGAAAAAAAGGACGGGAACAGCCAGTTTCTGTAAAATGAAACACAAGCCCCGTCCCCCATGTGCATATAGACTATTTGCAGTAGATAGCTATAGCGTCGCTAATTAATTGTGTGGTACCAACGCCAAATTTGTCCATGTTCTTGGTGAATCTTTCATCGGCTACATACATCTGACCAAGGCCCGCAAGGATCTCCTTTGTACAGTCATAGTAGGTATCGTTAATGTAATTCTGCCATTCAATGACAAGCTTCTGTATGCTGTCACTTGCTGGATCGTTTCCAATCTGTTCCGAAAACCTTTTCAAAAGCTCATCCATTCCCTCGGATACTTTTTTCCAGTCCTCCTTGCTGTAGCCAGAGGTTTTCTTGCGGCTTTGTGCATAAGCATCGGTGTTGCCCCAACGTTCCTTTACCTCGCGGACATACGCTGCTTTTGCCGTGTCAATTTCTTTTGTTTCAAATTCTTCAAAACTCATCGTAGTTTCTCCTTTCAAACTTGCGTCTAAGAGATGAATTAACTTATCCAGTCTTTTTCTCTTTAACTTCAGTAACTCTCTCTGCTTCAATAACGCATCTTCCTTGTTGTATTCCGAGGCGGTCATGATTTTCTCGATATCCTTCAATGGAAAATCCAGTTCTCTATAGAAAAGAATCTGCTGCAGCTGTTCCATAGATTTTTCATTATAATATCGATATCCAGTATCAGCGACAATTTCGCTTGGAGCAAGCAGACCGATTTCATCATAGTAATGGAGGGTTCTTACACTTACACCAGATAATTTTGCCATTTCACTAATCGATTTTCTCATTTTAACCTCCATTCTTGCTAATACACCGCAAACTTTGGGCGCAAGCACAAATTTGTCGTGTGAAAAATTTATTTCTCAACCTAACCTCGTCTTTCTGTGGCTGCAAATACGGGATGTACACACGTTTCATACGGAGAAAATCAAAAACGATTACTTCATATTCCGCAAATAAATTCTTTTCGTAATTGCTTGCCACTAAAAATATCATATTCTATGACGTAGCGTCAGAGTCAACACCTAATTATAACATTTTTTTTCTAATGGTATGCAATGAAAAATGGGACAAAAGCCCCGTCCCCAATATGCATTAACATTTTTGGAAAAGTATTGTATAATGGGAGCAGTTGAATCAGACAAAATGGAGGTGCGGTATGGAGAAAACAGTGATACAGATGAGAAACGAGAAACTTGGAAAAAAGATGGTCAAGGCTATGGAGAAGAGATTCTATGGTGCTTACTATTGTGCAACTAAGGAGGAGGCGCTCAAGCAGGCGCTGAAGTTAATTCCAAAGAAGAGCGTGGTTACATGGGGCGGTTCCTCCTCTATTCGTGAGATCGGTTTAACAGAGGCATTGAATGCTGGTGATTATGAAGCATTGGATCGTGATTTGGCAAAGAGTGCCAAGGAAAAGGAAGAAATTGCATTACGTGCCTTTTCGGCTGATGTATTTCTGATGAGTGCAAATGGAATCAGTGAAGACGGATTTTTGGTAAACATCGATGGAACCGGAAATAGAGTTGCGGCTTTGGCATATGGGCCTAAGAAGGTCATTGTTATAGCGGGCATGAATAAAGTAGCAAAGACACTTGAGGATGCAAAGTCCAGAGCCAGAAATATCGCGGCGCCTATTAATGAACAGCGTTTTAATCGTAAAACCGGATGTAATGTTTCCGGATGCTGCGAGGATTGTATGTCAGAGGAGAGCATTTGCTGTGAGATGTTGATTACCAGAATGAGTCGTCCAAGCGGAAGGATTCAAGTAATTCTTGTAGGTGAGGATCTGGGATTTTAAAGAAACCCTTATAAATTCTTTGAAATGGAGAACCTATGGCAATTTATATTTTTACCATGACACATAAAAAGTTTCATCCACCAGCAGATCCTATCTATGTGCCCTTGCATGTGGGTCATATTCATGCTTCTGATTTTGGTTATCTAGGAGACGATACCGGTGACAATATCTCGGACCGGAATGACCGTTACAGTGAACTCACGGGAATCTACTGGATATGGAAGAACTTCTGTACCGACGACTATGTAGGAATCTGTCATTATCGCCGCTACTTGATGAATGAACAGGGCGGATTGTTTACAGAAGCGGATTATCGCCGAGTATTAAGTGAATACGACATGATAACCAGCAAAAAACTTCAATATGATTACTCCTATTATGATGGTTACGCGGATGCTCATAATATCCATGACCTGATTACAACAGGAAAAGTAATTACAGAGCTATGTCCGGAGTACGCGGAGGATTTTCAGCGCATGGTTCACGAGAAGCATGCGTATTTTGGAAATATCTGTGCAATGTCAAAGCAACTGTTTGATGAATATGCAAAATGGCTCTTTACCATCTTATTTGAAGTAGAAAAGCGAATTGATATCAGTACTTACGATGCCTATCATAAGAGAGTATTCGGATTCCTCTCCGAGTTTTTACTGCTGGTATGGGTGACACATAAACGGCTTACTGTCTATGAATCCATGGTTGGCATGACGGAAGAAAAATATGAAACCTCGGTCATGAAGAAGAAACTTGCTGAGTACTTTTCAAGGAAAGATCTTGTTCAGGCAAAGAAGTATTTTTGCGACAGCATCCGACAGAGACCGGATGTGTTACTGGAAGCATCCGATATTACCGGTGAGCTTCGACTTGCCATGCAGGCAATTTCAACCTGTGAAAATGAAGCTGCTGCCGGACTGCCTATATTTTGGGAAGAACACCATGAATTTTCAGATGTGATGAGGTATCTTCGTCGCCTTAATCGGATGGTGATGCATGGCAGAGACGAGGAGCTGGACGAGGAAGACAGACTTTTCTTACGTACGGAAAAAGTTACCACAGAAGCGGTTCGAATAGCGGTCATGCTTCTGGGAATGGATTCCTGCACGGAACAGAAGACATTTGCGAAACTGCTGGAGATTACTTCCCTTACCAACTCATGATTGTGTAAAAGACGAAAAAGTGATACAATCTCATAGGTTATGCTTACTTTTATGTTATAGATGACAGGAATAGGACGAAAGCATGGTTTCAAAGAATAGAAAAGGTCTTGCAGTTTATATTGGAATACTGATAGGCGCCGCGTTTGCAGCGCTTCTTGTGGTATTACTTGCCGGAAGAGGTTCGGTAGCTCTGCTAAATTATGCGAATCGTTATTATATGAAGTTTTATCAGGAAAAGGTTCCGGGCTTTGTGTCTCCGTGGTACGAGGACGGACTGCATGTCGTTGATGAAGAATTTATTGATGAAATACCGAAGCTGCGATCAAGTGATAAACGTGTCATAATTATGGGCTCCTCCATGTCGGTCGTTCCCTTAAGGGATGATGAGCTAAAGCTGGAGGGAGGCTATATTCCTACAAAATTTGTTTGTGGAAATCGTGGTTGGAAATCAAATCGTGTTATGGAGAATCTGATTGAGGCAAATGGTGGATTTCATGAGAATGATATTGTGAAATATGAGATATCGTTTTCTACCTTTCGTGAAGTATTTGTTACCATTACTGAATCTATTCTGGACAAATGGGGCAAGTATTCGGTAGAC
>CAYZUC010000008.1:0-49434 GCA_964481705.1 uncultured Lachnospiraceae bacterium
TCCATAGGTCAATAAAAGTTTTGTAATGGCAACACCAGCAGAGCCCGCACCATTAACTACGACACGACACGCTTCCTTCTTCTTTCCGGTAACCTTCAATCCATTGATGATTCCTGCAAGTACAACAATGGCTGTACCATGTTGGTCATCATGGAAAACTGGAATATCAAGAATTTTCTTTAATCTCTCTTCAATTTCAAAACAACGTGGAGCTGAAATATCCTCTAAATTAATTCCTCCAAACCCTGGAGCCAGATAAGTCACAGCCTTAATAATCTCCTCCGTGTCCTGAGTATCTAAACAAATAGGAACTGCATTCACGTTCCCAAACTCCTTAAACAGAGCTGCTTTTCCCTCCATAACAGGCATGGCGGCATAAGGTCCTATATTTCCCAGACCAAGAACTGCACTGCCATCTGATACAACCGCAACCGTATTGGCCTTCATCGTATATTGATATGCTGCTTCTTTATCCTTTGCAATCACCTTACAGGGTTCTGCAACTCCGGGTGTGTAAGCAAGCGCCAATGCTTCCCGCGTCTTAATCGGACTCTTGGAGACTATCTCCAATTTTCCATTCCATTCCTCATGTAATTGTAAAGCCTTTTCTGCGTTCGTCATTTGTCCGCTTCCTCCTTAATTCTTTTCATATGATCTTTTATTTTCTTCTCATATCCATTATCGGATATGTGATAAAACTCTATTCCTGCTAAAGCATCCGGCAAGTACTGTTGGTTAACATAATGATTAGGGAAGTCATGTGCATACAGATAACCATCTCCATGTCCCAGTTTTGCTGCCCCTTTATAATGAGCATCCTGCAGATGAACCGGTACTACTACATTCTTTGTATTCTGTACCGCCTGCATGGCGAGATCGATTCCAATACAACTCGCATTACTTTTCGGTGCCGTCGCTATGTAAGTCACTGCCTGTGCAAGAATCAACTGTGACTCCGGCATTCCCACTCTTTCTACAGCCTGCGCCGCGCTGACTGCCACAGTCAATGCCATTGGATCGGCATTTCCGACATCCTCTGCTGCACATACCATCATTCTTCTTGCAATAAAGGTTACGCTCTCACCCGCTGTCAGCATCTTCGCTAGATAGAAAAGTGCCGCATCAGGGTCAGACCCCCTCATACTTTTCTGAAAAGCCGATGCTGTATCGTAATGATTATCTCCTGTTTTATCATATCGAATCACTCTCTTTTGAATGCATTCACTCGCCACCTCCAGCGTGATTGTAATCATCCCTTCGGCATCCGGTTCTGTCGTTAATATACCAAGTTCTATCGCATTCAGAGCCGCTCTCGCGTCACCATTCGACATATCTGCAAGAAAATCAGCTGCATCCTCCTTGATTCTGGCATGAAATGCACCCATTCCTTTTTCCTTATCATAGACTGCTCTGTGAATTAATTCCTTTATATCCTCCAGTTCAAGAGGTTTTAATTCGAAAATGATGGATCTGCTGAGCAATGCCCCATTCACTTCAAAATAAGGATTCTCCGTTGTAGCCCCAATCAAAATCAGTGTCCCGTCTTCCACAAAAGGAAGTAGATAATCCTGCTGACCTTTGTTAAATCGATGAATCTCATCTACAAACAGGATGGTTTTTTTACCATACATCCCCTGATTGTCCTTTGCCTTCTGAACGACCTCTTCCATGTCCTTCTTACCAGCTACGGTCGCGTTAATCTGCATAAAATCCGCGCTTGTTGTATGCGCAATCACCTTTGCAAGTGTTGTCTTACCGGTTCCGGGAGGTCCATAAAACAGTATGGAAGACAGCTTATCTGCCTTGATCGCACGATAAAGAAGCTTATCCTTACCAATGATATGCTTCTGTCCTACCACCTCATCCAGCGTAGTCGGACGAAGCCTGGCTGCAAGAGGTGATTCTTTTTCCATATTTGTATTTCGCATATAATCAAACAGATCCATGGTATATACCTGCTATCCTTAAAACATGGTGACAGTATAGCATTTTGCTCGTTTTCTTTCAAGTGCTGCTTGCAGTCGATTATTACATAGCGATCGTTATCAAATCATGGCATCAAGACCTCATTCACTGTCACAAATTCATATCCCTGTTCCTGAAGACGATCCACAATGATCAAAGCAGCACGGATGGATGATTCATAGTAATCGTGCATCAGAATAATATCATTTTCTTTTGTGTTACCTACCACTCGACTTACAATCAGATTCACATCTTCTGTTGTCCAGTCTCTTGTGTCAATTGTCCAAAAGACCGGAATCATATCAACGTTACAGTTATAGGAAGGATTCCATTCGCCAAATGGTGGTCTTACAAATTGTGTTTCCTGTCCTGTCAATTCATACACAAGATTATAGGTTTTAGATAATTCGGCGCATCTTTCCTCTTCGGACAAATGATTCAACTGTGCGTGACTATAAGAATGATTCCCTATTAAGTGCCCTTCTCTGGCTACTCTCTTTAGAACCTCCGGATTCTCTTCGGCATTCTTTCCCATCACAAAAAAAGTCGCACATACTCCACGTTCCTTCAGCCCATCCAAAAGCTGATTTGTGTAGCATGGGTGCGGCCCATCATCAAAAGTTAACGCAATCTTGGGTTTATCTCCATCTGTCACATTGCCTGTCATAACGTCTGTCATACCAACAGACTCAACAGCAGCATTATCATAGGAATCTATCAATACGGAGCAATTTCTGTCCAGCATCCAGATGGACACCAAGAATATGGCTATCAGAATGCCGGCACAGAATTTTCTTTTCATCTCATCACTGCTTCCTTATCTTATCAAAACAGTCTATGCGCATGCTCCTATTATTTATGTCTCATTATGTAGTCTTTCCAAATCTTTTTTTCCTGCATGGATAACCGTATACTCGCAGGCATCGTGAAATGCCTCACGTGCATCCTTCCCGGTATACAACGACCTGCTCACAATTCTTCTCACATCATCATGACACCATTTCATCTCCGATGTCCATATGCCAAAAATACGTGCAGAAACCGAATAATACTGTTCCTTGACGACTCCTTGAAAAATCGGATCCGAAACCTGAATATGTTTATCCATATACATCATTTTTAACCAATCTTCATAAGATATACCCATACTCATCGCCTCGCTCTGTATGAATCGCGTTTTCGTGTATGGTTATTATAACGCATAAAATTAGAAATGAAAAGCGTTTTGTCAGTATATTTACGAAATTTTTATATATATTCTGAAAATGGTTAAATTTGTAATTTTCTTAGATGTGATTCAACAGTCCCTCGAGTCCTTCTTTTTGATAAATCTCTTTGTAAAAGCCAACCTCATTCTGAATCACATGATCAATGACTTTCATTCCAAGAAGTTCTACCGGTGCCTGATCGTCCGTGAGCAAATACCCACCCTTCTCATATGGCTGAATGGTTTGCTGAATCTCCTGCAAGAAGGTATTCAGTTGTTCATCATCCATGTTTGCGCTATTCTCCTGTAATCTCGCAATCGTATCCTCGCCAGTCGAAGCAAATAACTCCCGGTTGGTCGCATATGCTACGTCCACAGTCGATACATTCGGAAATACGCTTGCTATGGTGTCCGATAAGTATTGATTAATATTTCCTTCCTCGTCTGATTGCATATTCATATTCACGACCATAACACCATCCTCTGTTAAATGTTCTTTCACCATGGTAAAGAACTCTACAGAAGACATTTGGAACGGAATTGTAATATCCTGATAAGCATCGACCATAATGACATCGTATTTCTCCTTGTTCACATTTAGATATGCTCTTCCGTCATAGGTCGCCACCGGAATAGAGTCCGGAGCCTCGAAGTACTCACGAGACAGGTCAATAATCTTCTGATCAATCTCCACTCCCTCAATCAAGGAGTTCGGGAAATAGCGGGAACACTGTTTAGCAAAGGTTCCTGTACCCATTCCAAGAATCAACACCTTGGGTGTCTCTTTCTCCATCACTCCTGCGATGACCGGCGCTGCCAACGCATAATCATAATACATACCAGTTAGACCGTCGTCCTTTTTCATGATTGACTGAACACCAAACAGTACATTCGTGGAAAGTATTACACTGTCCGAATTATCTTTTACCTGCAAATAGTTGTATATGGATTCTCCCTCAAAGAGAAGATCCTTCTCCCAAAATGCAAAGCTTCCCGAGTTTCCAAAAATACTACATAAAATGAATAGTATCATGCTTATGGCACATGCCTTTTTTCCACCCTTTACACTGATAAAATAAACCAGACCAAGCACCAGCAAAATCCCTGAAAAAATCAAAAAGGTAATCGCTGTTCCTACCGCAGGAATTGTCACAAAGGTAGGTAAGAAGGTTCCTATAATACTTCCGATCGTATTTGCCGCACCAAGTGTTCCAACGGTCTTACCACTGTCATCCAGACTGTCAACAGTATACTTAACCAATGATGGTGTAACAGTACCTAATAAGAATAACGGGAATACAAAGACCACCATGCAGGCAATAAAGGCCGCCCATATCAGAAGGTTATTGCTAACGGTAAATACCAGCAATCCCGATATTCCCAAAATAATGTATTTACCAACTACCGGTATTGCTGCAATCCATACGGCTGCAATAATCAGTCTCAAATACAGCTTATCCGGATTGGGATTGCGGTCAGCGCTTCGTCCACCCCATATATTTCCTAATGCCATCGCAATCATAATGGTTCCAATGATGATTGTCCATACTATTTGAGAGGAGCTAAAGTAGGGTGCGAGCAGACGGCTCGCTCCAAGCTCTACTGCCATAACAGACATTCCTGCAAAGAATTCTGTCAAATACAAATAAATTTTATTGCTCAAAATTGTTTTCTTTTCCATGATATTCTCCATTTTCTGCTTTGTCCATAGATGCTATTTTACTATAATTCTTTCGATCTGTACACTTATGAAAAGTATATTTGAACCATTTTTCAAAATATGATATACTTTTATAAATCTTATTATTACCATCCGTTTCGCTTTCTTCATCCATAGAGTGTGTAAACGGTGTCAAAATTAGTATGCGCCATGCACGCGCAAGAATGGAAATGATTATGAATAATAATGAGTCATCTGAGAATTATTTAGAAACAATATTAATCTTAAGTAAGAAGCTGCCAGTGGTTCGTTCCGTAGATATTTCGGAAGAGCTTGGATTTAAAAAGTCAAGTGTAAGTGTCGCCATGAAGAACCTGAAAGAGAAACAGCATATCACGGTTACAGATTCCGGATTTATTTATCTGACCGATACCGGAAAAGAAATTGCTGAAATGATTTACGAACGTCATAGGCTGTTATCAGAATGGCTGATTCGTATTGGAGTTGATGAGAAAACTGCTATCGAGGACGCCTGCAAAATAGAACATGATATTAGTATTGAGAGCTTTGAGGCAATTAAAAGATTTATTCTATAAAAGAAGAAATGATATCGATTACGAGAAATCAGCAAATCTGCTGATTTCTTTTTTATTTCAATTGCATTGCAGATTTGATATATTTTTTGTAACATTTTCAAGGAAAATATTGTAATTGTTCTTTGTTTTCTGGTATAATGCAAAATGTGCGTTATTACAAATAAAGGAGGAGAATATGAGAAATTCAAGAAAATGGAAGGGATTATTAGCAATCATTCTGGCAACAGCAACGGTATTCGGTACACCCGTGGGCGTATTCGCTGAAGGCAGCTCTACAGATGAGACAATGATTTCCCCCACAAACGGAGAATCTACAGAATCAGAGAATGTCATCGAAATAGATGATTCATTCGATTCGGAGGAACAGACAAGTAACAAGATTAAAAGGATCATGATCAGTGATGGTGTAAAACAGGTGAAATCCATTCAGCTGGCTATCATAGTAAGCAGTAACAAGATTCTAAATGTGCAGACCGATCAGGCAGCATCTGGCTTTACACAATTTGAATGCGCTTCAAGCAAGAAAAGTGTTGCAACAGTCACACAACAGGGAGATAAAATCTCTATAACAGCTGTACGTCCAGGAAATGCCAAAATTACGGTTAAGGCTACGGATGGTTCCAAGAAGAAAACATCCATAAAGGTAAAGGTCATACATCCCGCAATAGAAGTAGAAATAGAGAACAAGAAATATCGTGGCAGATC
The DNA here is from genome assembly GCA_964481705.1 of uncultured Lachnospiraceae bacterium. GTDB lineage: Bacteria > Bacillota > Clostridia > Lachnospirales > Lachnospiraceae > CAYZUC01. The sequence continues at coordinate 6,134 of CAYZUC010000008.1, forward strand.
CATGGAGTATACTCCGAATGCCTTTCATCAGGAGTATCCCATTAATCCGGGAGCCAAAATGAAGCTTACTGCAAAAGCCGATAAAAACGCTACGATCAAGAAGGCCAAATGGACGAATGTCACAAGTCCATATTTTACATTCAAGAATGGTGTTCTTGTCTGTAAGAAGAATGCACCTATTGGCACAAAAATAACACTTCGGGCCGATGCAACCGATGGATGTGGTGCCTTTCATACCCGGACCTATGTTGTCAAACCACCTATTACCTCCATTGAGCTATCGAATAAGAAAATAGTCCTTTCCAGATACGGAGTTCAAAAGATCAATATTAAGATGGGTCCAGAATTCACGGGCGTATCAGCGTATTCAAGAAACAAGAAAATCGCAGATTACATGACTGGTTACGATAGCAGTGGACTCAATTTTACTGTTCACGGCGCCAGAAAGGGAAGTACACAAATTGTTTTTCAGGCCGTCGATGGTTCAAATAAGAAAGCCGTTTTGAATGTTCTTGTAAAATAGTGGAGCCTGCTATCCAGCATACTCTTACAAAAGAGGAATCGGCAATCGCCGATTCCTCTTTCTATCTGTAATTCCATTAATCCATTTTTGATAAGAGCTTCATCCACTGACGGTTAAGCATCGTTGGCTTTCCAAATTGAAATGTCAGCTCTCCTCTTTTCGTTCTTTCCTCTACATAGGTCTCATAGCCCTTAAGATTATCCGAAAAAGATAACGACGATATTGCGCTCTTTCTCCTGTTCGTAGACGTTAAATCTTCCACCACCATCGACTGATGGTTCACTTTTGTTACTTCCATTTCCCCATCTCCTAACACTTATAGCTCCCATACATACGAAATTGTTGCTTTTTTATGCTATCACATAATAGCAATTTTTGCAAGTTATTTTTCTGTCAATTTCAGTACGATTGCCTCTTTTTTTATAAAAAAAGTTTTCTCATATGAATTTTCCATGGGAATCCACTCATTTTGAAAACGTTTCCACATCTTTTCTCCATTACGTCTCAGGATTCTTTCCTTTTGCATTTCACCTGATATCTCTGTATAAAACCGCAGATCATAAGCATCTCCGAAGAAAGGATGTAGACTATAAGAGCCTTCCACAACATTCAATCGTGCTTTCGGTATCTCTACTGACTCATGGATTCTCTGTTCTTTGCAATCATAAGGACGATAAATAACCTTTTGTCCCATCAGGATCCTATCAAGGACCTCTGATTTGAAACGTTCGTAATCTACGTTTCCTCCTGGCTCGTTCAGCCGTTCTGACGTTCTCTGATACGGCTGTAAAAAGAAATCGTCCATATGAAATAGATTACAGTTAAATTGCTCCTTCAGATAATAACCAAGCGTTGTTTTGCCACCAGCACTCATTCCATCAATACCGACAAGCAATATTTCTTTTGTCGATTGTTCGCAAAGAGATTGGATCCTTTGAACGGCAGGAGAAAATCGCTGTTTACATTCGTTATTCATGACTAGTGATGGAATAGGCGAATGCCGGTAAAGCACATGCTGATTCCATAGCGATTGCATGCATCAATAACCAAATCATCTCTTACCGATCCGCCTGGCTGTGCAATATACTTAACACCGCTTCTGTATGCGCGGTCAATATTATCACTAAATGGGAAGAACGCATCAGAACCACAGGTAACATTGTCATTCTTCTTCAGCCATTCCTTCTTCTCTTCTGCGGTAAACACAGCTGGTTTCTCTTTAAATATAGATTCCCATTTTCCATCCGCAAGAACATCCATATAATCCTCACCCATATAAAGATCGATTGCATTATCACGATTGGGTCCACTGACCTCATCACGGAAAGGAAGGTTCAGAACCTGTGGTGACTGACGTAAGAACCAATTGTCCGCTTTACTTCCTGCAAGTCTGGTACAATGAATTCTGGACTGCTGTCCTGCACCAATACCGATTGCCTGTCCATTCTTTACAAAACATACCGAGTTGGACTGTGTGTATTTCAACGTAATCAAGGCAATAATCATGTCAATCTTTGCAGATTCCGGAATCTCTTTGTTTTCTGTTACGACATTACCAATGAACTCCTGATTAATATCGAGTTCATTTCTTCCCTGTTCAAAGGTAACCCCAAATACTTCCTTGTGCTCGATAGGAGCCGGCATATAGGCAGGGTCAATCTGGATTACTGCATAATTTCCCTTTTTCTTAGCTTTCAGAATCTCAAGTGCCTCCGGTTCAAATCCCGGAGCCAAGATTCCATCCGATACTTCATGTTGGATCAGCTTCGCTGTTGCCAGATCGCATACATCTGAAAGTGAGATAAAATCTCCAAAAGAAGACATTCTATCGGCACCACGAGCTCTGGCATATGCATTAGCAAGAGAAGTCAATTCTCCAACCTTCTCATCAACCCAGTAGATCTTCTTCTCGACATCGTTCAACGGAAGTCCTACTGCCGCACCCGCTGGAGATACGTGTTTAAAGGATGTTGCTGCCGGAAGTCCGGTTGCCTTTTTTAATTCCTTTACCAGCTGCCAACCGTTAAAAGCATCTAAGAAATTGATATAACCAGGCTTACCATTAAGAACGGTAATGGGAAGTTCTCCCTCATTCATAAAAATTTTTGATGGCTTTTGGTTTGGATTGCATCCATATTTCAATTCTAACTCTTTCATGATTATCCCTTTCTTTTCATTTCATCTTTTCGCTGCATCTTTTCATTTTATCTTATCATTGCATGTTTTCGCTTTATAATAGTATGCTTTCATGTCCATTCTACTGCGCTTATTTTCTACTTATTTTTATTTACAATTCTTGTCTCATACAAACCGTTTTCTATGTTGATATAACGAACAAAAAGAGAAACCTTGTTTTCTTCATTCAGGTTCTCCCATACATTCTTAGTAAAGGTATCAATATCACCTTCTATATCTACAAGTCTGGGCTCTCCCTCAAAGCTTGGAAGCGGATTCTCATTCTTCTGATACGTATGAATAAAATTGCCTTCTCCGGCAATAGGATTGTAATACGAATAGGTAAAACGATCACAGGATTCCGGATTCTTATTATGACTCTTTAAAATAGAAAGTGCATAGTTGTAAGCACCATTCTCGATGTGCATAATACCGGAAATTCTAGGAGTGTAATTGGGTGCATCCGGTTCAAATTCTCTGGTGCGAAGAGCCTGTTCAAAGGTCTGCTGCTGATCCATTAACTCATAAATGGTATCTGTCTGATCACCATTTGTCACAATCGTTTTATTACCCAGTACACGTACCGGAGCATAAATAATCAGACTGGGATCTACCAGCTTGGCTGGATCAAAGGCTTCTGTACGAATACCCTCTCCATCCTCTACAAACACACGATTTCTACTGTTCTCACTTCTGCCCATGATAAAATATGCAGTTACCGCATATTTTCCATCCTTGGATCTGCCGATAACAATTCCCCTTCCCGGGTAAGCATTTTCACTTAGCTGTTTCATCAATGAAAGTTTTTCCATCTTACGTTCTCCTTCCTGTAATCAGGTGATTTGTTGGTATTGTCCGATAAAAAAACCGTCTGAGTAACCAAACGGTTGCCCAGGCGGTCGGCTTTTCTATTACATCTGTACTCCCTGTGGGTAATCCCACTCATCCGCCAGTCGTACAGAACCTGCTACTAGAATACACTAACAGAAATCAAAATTCAACAAAAACTTAACTTTTTCATTTGTCTGATTCCTTTATCTCGCACCTTCACGGAATCTCTCCACTGCCATTAGCAAAAAGAAAACAAAAATATTACAGATAACGATACTGGCCCCTGTCGGTGTGGAATACTGATAGGATAAGAATAATCCAGCACAGAAGCAGGTGATTGATATAATAACAGATGTAATAATAACACTTCGATATCTTTTACATATTCTCATAGCACTAAGGGACGGAAATACGATCAGACTCGAGATCAAAAGTGTACCCATCATTCTCATACCAAGTACTACTGTAATTGCCGTAAGAACCGCAATAATCATATGGTAAAAATTACTGTTGGTTCCGGTTGCCTTCGCAAAATTCTCATCAAAGGTTACAGCAAATATTTTATGGTAAAAAATCAAGAATAATGCAATGACCACAATCGATAAGATAACAGACAAAATAACATCCGTATCGTCCATAGCCAGAATACTTCCAAACATATAATTACTGACGTCCATATTCATACCCGTTGTAAGGGAGACTGTCATCACACCTACCGCTAGGGCTCCACTGCACATCAACGCAGTAGCGGAATCTCCCTTTATTTTGCTGTCATCATTCATACGTAAAAGTAAAAATGCGGCAATAACACAGACTGGAATTGCTACTGACAGTGGTGTCAGATTGCATGCATATGCAATAGCCAAAGCAGCAAATCCCACATGACTCAAACCATCTCCAATCATCGCGTAACGCTTTAAAACCAAACTTGTACCCAATAGTGACGCACAAAGTGACACGAGAATTCCAACTATGACGGCCCTTACCATGAAGGGGTAGGACAGCATCTCAATCATTGTACTCATCTTCTGACCTCATTCCATAAAATTCTTTCCTGACTAGTTCAGTGCCTCCTGTAATACCTTCACATTCTCTTCCATTAAATCCATATACGTGGCACCTGCTTCAAAGTCTTCTTTTGAAATATTGTGAACAGCATTCAGGCACTCACTCTTTGCACCAGTCGCTTCACAGATAGAATCACATACTTTTGTGTTCGATAATTCAATATGAAAAACAACTGGTATTTTATCAGCCTTTACTTTATCTGTCAAAAAGGCTATGGTTGAGGCACTTGCATCCGTATCTGTTGAACATCCGGGAAAGGCTGCATAATAACTCAGTCCGTAAGCATCTACAAAGTAACGGAACGGAAATCGGTCCCCAAAAATAATCTCTTTTCTCTTACTTTTGTCGACTACCTCCTTGAACTCCTTGTCCAGCTTTTCCAAGCTTTCAATATATGTTTTTGTATTTGCACGATAATAATCCGCATTGGGCTCATCAATTTCGCACAAGGTATCACAAAGCTTCTTAACAATCAGCATGGCATTTCTTGGGGATGTCCATACATGCTCATCATATTCCGGTTCATCGGATTCTTCTTCCTCTTCTTCCGTCATACCACTTACAATCTCTTCTTCTACTGTTTCTACACAATCCATCAGGGTTACGAGCCTCATATCCTTGGATGTATTTGCTTTCAAAATCGATTCTACCCAGGCATCCGAATCTCCCCCTACATATACAAATAGCTTGGCTTCATTCACTTCTTTAATATCCTGAGGAGTCGGTTCATAACTATGGCTCTCAGCTCCCGGTGTCAATAGCATCTCAAGATCAATCCGGTCGCCGCCAATCTGCCTAAGAAAATCATACTCTGGAAAAATAGATGCTACTACCTTTACTTTTCCTTCCTTCGCTGTCTCTCCCACTGCTTCTGCCGATGAATTAACACCCGCTTCAGCTCCGGAATCTCCGGTTTTTGTACAGGAACATAAAACTACCATGGTCACTATAGCAACCATACATAGAACTAATTTATTTTTTTTCATAGCTTCCTCTTTCTATATAAATTTGCGTATTCTTATCTCCGAAGCAGCTCACGACAATCCATCACCTGTCCTTCTTCCGGCAATGCTCACTTTGCCGTGCTGTTGTTTCATGAGAACAAAATATGCAAAATCAACGATCCATTCGAACTCTGTCCAAGATAAGTGTTCTCCTCGGAAACATAGAGTTTTCTATGATGCACTTTCCATATTCGTAGACTGCATAAAGAATGACAGCAGCACAAAATAGCAGTGCTGCTCCCATTTGTCTAATCATACTCTCTGCTATATGGATTTCGTGACAAATCGGACATTGAGAACCGGTACATTCATGAATAAAATGACCCGTTTCAAACGTCACATAGTAAATCATAACGAGTATACACATGACCGTCAGAACTGCCGCTATCCAACGAAATATCTTTCTATGTTCTGACACCTTGCAACCTCCTCATGACCTAGTTAACACCAATAAATTCAAACACATCTTACTTCGTTTTCCATGTATTCGTCAATAGCAAACGTTACTTCTTATACCTGTTAATAGCAATCACAGTCCTTCTCATGGTCATCAATAATTCCAATAGACTGCAAATAGGAATAAATAATGATCGAACCAACAAATTTCATTCCACGTTTTTTTAGATCCTTTGATACTTGATCCGACAACGGAGAGGTTACGGTAAAAACATCATCCTCATTCTTAATAATCTTCCCACCAGTAAAACCCCATATATAATCAGAAAATGTTCCAAACTCCTTTTGAATGGAAAGAAAAATCTGAGCATTGGAAATAGCGGCTGTAATCTTTCTTTTACTCCGAATAATCTCACTGTTACTCAATAATTCCTCTACCTTATCGTCACCGTACCTGGCTATTTTATGATAATCGAAGCCATCAAAGGCTACCCGAAATGCTTCCCTCTTCTTGAGAATTGTTATCCATGACAATCCTGCCTGAAAGGATTCCAAAAGCAGCATCTCAAACAACTTCGTATCTTCATAAACTGGAACGCACCATTCGTGATCATGATAATCTATATAGATTGGACTGTTTAAATCTACCCATTTACATCTTTGCATTCTACACCTCATCATGGTTCATTATTTTTTGAACCTTCATCGAATCTATTCTGGTCTGCTAGTTGCGATTTTATTATTGTTTCTTCTTTCGTATCCCAAATGCAAGATACCGAATGACCGGAATTCTTGATATCACCTCACAACCAATAATAACAGCTACTATTGTAAGCAAAAGAGTCAGTATATAGTCGCCCAATATCGGAATGCCCGCGACACGTGTTACTCCGTATGCGATAATCACCATAAAAGGCATGTGGATTAAGAAAATCGGATAATTTGTCTTCTTCATATATTTCGTAAATGTATTCTCAAAATCAAGCCAGCATTGTCCACATCCGAGAATCGCCAGAATTCCGGCCCATGCATAGAAATTGGTAAGAAAACTCTTCAATACGACATCTGAGCTATAATTAGCTCCTCTATATACCCATACATATATAACACCTGTAATCAATGCTACCACCAATAATGGAAGGTGGTACTTCTTTAATACGGAAAGAATTTCATCGTGAGAGAGTATATAAAATCCAATTAAAAAGCAAAATAGATAAATTCCTGTACGAAAGACGGTAATCAGAGGCATATTTAACAAGAAAGACGAGCCCCACAAGGGTAAAACAAGCAAGATTAGAACTATGAAGTTAACCTTACCGCCAAGCTTCCAAAGACTCTCCTTCTTATCAATCAGCAGAATCAATAACAGAATCAAGGAAACCAAAAACAACTCCTGTGCAAACCAAAGCGGTCCCTGTCCAATGACGCAAAAAATAAGATATTTCAGAAATCCCGGCGTCTGGTCATTCATCATGAACGACATATCACCATAATGACTGGTTACCCAGCCTGTCATCCACCCAAAGAGAAACGTACCGGCTATTGAGGGAACCAGAAGCTTGTCAAAGCGTTCCTTCAGGAATTGCTTCTTCGTCCTTTTCCTTAGTGCATAGTAAGCACTAATTCCAGCCAGAACAAACATAAGACACATGAACCATGGATATACAAAGGGAAGTAATAAATCAAAGGCAGGTATTCCTGGTTCCCCCAAATTCTTCACTACTCCTACACTGTTAAACTGATACACCAAATGATACAAAACCACCAGTAAAACCGTCATCCACCTAATATTGTCGATATAATTCTTTCTCTGCATAACCATTCCCCCAATCCTTTGTAAGTTAAGACCGAAATCCTTCTAATGCCTCTTCCAGTTTATGGGTGAAAACAAAATCAGCATTGGGAATAACTCCAGTCTGCCAGCTAACATATCGAACATAAGAATGAACTTTGCAAAGACGGAGAAAACTGCATAATTCTTCGTAGGTCCAACCAATGCCATACCTGGTCCGATATTATTTAAAGTAGCCGCTACTGCTGTAAAATTCGTTGCAAAATCCAACTCATCCAATCCAATTAGTAAAACCGACATGAACAGAATCGCGAAATAAATAGCAATAAACACATTTGTAGAACGAACCACTTCATGTGCAACACTATGTCCATCCATCTGTATCTTCTTTACTCCACGGGGATGAACGATCATTTGCATTTCTTTTTTAATTGTCTTAAACAGGATTACGATACGACTAACCTTGATACCGCCTCCGGTACTGCTCGCGCATGCTCCAATAAACATCAACAGAATCAGAATCGTCTTGGATAGCTGTGGCCATAGATCAAAGTCGGTCGTTGCAAAGCCGGTCGTAGTAATAATGGAGCCTACCTGGAACGCTGCGTGAAGGAAAGTCTCTCCGGCATTTGTAAACATATCCTTCGTATTGAAGAAAATAACGATAATCGAAATCGTAATAATGGCAAAATACCAGCGCACCTCTTCCATGCTGAATGCTGCCTTGAGCTTCTTACGAAGGATGAAAAAGTACATGCCATAATTCACACCACTTAAAATCATAAAAATAGTAACAATACACTGAAGCACGTCTGAATAACCGGCAAGACTGTCGTTCTTAATACCAAATCCTCCGGTTCCTACTGTACCGAAGCTTATCGTAAGGGCATCAAATAAAGGCATTCCAAATGCACACAACAGAACAATTTCCGTGATCGTAATTACAATATAGATACCATAGAGGATCTTTGCTGTATCCTTTACTCTTGGAACCAGCTTGTCTACAGACGGCCCCGGGCTCTCTGCTTTCATAAGATTCATATTCGTACCACCAAGCAGGGGCAAAATCGCCATAATAAACACAAATACACCCATACCACCAATCCAATGGGTAAAGCTCCTCCAGAATAATCCGCAATGACTAAGACTTTCAACATCTGTAAGTATACTGGCTCCGGTCGTTGTGAATCCGGAGATCGTCTCAAACAACGCATCAACAAAATTTGGTATATCTCCTGTAATAACAAATGGCATGGCTCCCATAATACTCATGAGAATCCAGCTCAATGCAACAGCAGTAAAACCTTCCTTTGCATAAATTGACTTATTGACGAGCTTGCGTAGTGTAAGTAAATGACCAACCACAAAGCACACTGCCATCATAATCAAGTACGCCCAAACTCCCTTTTCCCTGTAAATCAATCCCACTAAGAAGGGAAGGCTTAAAAAGGCAGCTTCAAATTTCAAAACCCATCCTATGATATAAAAAACAACCGAATAATTCATGTTTCATCCCATCTACGCATCTGCCGCGTATCTTTCCTCCACTAATTTTCCAAAATATCCTCAATATCATGGATATGATACTGGGTAAGTACAACAACCACAGTATCACCTACCTGAATCATGTCTTTACCACCGGGAATCATGATCTGTCGATTACGCGCTATACAGCAAACAAGAATATTCTTTTTCAATTTCAAATCCTCGAGGGGAATTCCTACTACATTCGATTTCTCCTTAATATAGAATTCCAATGCCTCTGCTTTATTATCTTCCAGGCGATATAGGTTCTCCACATTACTGTTCAGAGAATCATACATCGAGCGTACGTACTGTGTAATATAATCAGCGGTAATGAATCTAGGGTAAATCACACTTTCCAAATGTAACTGATTTACAACTCCGCCAAAATTGATACGGTTAATCTTTGTAACAATCTTTGCTTTTGAAGTCGTACTGGCAAACAGAGAAAGAACCATGTTCTCTTCGTCCATGTCAGTCAGCGCTGCAAATCCACCCGCTCGTTCCAATCCTTCTTCAATCAACAGACTCTGGTCTGTACCATCTCCATGGATAATACTTGCTTGAGGAAGAAGTTCACTGAGCTCTTCACATCGCGCGAAATTAGATTCAATGATCTTTACATCAATATTTTCCGATAGAAGACGTCTGGCCAGATAATACGCTATCTTGCCCCCTCCTACAATCAATGCATTTGATATACGATTGGTTTCAATCCCAATTTTCTTAAAGAAACCATTTACTTCCTTAGGTGCTGCAACAATAGCGAGCACATCATTCGCTTCAAATACAAAGTCACCATTCGGAATAAATACCTGATCCTCTCTAGTAACCGTACATACCAGAACATCACATTTGAATACACTCTTCAAATCCATGAGCTTATATTTTAGCAGAACAGATTCAGACTTTATGCGAAAATGCAGTAATTCGACTCTACCCTTTGCAAATGTATCTATCTTGATTGCAGAAGGAAAACGGAAAATACGTGCAATCTCCATAGCGGAGGCAAGCTCCGGATTAATAATCATACCGAGGTCAAACTCCTTTTTCAGGAAATCCAGCTCTCCATTGTAGATAGGATTCCTTACTCTGGCAATTGTTTTACATTTGGAAGCTTTTCTGGCGATCACACAGCACAGAAGATTCTGTTCATCTGAACCGGTAACTGCAATCAGTAAATCGATCCTTTCGATACCTGCCTCTTTTAAAACTTGATAGCTTACACCATTTCCTACATAACCCATCGCATCGTAGTCATTGGTGACCTTTCTCACGCGCCCTGCGTCCTGATCCACTACGGTGATGTTATGCTCTTCTCCACTTAGCTGCTCAACAAGGGTGCCTCCTACCTTACCACAGCCAACAATCATTATCTCCATTTCAATCCCCATTCTACACGCATCCTTCTGCGCGTTTTAAGCTAATACAAACTATAAAGACTATTTCATTCATGATACCAAGTAATGATTCTTTTATCAATATGATTCCTTACTTCTTAACAACTTAAAGGAAAATGTTGCACCATTCCCGTGATTCTCTGCTTGAATACTTCCACCATGCGCTACAATAATCGTCTTACAAATAGATAATCCTATTCCCATGCCCTTACGACTGTCTGCAACCTGCGCATGATCCTGAGGGACAGCATCAAACAAATCTTCGATACGATCTTCATTAATTCCAATTCCATAGTCCTTAACCGCAAAATCAACAGCATCCTGTTCTAAGGTTACATTTAACTCAATCTGTTTTTCACTCTCGGAATGGATGATAGCGTTCTCCAACAGATTCATGATAACCTGTTCAATTAACATCGCATCCATAGGGATCATAACCAGTTCTTCCGGTACACTAACACTTACCATCGCCTCAGGTATTCTCTTCCTTAGTCTGGCTACTGCTTCCGCCACTACTTCCTCAACCGGCTCTGATGTCATGTTCAGCTGTGCCTTTCCATTCTGAATTCTCGTGACAGACAGTAGGTTTTCTACCATATTAAGCAACCAGTTGGAATCATCATAAATATGTTGTTCCATTGTAAGCCGTTCCTGTTTATTCAAAATTCCATCATTATCAATGAGATTGTTGACCGTTCCAATAATACTGGTCAGCGGTGTGCGCAGATCATGAGAAACCGCCCGCAGCAAATTAGCTCGAAGTTTCTCTTTATCCGCCTCCATCAGCTGCTTCTCTTTTTCGTCCAGTGTAATGGCCTGCTTTCGCATCAACGAGGTCATCGTACTGGTAATTAGTGTAACGGTAAGCATCTCAATGAATGTCACAGGATAACCGGTCATCGTGAAATTTAACTGAAAATAGGGATAAGTAAAAATATAGTTAACACATACAACACATACAAGAGAAGAAATAATTCCATATACATAATGATCTGTGAAACGCGAAATCAGCACAAGGCTTAATATGTATAGCATTCCAATATTGGACTCATTTTCCGGCACCAGATAATATAGTACAAAAGCAAGAATGGTCGCAGCGATCAGAAATCCAACCGTAATGAATACGTTATTCAAGATATGCAGCTCTCGCTTCTTATCCTTGTTCATCCTCCATTTTTTGTTTTCCGTCTTACTCGTATTATTCACTTATTTCTGTCCCCCAAGACTTAATTGTTTCCTTGTTCATCCAAAAGCATACGTGCGTCCGCCAGGCGAGAGGCGAATTGCTCAAAAAAATCAACCTCAAAATCATATGTTTTTACAAAAAAGCTCCTAAGAAGGTACATACTCCAGTTCTTTGCTTCTTCTTGTTCCATCTGCGGGAGTCTCACACGCAAATCCTTTAAAAAATCATGATAGGACAAAACATACGCTTCATAACAGGCAAGATTGGGAATTCCCAGCCACTTGCTGATCTTAACCTTAGTCTTACCTTTTCTTTCACATTCACCAACCTGTAGTATATAGTGAAGCTTATGCTCTTCATAATATCTTCCAAGTGGATACAAACGGCAAATACCCGGACGATATCCATGAATCCTGCACATGCCGTCCTCATTCAAAAAGGCACAATGATCGGTTCCCTCCATCGTTTTAAGATTTGGTAACACAATACCGTCACTCACATTCAACTCCAGCTTATCTTCCAATAATTCCTGAAAGGATTGTCCCTCCCCCTTTTCCATCTGATATACATCATAAGGATCCAGTATTATTAGTTTACATAATCCATGGCAGCACTCGGAACAGCCCTCACAATCATGACAGTCAATTTTGACCATATCGTTACTACCATATAGCTTTCCATCTGATATTTCTTCCAAGGTTCCTTCTCTTGACATAACAATCTCCATTCTTACTAATACACCGGTCTCTGTTCATCACCGGTGCAAAAAGCCAGCATGTTCCGCTAAAGGACATGAGCTAAACAGCACCCTTAATACGCTCTCATACTCGACGAGTCTCTGCGTTTTCCGCAATTCTTTCCAATGCTTTTCCGGCTGCTCAAACATATAAATCAGATAGTACCAATACTCCTTCATGCGAAACAGCTGATACTTTTCTCCGGATACATGCTCTTTACAGTCGCTGTACAGTCGCTTTACAAAATCCTGTAATTTCTCCCGTGAGATTCTTTCCCTGCCAAGGAGTTCTCCCAAAAGTCCCGGATTCGTAACTGCTCCACGTCCTATCATCACCGCCTCCAGCTTGGGAAATCGTTCGACGATCTGCTCATAATCTTCCTTGCAAAAGATATCTCCATTATAACAGATTGGATTCTTACTTTCTTCTATTGCTTCTGCAAACATTTCAAAATTAGGAGTGTTTTTATAGTAATCCGTCCTTACACGGGGATGAATAATCAATTCCTTTATCGGAAAACGGTTATATATACCAAGTAATGTGCGAAATTCTTCCGGATGCTCCATTCCCAGTCTCGTCTTAATAGAAATGTCCGTAACTCCTGCCTCAAAGACAGTATCGAGAAAAGCCTCCAGCTCTTCGGTTTTCGCCAAGAATCCAGAGCCACGTCCCTTGGAAACTACCGTTCCGGAAGGACAGCCAAGGTTTAGATTAACCTCACGAAATCCCAATTCCCTTATTTCCTGTTGAAGGCGAATGAATTCATCTGCCTGATTGGTAAGAATCTGAGGCACCAGGGAATAGCCATTCCCTTCAAAGGTACCAAGTTCTCTCTGGTCTTTCGTGCAGAGTGCATGTTTATCGTGTGGTACTAAAAAAGGAGTAAAATACGCATCAAAATCACAGAAACTTTCATGGTAGGCCCTGCGATATAAATAGTCTGTAATTCCCTCCATTGGAGCAAAATAAAATTTCATGTCTCTATCCTTATTGAATCAGTATTTTCATATCTTTTGGGAGTGGTGATTTTATACAAATCTGTTCTCCGGTAAAGGGTTGAATACACGCTACCTGATAGGAATGTAATGCCGCCCGCTTCAGTCGGTATTCTTCCTCCCCATACAATGGGTCTCCCAGCAGGGGATGTCCCAGAGAGGCCAGATGCACGCGTATCTGGTGTGTTCTGCCTGTTGTTATTTCCACCTGTACAAGAGAATAGCGTTCAAATTCCTGTATCACCTCATAATATGTGTGAGCCTCCAAACCATCTTTGCATATCTGCTGTCGAAGCTGATCGCCTGGAACTCGTCCCAGGGGTGCATGAATCTCACCCTTCTTCTGTGTTATATGTCCTCTTACAAGTGCCAGATAAATCCGTCTGCTTATTCCGTTCTGCTTCTGCGCAGACAGTCTGGATGCACTGGCTCGGTTCTTAGCAAACACAAGGACTCCGGATGTATCTTTGTCTAAACGACCGATGACACGGCAGATAACTGTCTCGCCTTTCTTTTCATAATAATACGACAGATAATTACTGACGGATTCAAAAAAATGTCCATGGGACGGATGTACCACAAGTCCGGATGGTTTGTCCACAAAAACAAGGTCCTCGTCTTCATACAGTATTTCGACTTGTCCTGGCACCGGTACTACGTGATTCTCCATCGTATCGGTGTCCTCCAGACAAATCTCCAAGCTCTGTCCAACCGCAATTCTTTCCTTCACCGTCACCGGTTGACCATTTGCAAGAATTCCTCCTTCCTGAAATTTGGCTCGACTAACCTCATGTCCAGTCAAATGAAGTTTATTCTTCAATAGGAGATTTACCAATCCGCCTGCAGTGTCCTCCATATCCTCTTCTTTTACTTCATAAGTCAATATCTTACGCATCCGGTCTCCAAATCCTTTTTATACAGGCTCTATTCGAGAGAATTCAAATAGGCTTTTTCATTCGTACCACATTTATTTCCTGGTTCGTTTAAAATGGAAGTGTGAGCTGTTCGTAGTTTTTCTCTTCATACTCATGCAAATAAGAGAAAATTCTATTTACATCATTCTCTATTCCATGTTCCCTTGTTATTTTGTGAAAGAGTTGCATCAAAGTCCCATGATTAGGACTGTTAATCTCATAAGCATTTCCGTAAGTACGAATATATTTTTGCTTAATTCCTGGAAAATGTCGATCCAAGGCTTGATAAAAGTACTCTCGGTCTCCATCCCGAAGTGTCACTCCGATTCCAAAACAGATAATACCATAAACCTTTGCTTCGACGCAATCATCCAGAATTCCACGAATGTTTTCTTCCGTATCATTGATAAATGGAAGAATAGGCGACATCCATACTACCGTTGGAATGCCATTATCTCTCATGATTTTCAACACTTCAAGTCGTTCCTTTGTGGTACATACAGCAGGTTCGATTAGTTTACATAATTCTTCATCCTGTGTTGTCATGGTCATCTGAACAACACATTTTGCTTTTCTGTTAATCCTTTTCAGCAAATCAAGATCTCGTAAAATGCGATTGGATTTTGTCTGGATTGCAACTCCGCATTCATACTTATCTATAATTTCCAGACATTTTCGCATATTCCCCAGTTCCATCTCTAGTGGCATATACGGATCTGTCATTGCACCGGTTCCGACCATTACCTTTTTCCGTTTTCTTCGCAATGCGTCCTCTAACAGCTCCGGTGCATTCACCTTTACCTCTATATCTTCAAAGTCATGCTGCATCTGGTAACACTTACTCCTGGAATCACAGTAAATACACCCATGCTGACATCCTCGATAAATATTCATCCCATTCTGTGCCGACAGAATCCCTTTTGCTACTACCTCATGCATGAACTTCCTCCTCACTCTCTCCTATCCCTACTCCAATCACGAATCATCCCTCATCGCTCTCCTGCAGAGGGCTCTTTCTGCGCAGGTATCGCCACCGATTAAACCTCTCTTTTCGTAAAAATCAGGGATTGGAATTATCAAGTTATGTAGACGGTTCTGGCTTTTCTCGAATTTAATATACGACGTCGGCTTTGACAAGTGGCATATGAGTGTACACCTATCACACACATGAGTATTCTGAAATTTGATTTGATTTGGGGTGGCAGGTAGTGGTCTCTTTTCATGAAGGCGCTGGAATCACGAATTTTATGGCAGCCTGCTTTACTCTTTTAATTCATTATGTTCGTAGCAGGTTCGACAGACCGTCCAATGTGTGCGCCTATTTCACACATCGTAACACATATTTCAAATGAATAGTATCGTTGATGTGTGTAATAGGCGCACACATTGAACAATCGGTCGAAGCCGGCTACGGACACAACATTTGAGTAAAGCTTAGGCTGCCTATTAAATTCTGTGATTCCAGCACCTGATTTTCTTGAAAAGAGACCACTACCTGCCACCCCAAATCAAATCATAATCTACGTTCTACATATGTGTGATAGGCGTTCACATATGTTCCACTTGTCAAACCTGCGACGAACACAAATCACCGAGCGAGCAAAGCGAACCGTCATAAAACTTATAATTCCAGTCCTTTCTCGAAAAAGAGAGGTTCGGTCGGTGGCGGTACCTGTGCAGAAGAGAACGATTGCCTAGAACGACGAGGGGAAGTTCAGTGCCTCCATGTATCCGGTATCGAAGTTGCTTACTTCAGCCAGATTAATGACGGTTGCTCGTTCTCGTATGTGCTGTAGCTTGTTGTCTGCTGCAATTCTGTCTTGCGCGCTTTCACAAGCATATCTTTTGCAGCCACTTAAAGAGGAATTTCCCACCGTGACCACCTTTCCCTGCAATTTTGCCGGGAGAAGTCCGATGTCAAAAGCCATATCTACCGAAAGCTTCTGTCCGAACCCTCCTGCAAGATAGACCTTGTTGATGTCCCTCTCTGTTACTGAGTATGCTTCCATCAAAGCCTGAATACCACAGAATACGGCAGCTTTCGCTAATTGAATATCACGGACATGTTTTTGTGTAATCCTAATCGCAGGGGTGAGTGCGTATCCTGTGTCAAACAATTCCTCACATAGCAGGCCGGTAGAATCCATCTTGCCTGATTTGAGCAGCTGCCCTATCGTGTCAATCATATCTGTTCCTGGGAGATTAGCGGTGATATCGCCTTCAAAAGCCGGACCGGCAGCTGTAGCCGTTGCGATTAATCTGTCCTGATTGCCAATTGCCATCTCACCATTGGTACCCAAATCCAGGAACAGTGAAATCTCTTCTTTACTCATGATATCCAGCATATATAATCCGGAAACGATATCCGCTCCTACAAAAGCGGATAACCCTGGTAAAATCGTAATCTTATGTGGAATCCTGTCGAGTACTATCCTCATTTCCTGCTTTTCCAGCGTAAATGGAGTAAAAGGACTCTTTCCAAGTGACTCACAGGACTGTCCCTGTAAAATATGAAGCATGGTTGTATTTCCTGCCAGAATGATATCCGCAATCTCGTCCTCACAAATCTGATTCTTTCTGATTAGGCCTTCCATTTGCTTCCTTAAGGTATCGTGAATCATTTCCTGCATTACAAAAAGCTTTCCTTCATTTGCCTGTTGAATTCGTGCCAGAACATCCGCTCCATAAATGCGTTCCGGATTCATGATTCCGGCTGTATCTACTATAGAACCATTGGATAGGCGAAACAAGGAGCAGCCGATCGTTGTCGTCCCAAGATCAATGGCAATCCCGTACCGGTTTGACACCCGATTACTTGCAATGACATGGGAAGGATTGTTGACATAATCTGTTGTCATAATGTCTATTTGTTTCTCTTTGACAAAGAATGTTTCGACGATCATATCCTCTTCTACAAGCGTCTGACAAGCCAGTCGATATCCTTCCTTCAATTCTTCCCGAGAGTACCACTTTCGGTCCATGTCTCCCGGCTCCCTCATGCCTGTTATTATGCGTATCCGGCATCTCCCACAAGAACCAGTTTTTGCACACGACGAAAAAGAGCACGCAAAATTCTCACGAATCACTTGTAAAATGCTCTTTTTCTCATCCTTTATATGAATTTCCCGTTCGGAACCCTCACAAAGAATCCTCATAGAAATCCTCATTTCAAATTCTAATTGCAGAAGATTTTAGCGAAACTGTTTGGTACTCTCATCATAATGATAATCGATGGAAGCAAGCTTTTCTGTCAATTCTTTTGGGTCAATGTCCAAATCGTCGCAAAGCTCATTGAGATTTCGATAGCAATCTCTCAGTTTTAAGTTTACATAACTCAACAGCATGACTGGATCCTGTGGAATCATTTATTCTCCATTCCTGACACTGTTTTCACTTTCTGACGCTTGCTGTCAATGTACCATCTGATACATCAATCACAATCGTACTTCCGCCCGTTACTTCATCAGCCAGAATTAATCTGGCAGTCAGTGTCTCAACATTTTTCTGCATATAACGTTTCAAAGGTCTCGCTCCATAAATCGGATCATAACCTCTTTCCACTATAAATTCTTTTGCGTCTTTCGTCAACTCTACGTGCAGATCACGGTCTTCCAAACGGCTGTTTAACTCTACAACCAGAAGTTCAATGATTCCATGGATATTGTCCTTTGTTAATGGTTTAAATAAAATGGTCTCATCCAGACGATTTAAAAACTCAGGACGGAAATGTGCACGTAAATCTCCCATTACCTGTTTTTCAGCTTCTCCACTGATATTGCCCTGCTCATCAATTCCATCGAGAAGATAGGACGAACCGATATTGGATGTCATAATCAAAATTGTATTCTTGAAATCCACCGTTCTACCCTGCGAATCCGTAATCCTACCATCATCCAATACCTGTAACAGAACATTGAATACATCCGGATGTGCCTTTTCTATCTCATCAAACAGAATAACGGAGTATGGTTTTCTGCGGACAGCCTCGGTTAACTGACCTCCCTCTTCATAGCCAACATATCCCGGAGGTGCTCCAATCAGTCTGGATACCGAGTATTTCTCCATATATTCACTCATGTCAATACGAACCATATTCTGCTCGTCATCAAACAAGCTGGCAGCCAGAGCCTTGGCAAGCTCCGTCTTTCCAACACCGGTCGGACCCAGGAAAAGGAACGAACCAATCGGTTTTGTCGGGTCCTTAATCCCTGCCTTTGAGCGGATAATTGCCTCTGTTACTTTTGTAACGCCCTCTTCCTGTCCAATGACTCTCTTATGAAGCTCATCGTCCAGGTGCAGGGTCTTGCTTCTCTCACTCTCGGTCAGCTTAGCTACCGGAATGCCTGTCCATCTTGAAATGATTCTCGCAATCTCATCATCCGTAACACTTTCGTGAACCAATGACAAATCTTCCTTGCGTACCTTTTCCTCTTCCATTTCCAGCTGCTGCTTCAACGCCGGCAGCTTCCCATAAGCCAGCTCTGCCGCCTGCTCCAGCTTTCCTTCGCGCTGTGCAATCTGAATCTGATTGTTGATTTCTTCTATTTCTTCACGCAGCTTGCTTAACCTCTCTACGGAGGATTTCTCATTATCCCACTGTGCCTTTTGACTTGCAAATTCTTCCCTCAGCTCAGCCAGTTCCTTTTGTAACGTCTCCAAACGCTCTTTGCTGAGACGGTCTTCTTCCTTCCTAAGTGCTGTCTCTTCTATCTCCATCTGCATGATTTTACGCTGCATCTCATCCAGCTCTGTAGGCATAGAATCAAGTTCTGTCTTAATCAATGCGCATGCCTCATCTACCAGATCGATAGCCTTATCCGGCAGAAATCGGTCGGAAATATAGCGATGCGAAAGTGTTGCTGCAGAAACCAATGCAGAATCGGTAATCTTGACTCCATGAAAGACCTCATAACGTTCCTTTAATCCACGTAAAATGGAGATGGTGTCTTCTACTGTAGGTTCATCCACCATGACCGGCTGAAAACGACGTTCCAGAGCTGCATCCTTTTCAATATACTTCCGATACTCATCCAGTGTCGTTGCTCCAATACAGTGAAGCTCTCCTCTTGCCAGCATGGGCTTTAGCATATTGCCGGCATCCATTGCACCATCCGTCTTACCAGCACCAACAATCGTATGCAGCTCATCAATAAACAGTAATATCTGCCCATTGCTGTTCTTCACATCCTCTAATACCGCCTTCAAACGTTCTTCAAATTCACCACGATATTTTGCACCTGCCACAAGTGCTCCCATATCCAGTGCAAATATTTTTTTATCCTTTAATCCATCCGGAACATCACCACGTACAATTCTCTGTGCCAGTCCCTCGACAGCCGCTGTCTTACCAACACCAGGCTCCCCGATCAGAACCGGATTGTTCTTTGTCTTACGTGACAGAATTCGAATGACATTACGAATCTCCGCGTCCCTGCCAATAACCGGATCCAGCTTCTGATTTCTGGCACGCTCTACCAGCTCCTGTCCATACTTCTCAAGAGTATCATACGTAGCCTCCGGATTGTCTGAGGTCACTCTCTGATTACCACGTACCGTTGAAAGCGCCTTTAAAAAACGGTCTCTTGTAATCCCATACTCCTTCCAAATGGCAGCGATTTCTTTATTGGGGTGTTTGAGCATCGCCAGGAAAAGATGTTCCACGGATACATATTCATCTCCCATGGCTTTTGCTTCATCCTCAGCAGAAATCAGAACCTTATTGAGACTGTTTCCTACATATACCTGTCCGCCCTGAACCTTTACTCTCTTCCTCAAGGCTTCCTCTGCTCGATTCATAAAATGCTCTTTCTGAATCTCCATCTTCTCAATCAGCTTAAGAATTAAGCTGTCTTCGCATGTCAAAAGACTGTATAATAAATGCTCCTGTTCGATTTCCTGATTGCCGTATTCATAAGCAAGCTTCTCACATTGATTCACTGTTTCTATTGACTTCTGGGTAAATTTGCTAATATTCATGATTCTGCTCCCTCCTTT
This sequence comes from uncultured Lachnospiraceae bacterium, assembly GCA_964481705.1. Lineage (GTDB taxonomy): Bacteria > Bacillota > Clostridia > Lachnospirales > Lachnospiraceae > CAYZUC01. The sequence continues at coordinate 26,673 of CAYZUC010000008.1, forward strand.
TTATCTGTTCTACAACAACTATAACATATATTTTATAATTGTCAACATATTTTCTGCAAACATTTCATAGATTATAGAAAAAGCTTTGGAGGTACGGCTATGAGTGCAAAGACCAAAATTGTGGTCCTCCACATGAAGGAAATCATCTACACCGGTATCTTTATCGTGTTGGGTATTCTCTTGATTATCCTGCTCCTCGTAATGTTTTTACCGAAAAAAGAGAAGGTAAACGAGAATACAACCGAGACCTCTGCAGGTGCAAATCTTTACACTGCAGGTGTTTACAATTCCTCTCTTACCTTAAACGGCAGCCCCATCAACATTGAAGTTGTTGTCGATAACGATAACATCAACTCCATACGTCTGGTGAATCTGGATGAAAGCATCTCTGTCATGTACCCACTGGTGGAGCCTTCTTTTGACGAGATTGTCTCACAAATCTATCATACGCAGTCTCTGGATGGGATATCCTATTCTGATGAAAATAAATACACCTCTATGGTACTGCTTGACGCCATTGGAACCGCATTAGAAAAAGCGCGGCCAGAATAAGCCGCGCCCAGTTTTACATATTTCTATTTTACAATGACTCCAGCTGTTGCATCCAAAGGTCTGCGGATGCATCCGATGGCATTCTGAGGTCTCCTCTGGGTGATACCGCTACCGTTCCCACTTTCGGTCCATCCGGGAGACAGGACCTTTTGAACTGCTGGCTGAAAAATCTACGATAAAACGTCTTCAGCCATTTGAGAATGACTTCCTTTTCATATTTATTCTCAAAAGAAAGACAGGCAATCCGATATATCTTGGAGGGTTCAAATCCAAAACGCAGTACATAGTACAGGAAGAAATCATGAAGCTCGTAGGGTCCTACAAGATCTTCTGTCTTCTGTGAAATCACACCATTTTCCGGTGGTAAAAGTTCCGGGCTAACCGGTGTATCCAGTACGTCTTCGAGAACCTTCTGTAAAATCTCGTTCTTACAGGTGTCTGCAAAGAATTGTACCAGATGACGTACCAGCGTCTTCGGTACACCGACATTCACACCATACATAGACATATGATCTCCATTGTAGGTCGCCCATCCCAACGCCAGCTCTGACATATCACCGGTTCCGATGACCATTCCGCCATTTTTATTAGCCAAATCCATCAGAATCTGTGTACGTTCCCTCGCCTGTCCGTTCTCATAGGTTACATCATGTACACTCTCATCCTGACCAATATCGTGAAAATGAACGCGAACTGCTTCCTGAATAGAGATTTCCTGCAGCGTGGCCCCTATTGTCTGTGTCAGCTTGCAAGCATTCTCATAGGTTCGATTGGTTGTTCCAAAGCAAGGCATTGTCACACAAAGAATGTTCTCATGATTCCATCCTAACATATCGAAGGCACGGGCAGTCACTAATAAAGCAAGTGTAGAGTCCAGACCTCCTGATATTCCGATTGTGGCATTCCTGCATCCGGTATGCTCCAGACGCTTCTTTAAGCCCATAGCTTGTATAGACAAAATCTCCTCACATCGTTCTCTTCGCCTTCTCTCATCCGATGGTACAAAAGGAGTAGGAGAAAAAGTACGATTAAGTGTTGTTTCCTCTGGATCAATCAGAAAGGGTACCACCTTATAATCACCACGTGTGACTTCAAACGTATTCATGCGCCTCCGTTCAGACAGTATTCGATACAGATCAATATCACCGTAAAGAATCCCTGTCGTAAAAAGAGTCGATTCCGCAAGTATGGTCCCATTCTCCGCGATCATATTATGCCCGCCAAAAACAAGGTCCTGACTTGACTCTCCTTCCCCGGCACTCGCGTATACGTACGCGGATATCGTACGTGCTGATGTGGACGCAACCAAGCTCCTGCGATAGGAATCCTTACATACCACCTCATCACTGGCTGAAAGATTAACCATAACTGTTGCACCTGCCATGGTATGAGCCGTATCCGGAGGATTTGGTGTCCACAGGTCTTCACAAATCTCTGCACCGACAATCAATTCCGGAAGCGTCTCCCCATTTTGAAACAGAATCTTGGTTCCAAAGGGAATCCTCTCTTCGCCAAACAAAAACTCTTCTGAATCTTGATTACCGGGAGTAAAATGACGCATCTCATAGAATTCGGAGTAATTTGGAATATAGGCTTTCGGAATCATACCCAGCAGTTTCCCTCTGTGAAGTGCCGCTGCTACGTTATAAAGCTTTCCATCCTTTTGTACCGGCAAACCCACGAATACAAGCGCATCCATAGAAATCGTAGCTGCTTTTATCTTCATCAGCTCCTGCGCACTTTTCTTCAAAAGTATCTCCTGGCAGAATAAATCATGACAGGTATAACCGGAAATACACAGCTCCGGAAATACGATTATCTTCGCTCCCTGTGAGTAAGCTTTCTGCATTTGACCTATGATGATTCCGGTGTTATACTCCGGATCTGCCACGCGGATTTTCGGCGTTACAGCAGCTACCTTTAAAAATCCATGTTTCATGATTTTCTCCCTTCCGACTATTTCTTTTTTGATGCTGATTTCTCTATCTTTTTCAGCTCATCAACCGTAAAATGATATGCTTGATTACAAAACTGACATTTCACCTCAATCGTCTCACCATCTTCAATCATCTTATGAATCTCCTTTGCTCCCACACTGATGATGACCTTTTCTACCCTCTCCTTCGAACAGTCACAGACAAATCCTGTTGGAATCTGGTCCAGAATCTCCATTCCAAGACCCTCGGTCAGGATTCCCAGAATCCCCTCAGGCGTCTTCCCCTCTTCGAAAAGAGTCGTAACCGATGTGACATGTTTCAGATTATCTTCTAACGTTGCAATGACCTTTTCATCAGCAAATGGCATCAGCTGGATAATAAATCCGCCTGCCTGCTTTACTGTATTATCCCTATCCATGAGCACTCCCAGCCCTACCGATGACGGTACCTGCTCACTGGTCGCAAAATAGTAGGTTAAGTCTTCTGCAATTTCACTAGTCTGTAAGACGGTCTGACCCACATAAGGCTCCTTTAATCCCATATCCTTAATAACACGGAGCATCCCATTTCCTACTGCCCCAGCTACATCCAGCTTTCCCTTGGCATTTGCATGTAGGATAACGTCCGGATTGGATACATAGCCCTTTACTTGTGCTGCTGAATTGGCTGTAACGGTGATACTGCCTATGGGTCCGCTTCCCTTGATCTGAAGAGTCAGTACATCCTTTTCTCCCTTCATCATAGCTCCCATCATGGCACCTGCAGTTAAAAGTCTGCCAAGTGCGGCTGTCGCAACCGGACTGGTATTGTGGTACTCTCTTGCTGTCTCCACCATTTCTCTTGTTGTTACAGCAAAGGCACGAATCTGTCCGCCCGCCGCTGTAGCTCGAATCATATAATCATTCATAATAATCTCCACTCTTGCTAATACACCGCAAACTTTGGGCGTAAGCACAAATCTGGCATGTGAAAAAATCATTTTTCACACGAATCCTCATTTCGTAACCTCTCTTGCTATCATATAGACCCTGTCACAGGTTTCATCCGGTTTTTCTTGGGTAAATGCCCGATACGCTCCCACAAATTCCATGCCGGACTGCTCCAGAAGTCCCTTTACCAAATCTAATTCATATGCCCTTTGATAATGCAGTTCTTCAAATCTATGATACAGACCACTTCCCAAATCCTTAACAAACAAAGTCAGATCGTACTCATTGATCTGCTCCTGCTCATCATAGAGATTATCCCAAATAAAGCTGCAATCTTCACGATTCTCGGCAAAAACGTTATCCGCGAGCATTTGCTTGTACTTATAGGGTGTATTCAAATCAAAAACAAATATCCCACCCGGATCCAGATAATTATTTACCAGCTTGAATACCTGCAATAGCTCTTCTTCATCAAGGATATAGTTCATAGAATCACAAATGCTCACTACCGCGTGTACAGTACCATACAACTCAAATTCCCGCATATCCTGTTGGAGATATAAAATATCATGACCCGATTGTTCTTTTTTATCCACAGCAATACGAAGCATCTCTGGAGCCATATCTATCCCAATCATATCATACCCATGCGATGCAAGCAATTCCGTAAGTGTACCGGTTCCACAGCCAAGGTCCAAAACCAGACCTTCTGAAACACCGTTTGCACGCAGCAAACCAATAAGGTACTCACACCATTCTTCGTATGGGACATTGTCCATAAACCGATCATATACACTGGCAAAGCTTGAATAAGATTCTTCCATCCCAAACTACCTCCCAATAGAAAAAAGCGTCGAAACGACGCTTTAGCCTAAGACTGCTCCTGCAGCTCCAAATACTCCTGCACTCAATAGTCCCATAATAATTCCGGCAAGCAAAACCCCGCCCATAACCGCAAAAACGGTTGATTTAAAGTCCATATCCAAAATGCTTGCTGCGAGTGTACCGGTCCATGCACCTGTACCCGGAAGGGGTACTCCTACAAACAACAATAATGCAACAAATAAACCTTTTCCTGCTGAGCTCTGAAGCTTCTTTCCACCCTTTTCTCCTTTATCAAGACAAAACGTAAAGAACTTGCCGATCAACGGCTTATCAGCTCCCCATTCCAATACCTTTCTTGCAAACAGATAAATAAAAGGAACCGGAACCATATTGGCCAAAATACATACGATGTAAGAGTTTAAAAGGGGAAGTCCCATGGCCTGAGATACCGGTATCGCTCCACGAAGCTCGATCAGCGGTACCATTGAAATAAACGCAATCCATAAATACTTTTTTAGCATAAAAATCTCCATTCTTATTATATTATGTTAACTTCTGTTTTTTAGATAACCACGAAGAAATGTCAATAATGTGTCCATCTCTTCATCGGTACCAATACTAATACGAAGATACTCTCCGATACGCGGTTTATTCCAATGACGTATGAAAATATTCTGTTCACGACAGGCATCAAAGAGCTCCTGCCCGGAAACGCTCTTATGTGCAGCAAAGATAAAATTTGTCTTGGAATCTGCAAAGTTGAAGCCAAGCTCTTTCAATTGCGGCTTTACACGTTCTCTTGTCTTAACTATTTTATCAACTGTCTCTTTAAAGTATTCCTCATCCTCAATTGCTGCAGTACCGATATAAAGAGACGGTTGGTTCATGGTATAAGAATTAATGGAGAACTTCACATCATTCATGTACTGAATCAGTTTACGATTGCCCATGGCAAAGCCGATTCGTAGGCCCGCTAAAGCCCTCGACTTACTGAAGGTCTGAACCACAAGCAGGTTATCATACTTTTCAATCAATGGCGTCATAGAGGTACCGCCAAAATCGATATATGCCTCATCCACAATCACAACAGAATCCGGATTACGCTGTAGAATCTCTTCTATCATCTCTGTACTTTCGAGTGCACCGGTTGGTGCATTGGGATTCGCAAGAATAATACCTCCATTTTCAGTGAAGTAATCTTCCTTTACAATTCGAAAATTCTCATCCAACTTGCGCACTTCGTATGGAATGCGATACACATCAGCCCATACGTCATAAAAGGAGTATGTGATATCCGGAAAAAGAATTGGCTTCTTTCCATAGAAGAATGTGAGAAATGCTACCGATAGAACATCATCCGAACCAACTCCTGCAAAAACCTGCTCCGCAGCGAGTCCACATCTCTTTGCCCAAGCCTCTGTCAATCTCTTACTCGACGGATCCGGATAGAGACGAAGCTTATTACAATCAAAATCACGAACCGCTTCCACTACCTTCGGTGACGGAGGATAGGGACATTCATTCGTATTCAGTTTAATCATTTTTTCAAACATGGGTTGTTCACCCGGTACATATGGATCTACTTTTCTTACATTATCTTCCCAGCTCATTTTTTCCTCCTATCACTACTGTAATCCAAATTCCTTAGCAATTTCTTTGAATTTCGGCAGTGAATGGACGATGGTCTCATAAGATACACAATAAGCAATACGGACAAATCCCGGACAGGCAAAAGAAGAACCCGGTACAATCAGCACGTTGTACTTCTTTGCTACCTCACAGAATTTCTTCTCATCTTCTACCGGAGACTTCACGAATAAGTAAAATGCACCCTGTGGCTTGATGCAGGAGAATCCCAGTTCCTTTAATCCGTTGTATAATGCTTCACGGTTCCTTCCATAATAAGCAATATCTGTTTTCTCGTTTAAGCATTTTGCTACAACCTTCTGCATCAAAGATGGAGCATTCACATAACCAAGGACACGCGTTGCAACACCACATGCGCTAAAAACCAGCTCAAAATCCTTAATTTCATTTGGAATAACCAGATATCCAATACGTTCTCCCGGCAACGAAAGGGATTTGCTATAGGAGTAACCGACGATTGTATTTTTATAGTATTTTGTAAGATAAGGAACTTCATCATCGGTATAAACCAACTCACGATATGGTTCATCTGAAATGAGATAAATATCGGTACCATACTCTTTCTGTTTCTTTTCCATAATCTCAGAAAGCTTCTTGACCGTGTCCTCCGAATAAATAACTCCGGTTGGATTGTTTGGAGAGTTCACGATAACTACCTTCGTATTTGCTGTAATCTTCTGCTCAAATTCATCCAAATTGGGCTGGAAGGTCTCCGTATTTGGTGAGATCGTCACCAGCTTTCCATCGTAATTTGCTGTATAACTACGATATTCACCAAAGAAAGGGGCAAATGCAATTACTTCATCACCGGGATTTAACAATGCCTTGAGGCAAACGTTCAATCCGCCAGCTGCTCCAACGGTCATAATAATGTTATCCTTGGAAAACTTTGTCTCGAATCGCTGATTCAACGACTGCGCAATTGCTTCACGTACATCTTCGTATCCCACGTTGCTCATATATCCATGAAGGACTACCGGGTCTTCCTCATCCAGTAATTCCCGAATGGTATCCTTGACAGCAGCCGGGGCGGCCACATTGGGATTCCCAAGGCTAAAATCAAATACATTCTCTGCTCCATATATACCTGCCAAACGCTGTCCTTCTTCAAACATCGCACGAATGACGGAACTGTTATTCACTAAATCTACCATTTTCTTTGATATCATCATGTACTCCTTTCGCAATTGCCAGTTGCAATTACCAATCATAGTATCAAATTTTTATATAGAATGCAATAACAAAGCGTTTCATTCTCGACTATCTTAGCATTTCATGTTATAATGACCCTTACATTATTTCGAACGTATTTTTCCGGAAATTCAAGGAGGCAGCTTCCTATGTTAAAATGCAACAACCTAACCTTAAAATATGAAAATACAGTCGTCGTACAGGACTTAACCTTTTCCGTTCACAAGGGGGATTATCTTTGTATCGTCGGAGAAAACGGTTCTGGAAAATCGACGTTGTTAAAGAGTTTGATAGGACTGAAGAACTACAACACAGGGAATATTGTCCTTGATGAGGGTTTGAAAAAGAATGAGATTGGCTATCTTCCGCAGCAAAGTACTATTAATCGGGATTTTCCCGCCTCTGTCATGGAAGTTGTTCTTTCCGGTTTCTTAAATACATTGGGCTTCCGCCCGTTTTACACCGTGCAAATGAAGAAGGAGGCAAAAGAAAACCTCCGCCGACTGGATATGGCTGATGATATGCAGAAATGCTTTAAGGATTTATCCGGTGGTCAGCAACAGCGTGTGCTCCTCGCAAGAGCCCTCTGTGCAACCAGCGAACTCCTGATTCTGGACGAGCCGATTACCGGACTCGACCCGATCGCTTCGGGTGAACTTTATGCATTAATTCGCCGTCTAAACCAAGAGGATAACGTTACGATTATCATGGTTTCCCACGATATCCACAGCGCAATCCACAACGCAACGCATATTCTCCACCTAATGACAGATTCCTACTTTTTCGGCACCACCGCCGAATACTTAAAAAGCGACGCAGGCAGACTATTCGTCAATCAAGGTCGCTGTATTCAATGTTCAAAAGCATTACAGTGAAACATGGGGGACGGGGCTTGATGTTTCATTTTTAATGATCTTGGTTTAATTTTTCAATCGAAGGGAAGTACTTTAGTACTGCCTTACCAACGATTTTCTCTCTTTTCAGATAGGTATTCTCCCAGTAACGGGAATCTGCCGAATTGTTTCGGTTATCTCCCATCATAAAATAAGAGCCCTCGGGAATCTTATAGGGTCCAAAGCTTCCCTCTGTTACAACCTTAAGATATGGCTCATTTAAGGGTTCTCCATTGATATAAACAAAACCGTCATGAACCTCCAAAGTCTCTCCCGGCATACCAATAATACGCTTAATAAAAAGCTTCTTCTCATTGTCCGGAAACTTGAACATTACAATATCACCGCGCTCTGGCTCCTGAAACATAAAAGAAAGGCGAAATCCAATGACGCGGTCTCCTGTCATGATGGTCGTCTCCATCGAAGAACTTGGTACTGTTGCATTTACAATTATACAGTAATTGATAAAAAAGGAAAAAAGAATGGCGGCCAAAATCACTCCAATCCATTCCATAATCTCCTTCATTGCTTTTTTCTTTGTCATATAATTTAGACGCTCCTAGATTTCGTCGTTGATATCTTCAACTTCTACAGTCTCTCTGGTATCTTCCTCTTTGTCTTTTCCACGTACCTTTCTTTTGAGACGATTCCAGTAAACACCAAGAATAGCACCGCCTCCAATAAATACTCCTGCAATAATCTGAACAAGATATGTCATTGCACCTGGGTCAATATATGCAAATGCGTACGTAGAAAATAACATCATTCCACAAACAGAAAAGTAAGTGAAACCTAATACCTTTTGTAATTTTGTCATAGCTTTCTCCTTCTCACGTCTTAAGCGACGCATGATAAACCTGTATAGAGTACTTTGTTGCTTCGCAACATCTGTACTATTATATAAGATAATGATTTCATTTTCAACTGTCAAAAAAATTCCTTATATGATCAGTCATTCTTATAGAAAGAATACTTCATCTCATATGTCTTTCCACTTTCCACCCAATTCTTGGTATCCCTGGCATCTCCCTTAATGATGTACTCCTTTACCGTCTTAAACTCCGGATTCAGAGTCTCGAGCTTTTCAAACTTTACCCTCTCTCTCGGATAATCCTCCGCGATATCAAAAATAGAAGTTCCTGCTTCTTTGTTTTCTAATTGAATATCTTTCAGAATCGTCGCCGGCAAATCACTATCCATCACCGGTGCTTCCGAGGTCTTCATCTCACCAGTATATTGTCCAGACGGCTTCACAAACAGAATCGGGCACTCACCGAGTCCGATATCTCCATGGTCTGCAGTCACAATAATCGTTGCATCGCGATAAATATCTTCCACCTTCATTCTGGCAAAATACTGATCCAATATATGAAAGCATCCTTCAATCTGCTGCGTACGGTCTGTGCCACTATCGACGTACTGGGCCTGCGCATTCAATACATAAGGAGTATGTGCCCCTTGCAAATGATACATACGAAAGCAATCTTGATTTCCCTGCAAGGTAATCCCCTTCTGGCTTAAATCCGAGCTAAAATAGGAATCAGATATATTATAGGGTGTATACATACCATTTGCACTTGCCCAGGTATTAATATCTGAGGTATAGAACCAGAACAAAGCCTTCATTGCAATCGGTGAATCACGATACATTACAAGATTCAGCATACCTCGAAGCATTCCTTTATAAGAAATCTCACGCTCACCACTGACATGATTGGCAATTACCTTACTGCTTGTCTTACACATACTCAGTTCTTCTGTGAATATCCTGGTGTCAAAATTATTATCCTTTAACGTATTTAATAATGGTCCATTCGTATATGCCTCTTCCTTATATACCGTCGGTTCCTTGTCAAAGTAATACTTTTCCCCTGTCAGCATATAGACAATGGACGGATACGTGTTGCCATACGTCGCAATATAATTGGGATAGTATGTGAATCCCTCCAACTGTTGAAACAAATCCGGATCCTGAGTCACGACATCGTCCAGAAAAGAATTATCAAAATTGTCCAACACAAATACTATCACATTTTTCTTCGCCGATAACTCAAACATACGGTCTGTCGATAGATATCCAGATACTGCCTTTTCATGAAAATCAGTCGTTAAAACAAGAGTAATCAACGCCACCACGTGAATTGCAATCACAAATGCAGAACCCCAGGACACCACTTTTTTCCACAGGGATTTTTTCAAATAACGTATGAAAAATACACTGATGATAATGAAAAACCAAATCAAAATCTCTGCAAACGCCTGCCTTTTGTGATTCTGCCATGCAACCGCATCTCCATTTAACGTACCAAACTGTGTATTCAAAAAGGTCCCTTGAATGTACAAACAGATTGTCGCCGCAAAGCAGGACGAAATCATAAAATCATACAGCGCTCCCGGAAGCAGCGCCAAAATCAGACTTGTTACAATACAATAGACAGCAGCCACGACAGCCAGGCATTTCCACAGAGTAAAGAAAGAAAAAACCAAATCGTGGATATTTACAACATACAATTCGATAGGGTCAAAAAAGAGAACGACGAAAGAAAAAAGAAACTGTACAATCAGTGCCACTCTCCATCTTTGCAGAAAGCTTCTGTCGTCTGCTATCAAGTCATATAATCTCTGTCTTACGCTCTTTTCCATGCTCAACCCTTCGTTTCTTAATATTCTCTTAATTTTATCTTATTCGTTCCCTTTTTGCAACAAAAAGAATACGGATTCACTATGGTCAATGGAACGTCAATTTGGTATAATGTGATTCATAGCTTTTTGACGTCCCACAATAGAAAGAAGATACCATGACAAACACACGAAAGATACTTAATTCCATCATTCTCTTATTTTTCTTAGCAACTCTGGAAATATTTATATCCCCAATCATAGACTGGTCTACGGCTGAGCAGTTCGGTTTTATGGATTTTCTCCTATTTAACTCCCACTGGCTCCCCATCGTGCTGCTTTCATTTATTACCGGTCTGTTCTGGAAAGAGAACACCTTGGATTTTAAATGTTTTTATAATAAACTGCTTCCATTTGTATGCCTGTTTTTTGTTAGTCAATTTTTACTCTTTGTTCCGGGACATTTTCTAACAAAGAGTGTAAACTGCCTGTCTTTTTTGCGTGCCTTTTCTACTAATTATTTGCTTGTTCTCTTTGTAACCCTAAGTATGTTACTGTACCTATGCAATCTTCTTGTCACAAGAATTGGAAAGAAAGGTCTTTTTCTTGTCCTACTCGTGATTGGTTTACTTACAGGTTTTCTCCCGGCAGTCGATTATGTGCCCAACATCAGCCGCACCCTAGTGAGCTTGCCCCTGGTATGCTTTGTATACTACCGTAAGGAATCCACAAACACGAAAAAGAAAGGGGTTCTATGTATCCTTGCAGCATTGATTCTGGAGGGAATCCTTTTTCTGGTAAAATCCAGACTCATACCTCTTATGTCCGTACTTCTCGGCGGAGATGGAGCATACGGCAGTCTTGTCCATGGGGCGTTATCCGGTATCCCCATCCGCATGCTATGGTATGCAATGTCCTTTATCCTAATTGCTCTGCTGTTCTATATCATTCCGGATAAGGAACTCTGGATTTTTACCAAGAATGCAGATGTAATCCCAATTTCTTACCTTTTTGTTGGCATCTTCAGTGCCGTCTTTATTTCCTATTACTCCGGTAATTACAAGAATATCTCCGTCTTGTATGGGAATCCTGGAATCCTTCTTTTTACATTGATCATACTTATACTCTTATGGAACCCGCTCATCAGTCGTTTATTTCGTTTGCTTTCCCATTTGGTACGCAAGAAGCTGTCATGCTGTCTTTGCTACAGCAAAATCAAACAATACTCTACCGATGCCTATTCCATATCCTCCAAAGGAAAGCTTCTTTTATCCGCCGCGGTCTGCCTGTTTGCCGTTTTTACGCACCTCATTTTTTCTCCCTATGAGCTTTTTATTGGAGCGGCAAATGACATTGAATTTTCCTTTTCTGACTTTTGGTGGCCGGCTCTTCTGTTCGGCTTTTTGGTATGGTGCATTCTGATGCTCCTTTGTGTCCTGACGAGGGGAAACGTCTCCAAAATCATTATTTCTATTATATTCTCTATTACCTTAGCCGGTTATATGCAGGGTAATTTCATGAACATCGGTCTTGGAGAGCTTCGAGGACTTGAGATTGAATGGTCCCGGTTCTATCCGCAAATGTTCTGGAATGCTATTACATGGCTTACTTTTTGTGTCTTGCCTATCCTGCTTCTCTTTTTCCACGAAAGGACCTGGGAGTCCCTGCTCAAATGGGGCAGTCTCTTAGTCTTTGCTATGCAGTTGACCGCGCTGGCAACTCTTCTCCTTACCTATCATGATACACACAAAAGTGATTACTATCTTTCAACAGAAAAGGAATTCCAGGTATCCGGCGAGAACAATACAATCGTATTTATTTTGGATGCATTTGATACAAAGTATCTCGATTACTTAACAGACTATAAACCAGACTATTTTGACTCCTTCGATGGCTTTACTTTTTATCCAAATTGTACGAGCCTGTTTCAGCATACGTTTCCATCAGAGACGTATATGCTGTCCGGAACGCCGTTTGATTACGATTGTCTGCAGGACGAATTCTTCCCTAAGGCCTGGGCAGGTAATACACCCTTAAAGCAATTAAAAAAGGACGGTTACCAAGTTCGATTGTATGTTGATATGAATACCTTGATAGGCGATCGTAAGCAACTGATTGGTTCTGTAGATAACCTCTCCACGAGCAAACGTCATATTCCATATGGAAGGCTTCTGGGTCAGATGTACAAGCTTACAGCCTATCGTAACATGCCACATTGCTTAAAGCCTGCATTCTGGCTGTATACTGAGGACATAAATGCCGTTGATCAAGATGGTTATGCGATTTTGGATGATGTTTTCTTTGAACAATTAACAACACAGAAATTGTCCTTCAGTGACGAAGATAAGTCCTTTATCCTATATCATCTGAATGGTACACACGGACCTTATAAGCTGGATATTGACGGAACAAGACTGACCCGTCAGGAAAATACGCCTTGTAAGCAAGCCATTGCATGTATGAATATTGTTGTAGAGTACATGGAGCAGTTAAAGGCACTGGGTGTCTATGATAGCTCGACCATTTTTATCACTGCTGACCATGGTGACTCAGATATCTTTATTGGAGAAACTAAGAATCCGATTTTCTTTGCCAAGCTTCCCGGTCAGACGGGCTCTATGATTACCAGCGACCGCCCGACGATAACCACCGATTTCTGGCCTACTATATTAGGCGAACACTACGCGGGAGGATTCTGCCAGGAATTAGGACTGGATAAGACAGACAGAGCAAGAAAACGTTACATACGTGAAGGTATCACTACACAGGATGGGGGCTATCTGACCTATGAGATTGGTGAGGATGCACAGAACTTTGATGATTGGAAACCATTAGACGACTGATACGGTACTATTGTCGTATTTACTCAATTATGATATAATTTTCGTTTGATGAAGAAATCTAAGTTTGTAAAGAATGGAGAAATACAATGAATTTTTTGATTACTATCTTTGCAGTTCCACTGGGTTATATTATGTGGGCATGCTATCATCTTGTAAAAGACTACGGTATCACCATTATCCTGTTTACGCTGGCTACCAAGGTTCTGATGTTTCCACTTTCTCTTTATATCCAAAAGAATTCGATTTCTATGGTAAAGATTACTCCACAGATTAATGAAGTAAAAATGAAATTTGCCGGCGATAAAGAACGTATTGCTGATGAGCAAATGAAAATATACAAAAAAGAGGGTTACAATCCTCTAGTAGGTACGATTCCTACTCTGATTCAGATTCCCATCATCTTTGGTCTGATAGACGTTATATACAAACCGATGCGTCATCTGCTTCATATGAACAAGGATATTATCAATGCATTTGTTGCAAAGGCTTGCGAAATCAAAGGTGTGGAAACACTTGGTTCCTCTGCTCAGCTTGTTGCTGTTGATTTGATTAAGGACCCTGCTTATACATCACAATTTCAAACACTCGCCAGCAGTATTCCCGGTGTAGATACTGCAATAACTCAGATTCAGAATTTTCATACGACCTTCTTGATTTGGGATTTTGCACGAGTTCCTTCCTTATTCACTCTAGATAGCCTGATTTGGATTCCTATCCTTGCAGGTATCAGTGCATGGCTCCTTTGCTTTTTCCAGAACCGTGACAATGTCCTGCAAATAGAACAAAGCAAAGCGAGTCAATGGGGCATGACGATATTCCTGATTGCATTCTCTACTTATTTTGCCTTTATTGTACCTGCCGGTGTCGGCTTCTACTGGGTGATTGGTAATCTGATGGCAATTGCACTTATTTATATCTGTAATGCAATCTACAATCCGAAGAAGTATATTGATTATGATTCTCTTGAGAAAATGAAGGCTTTCTTAGAAAAGCAAAAGCAGCAGGAAGCAGCTACCAAGGACAAAAGAAAAATTGACAAGAAGAGAGAAAAGGAGTATTATAAACAGTTCTTTGCTGATGAACATAAGGAGCTTGTCTTCTACTCCGAGAAGAGTGGCTTTTACAAATATTTTGAAGATACCATTCAATACATCCTCGAGCACTCAAATATCAAGATTCACTATGTCACAAGTGACCCGGATGATGCACTGTTTCAGGCAAACAATCCGAGAATTATTCCTTACTATATTGGAGACACCAAGCTGGTCACACTTTTCATGAAAATGGACGCTAAGGTCATGGCTATGACAACACAGGATATCGACCAGTTCCATTTAAAACGTTCTTATGTAAAAGATAACGTCAAGTATATTTATATGCCACATTATCCGTTAAGTGAGACTCTGACCAGCAGAAAAGGTTCTCTGGATCATTACGATACGATTTTCTGCGTCAGCGAGTACCAGATGAATGAGATTCGTGAATGGGAACAGCATTACAATCTGCCCCAGAAACGTCTCATCAAAACCGGATATGGCTTTCTTGAGCATTTAACAGCTATGTATGAGCAGATGCCAACACCCCAACGAGAGCATAAGAAGATTTTGATTGCGCCCTCCTGGCAGGATGATAATATCCTTGATACCTGTCTGCATGGTATTTTAAAGCAGCTCTTACGTAAGGGCTATGATGTAGTCATTCGTCCTCATCCCGAATATGTAAAGCGGTATGGTGCCCGTATGGAACAGATTGTGGAGCGTTATAAGGGATACAATGGGGGAGATTTAAGCTTTGAGCTTGACTTTTCCAAGAGCAATTCTCTTTATGATTCTGATCTTCTGATTACCGACTGGTCAGGAACTGCCTATGAATTTGCTTTTGTTACGAAGAAACCGGTTGTATTCATCAATACACCACCTAAGATTAAGAATCCTGAATACACAATACTTTCCAGGAAACCCATGGAATTCATCCTGCGTGATGAGCTTGGAATGCAGGTTGACCCTCAGCAACTCGATTCCTTATACGAAGGTGTGCAAAAGCTTCTCAATTCCAGTGAAGAATATGCAGAGAGAATCACTCGTATTGTCAAGGAGCAATTTCCTGACTTTGGTCACTCCGGAGAGATTGGCGGTCAGTATATCGTAAATCTGCTTCGATCTAAGAAGAAGAAAGTTGACACATCTGTCACAAATAATGATGCCAATAAAAAGGAGGCAAATAATGGCTGATAAAGTATATGTAGCAATGAGTGGTGACTTGATTCACCATGGTCACATGAATATTATTCAAAAGGCAAGTGAGCTTGGCGACGTGATAATCGGACTCCACACTGACGAGGCTGTTGCTTCTTACTGGCGCGTTCCTTTCTTAAGCTATGAAGAAAGAAAGAGTATTATCGAGAACATCAAGGGCGTATCTGAGGTCGTTCCACAGGAGGTCTTTGATCAGGTGCCAAATCTATTAAAGTATAAACCCAGGTATGTTGTTCACGGGGATGACTGGAAGGAAGGTCCACACAAGGCGCAGCGTGAACGCGTGATTGAGATATTAAAAGACTGGGGCGGCGAGTTAATTGAAATCCCTTATACTAAGGGCGTTAGTCTCGATAAGGTTCAGGACCTGGTACACGGACTTGGTACTACCACTGACATGAGACGTGCTGCTTTACGCAAAACCATTCATGTAAAAAAACATATACGTGTTCTGGAGGCTCATAACGGTCTTACCGGACTTATCGTAGAAAAGAGTAAAATCGAGAATGAAAACGGAATCACGCAATTTGATGCTATGTGGGTATCCAGTCTTTGTGATTCTACCGCTAAGGGAAAGCCGGATATTGAGCTTGTCGATCTAACCTCCCGAATCAATACCATCAATGAGATCTTGGAGGTTACTACAAAACCAATCATTCTGGATGGTGATACCGGTGGAAAGATTGAGCATTTTATCTATACCGTTCGTACTCTGGAGAGAATCGGTGTATCAGCAATTATTATAGAAGATAAGATTGGTCTGAAAAAGAATTCCCTTTTTGGAACAGGCGCCGGACAGCACCAGGATACCATAGAAGGCTTCTGTAATAAGATTCGTGCTGGTAAGAACTCACAGGTTACTAAGGATTTTATGATTATCGCACGTATTGAGAGTCTCATTCTCGGACAAGGTATGGAAGATGCCCTGAAACGTGCCAACGCCTATATTGAGGCTGGAGCCGATGCAATCATGATACACAGTATTGACAAAACAGGAGCTGAGATCTTTGAATTCTGCAAGAAATACAACGAATTCCAAAATCGTATGCCACTTGTTGTTGTCCCGACTGCATACAATCAGATTTACGAAAAGGATCTCTTTGAGGCTGGTGTGAATGTAATCATCCACGCGAACCATTTGATTCGCAGTGCTTACCAGGCTATGAACAAAACGGCTTATACTATTCTGGAAAATGGCCGTTCCCTAGAAACAAACGACCAGTGTCTAAGCATTAAAGAGATTTTAACTTTGATTGATACTGATTTTTAGATTATAACGTGCACAAACTTATTATGCGTAAAAGATGCGCAGGAATGGGGATTCGTATGGAAATCAAGAGAAATGTTTTATTAAATCCGGGACCTGCTACCACGACAGACACCGTCAAAATGGCTCAGATTGTCCCTGATATTTGTCCAAGAGAAAAGGAATTTGGTCAAATGATGTATGGACTACGTGATGATTTGGTACGTATTGTCCATGGTGACCCGAAGAAATATACGGCAGTTCTGTTTTGCGGTTCTGGTACCTTAAATATTGATGTTTGCTTGAATTCTCTTTTACCCGAAGGGAAAAAAATCCTAATTATTGACAATGGTGCTTACAGCTGTCGTGCTGCTGAAGTCTGTGAATACTACGGACTGCCTCATATTCATCTAAAATTTGACTATGATAAGCTGCCGGATCTTGCTGTTGTAGAGAATACCTTGAAGGAGAATCCCGATATCGCCGTCGTACACACCACTCATAATGAAACGGGAACCGGTATACTAAATCCCATTCGTGAGATTGGTACTCTTGTACACAAATATCATGCTGTCTTTGTAGTAGATACCACTTCTACCTATGCAATGAGACCTATTGACATGGACAAGGATCAAATAGATTTTTGTATGGCTTCTGCCCAAAAGGGAATTATGGCAATGACCGGTCTTTCCTATGTCATTGGCAATATTGAGTATATTAAGAAATCCAAGGATTACCCCAAGCGTTCTTATTACTGTAACCTATACCTGCAGTACTCATTCTTTGAGAAAACCGGTGAAATGCACTTTACACCTCCGGTACAGACTATTTATGCTGCTATGCAGGGTGTAAAGGAATATTTTGCAGAAGGCGAGGAGGAAAAGTGGGCGCGTCATCTGCGTGTATTCGAGGCAATTCATGCAGGACTCGACAAGCTTGGCTTCAAGGACGTTATTAAAAGAGAATGGCAATCTGGACTGGTTGTATCCGTCATTTATCCAGAGGATCCAAATTGGAGTTTTGAAAAGATTCACGATTACTGCTACGAGAGAGGTTTTACCATATACCCCGGTAAGATCACCGGACAGAATACCTTCCGGCTCTGCTCCTTGGGTGCCATAGACGTAAAAGACATTGAGGACTTCTTCGAAGTCCTGACCGAAGCACTAAAGCACTACAACATCCAAATACCTGTAAAATAAAACATAGGACGGACCTTATTGCAAATTCGTTTGCGTTATAGGGTCCGTCCTATGTTTTACATCATGTATTTAGTAGGTGGGATCGAGTGCTTTCAGTTCTTCAACGGTATCAATTTCGATGATTTGTTCATCACGTACGGGCTGAACACAGACATACATATCAGAAAGAAGAGAATCAACGATCTCATCCCAATAGAGCTTCTCGTGTCCGGGTTTTTTATAGGCTTCCGTCACTGCGGCTGAAATCTTTGCACCATCCTCTTTGGTCCAGTATGAAATGCCAACCATGTTGTAGACACCATGACCGCCCGTCGTAATTTGGGTCATACGGTCTCCATCCATTCGAAAGCTCCAGTCATCAGACTCCCCCTCAATCCATTTTCCCATATACTGTGAATGAGGCATTGATTCATGAAAAATGGAGATATCTGAGACTAAGAGGTCTGCTTCACTGATGATACAATTCTCGGTTCCCAGGATATCACGAACCGCATAGATGGAAGAAATATTGTTTTTCTCCATATATTCCGTGTTGGAAACTAATGTAATCTCCGGATACTTCTCGGAAAGATAGGTAAATTGCTCTCCGAGGTAACCAGTCACAATATATATCTTTTTAATGCCGATGGAACGAACACCCCTCAGGACTGTCTCAATCATCGGTACTCCATTTACTTTCACTAATGGCTTGGGCTGTTTTTCGGTAATCGGACGAAGTCTCGTACCGGTACCTGCCGCCATCAATATGGCTATGGTAGGTGTACTCATCGCTTTCCCTCCTCTATTTGCTAAGAAACTTCATCATTGCTTCTTTGTTCTCAATGGGAGTAGTCGTTGGACGTCCCAGATCTGCACGTGAACCAATCGATACCATAACCTCAATCAGCTTTGTTCCCTGCTTGGAAGGCATGTTCTTTACTGCCTCTGCCAGTGCAGCCGGATGATCAACGCTGACGCAATTATCATAACCCAATGCGGTACCAATCTTATTAAAATCAGCCTTTCCGTAGTCTACAGGCATTCCGCCAACGGTCTCATGTGCTCCATTATTGAAAATCACATGAATTAGATTATCACAGCCCGTCTGAGCCGCGATAGCCATACTTCCAAGATGCATAATGGAAGCACCATCACCATCAATACACCAGATATGCTTATCCTTCTTTTCCAGTGCAATTCCCATCGCAATCATGGATGCATGTCCCATGGAGCCCACTGTCAGGAAATCCCTTTCATGCCCCTCACCTCTTGCTTCTCGAATTTCAAACAATTCTCTGCTTGCTTTACCGGTGGTAGACACAAACGCATCTTTCACACCGGCATTCTCTATAATAACGCGCAAAGCATCTTCTCTACCCATCCGATGACTATTCTGATAGGTAGCCTTGCCATCCATAGATAATGCACCTTTTTTGATCACAAAGGCGACGCTCCTGCCATCTTCAATCATGGTTTTTGATTGGTTTACATAATTAGAAAACTCATCTTCTGTCGTTTCTTTCGTTATAATAAAGGTGGTGATCTTCAACAGTTTCAATTGTTCTACTGTAATTTCTCCCTGAAATACATGCTGTGGCTCATCATGTACACCAGGCTCTCCTCGCCATCCTACAACAAAAACTGCCGGAATCTTGTACACCTTCTCATCCATCAGGGATGCCACCGGATTTACAATATTACCAAGTCCGCTGTTTTGCATATAAACCAGTGCCGGTTCCCCGGTTGCAAGGTAATGACCAGCTGCAATACCAACCGCTCCTCCTTCATTTGCTGCAACAATATGGTCGGTTCCAAGCTTATAATCCCGATACAATGTATCGCACAATGCCTTTAATTGAGAATCCGGAACGCCGGTATAGAAATGAACTCCCAACTCCTCCTGTACCTTTTTTAGCAAAAAATTAACCTGCATAATCTTTTTCCTCTACTTTCAACAAATGCGCTTTCTCACGCATAATTTCGCCTTTTATCATATCATTTTCATCTCCTGTTTTCAACACCGGCTTTCCAAGGCATTGATTGACACTCTACGGCAACTATAGTACAATCTATGGGATTGCGGAGGTAAATATATGTTATTTAATTCGATGGAGTTCGTAATCTTTTTTCCGATTGCGGTTTTGATTTATTTTGTAATTCCCCATAAATTTCGCTATCTCTGGCTCCTGCTCACAAGTTATTTCTACTACATGTGCTGGAATCCTAGATATGCTCTTCTTTTGCTACTCTCGACTGCGATCACGTATGTAAGCGGTCTGATTATCGGACGTTCTGATGTAAGCCTGAGGAATCGTAAGTGGTGTGTTGCTTTGAGCTTTACTTCTAACCTTCTGATTTTATTTCTCTTTAAGTACTTTGACTTTATGGTTTCATCGATATCCAGTATTTGTGATATCATGGGAATCAGCTATCAAAAGCCATCCTTTGATATTCTCCTGCCGGTAGGAATCTCTTTTTATATCTTTCAGGCACTCAGTTATACCATGGATGTGTATCGTAATGAGATCAAACCAGAGCGCAATTTTCTAAAGTATGCTCTCTTTGTCTCCTTTTTTCCTCAGCTTGTCGCAGGTCCTATCGAGCGCTCAAAGAATCTCCTGAATCAATTTGATGAAGTTCATACCTTTGAATATGAACGCGTGCGGAATGGTCTGATTCAGATGTTGTGGGGATTCTTTTTAAAACTTGTTATCGCGGGTCGTCTAGCGATTGTGGTTGACCGTATTTATGGGAATCTTTATGATTGTACCGGATATCAGTTAGCCTTGGGAACCATCGCTTTTTCACTCCAGATTTACTGTGATTTTGCAAGCTATTCTGAGATTGCCATTGGTTCTGCAAATGTTCTCGGTTTTCGTCTTATGGAGAACTTTCACCAACCATTCTTTGCGACCTCTTGTGGAGATTTATGGCGTAGATGGCACATCTCCTTGAATACCTGGTTTCGTGACTATCTCTACATACCACTGGGTGGTAGTCGTCACGGAAAGGCAAGAAAGTATTTTAACCTCATGGTAGTCTTTCTCACCAGCGGTCTCTGGCACGGTGCCAATTGGACCTTTGTTATCTGGGGCGGACTTAGTGGACTTTTTCAAGTTCTTGGAGCCGAGTTGAAACCAATCCGCGATAGGATCATTGCTTTCCTTCCTATTTCTCCGAAGGGAATGCTGCGAAAGAGCTTCGCGATAGTATCTACTTTTCTTTTGTTTAATTTCTCCCTGATTTTCTTTCGTTCTGACCAGGTATCTGATGCCTTTTTCATTATTCGAAAGATTTTCACAGAGTTTGATTTTCATAGTATACTGACTACTTCCTTTTTTGAGCTTGGATTGGGAACTTTTCATCTGTTGTTTCTTGTCTTTGCTTTAATTATCCTATTCCTGGGTGATGTTTTGAGGGAACGTGGCAATGCTATCGCTACTCTTACCGGAAAGGTATGGTATCTTCGTTGGGGATTTTATTATCTGCTTGTTATACTCATTCTTTTATCGGCTAATCTTGGAAGTCAGGAGTTTATCTATTTTCAGTTTTAACTTGATACCAATTGTTATTTTACTCAAAATGATTTTGGGTCATATAAGTATCGGATATGCGCAATTATGATGCGCAGGAATGGAGTTTTCATTGAAGCATCCTGTAAGGAAACTAATTTACAAATTCATACTACTAGGCATTCCGCTCTGGCTCCTTATGGCCTACACCTGGATTTTTCCCATGAACTATATGGCGATTGAGTACTCCATGTGGGCAGAGGAAAAGGCATATACAGAAAATGGACCTACTGCCCGTTCTTTGATACTCGGCGACTCCAGAGCAAAGTCCGGACTCATGCCGAATATGCTATCTGAAGATACGTATAACATGGCAGTGGGGGGTACCACAAGCATTGAAATGTATTATGCTCTGCAAAACTATCTTGCGCATCATGAGAGCCCTGAAAACATTATATTGATTTTCGCGCCGTATCACTTCTGTGATATTGATAACTGGAATCAGACCTTATACTATAACTACCTCTCTTTACCGGAGATCTGCGACGTATATCAGAATGCTTTCCGTACCGGAAATGACGTAATTCTATCAGATGGCTGGTTAACAGACAGCCTCTCCTATCGTTTGCGTTTGCCTAACAAATATTTGGCAGCAGAGTACAATGCACGATTTTCTGGCCGTGCTGCAGAGAATAAAAGCAAATATGAGTCCGTACAGAAGGACCTGGGATATACTGCATTCGGAACAGACCCTGGAAATGACGGCGGCAACTACGAAACACACCACGAGGAGTTTGATTCCTCCGCACTTGTATTAGATTATTACGATAAGCTCCTAATGTTATGTAAACAAAACAACATTCAGGTTTTCATAGAACAGTCCCCCATTAATCAGGCCTCCGCTGATGTCATTACGGATGAGTTCTGGCGCGGTTATGAAGCCTTTATGGAAAGTACAAGTAAGAAATATCCCGAGTTTGTAGTAGAAAAAAAAGTACCGGTATACGATAACCGCTACTTTGGTGATAACAACCACTTGAATCCGGAAGGCGCTGAACTATTCACTACAGATATCCTTCAAAAATACCCTGGATTATTTAAATGAAACATGGGGGACGGGGCTTGGTGTTTC
>CAYZUC010000009.1:0-48082 GCA_964481705.1 uncultured Lachnospiraceae bacterium
GAAGATATCGCAATCCTTACAGGTGGAACGGTTATTTCTTCCGAGGTTGGTTTGGAATTGAAAGAAGCTACACTTGAACAGCTCGGTCGTGCAAAATCTGTTAAGGTTCAGAAAGAGAATACCATCATTGTAGATGGCGAAGGCGACAAGAATGCAATTACAGCAAGAACCAATCAGATTAAGACTCAGATTGAAGAGACAACATCAGAATTTGATAAAGAGAAGCTTCAGGAAAGATTGGCTAAGCTTGCTGGTGGAGTTGCAGTCATCCGTGTTGGCGCAGCTACCGAGACTGAGATGAAGGAAGCTAAGCTTCGTATGGAAGATGCACTTGCTGCTACTCGTGCTGCAGTAGAAGAAGGAATCATCGCAGGTGGTGGCTCTGCTTATATCCATGCTACAAAGGATGTTGAAAAGCTTGCGGATACTCTGGAAGGTGATGAGAAGACAGGTGCCAAGGTCGTATTAAAGGCATTGGAAGCTCCTTTGAATCATATTGCAATGAATGCCGGACTGGAAGGCTCTGTTATTATCAACAAGGTAAAAGAGTCCAAGGTAGGTATTGGATTTGATGCATTAAAAGAAGAGTATGTTGATATGGTAAAGGATGGTATCCTGGATCCTGCGAAGGTTACCAGAAGCGCATTACAGAATGCTACCAGCGTGGCATCCACGCTGTTGACTACTGAGTCTGTCGTTGCAAATATCAAGGAAGATGCACCAGCTATGCCTGCAGGTGCCGGTGGAATGGGCGGAATGATGTAAGAATCGCCGCAAGATATACCTATTCATAAAACAATAAGCTCCAAGTCCAGTTAAATGGGCTTGGAGTTTTCTATTGCACGAGTGACAGGTATGTCAATAAATTGATTGCGACACATAAATCTTCCATGCTATAATGAATGTATTATTTCATACAGAGTGAGACAGGGTGACGGGATGAAGAACTGGAAACAGAAATGGAAATCTTCAAGAATAGTTATCGTATTTAGCATATGTCTTATTCTGTTTTGTTTTATTCAGATATTGCGAATGGAAGGACAAAAGCACCAGGCCAGAGTGGAGTACAGCAGAGCCAGAGAAAAGGCCAGCATATTAGCGGATAAGGATTCTGGTTCGAAGCATTCTGTTTCACGATCAGAAAAGGCAGGCCAAGATGTGGAAAAACGTTCTGTCGTATCTTCAAATACCATGTATTTGAACATTTCTTCCAATGAAACAATTGATTTAGACTCGTTACATAGGATTAATTCAGACGCTGTAGCTTGGATTCGTTTTGAAGAAGCAGGTATTGACTATCCCGTTGTGCAAGGTTCGGATAATGACTATTATTTAAATCATACCTTTGAGAAAAGAGAAAACAGTAGTGGCTGTATTTTCCTTGATAGCGCACAAGCTCCGGAGATGACAGATTATAATACATTTATTTATGGACATAATCGCAAGGATGGAACCATGTTTGGAAACTTGCGGAAAACATGTCGTGAGAAGGGTTTTGGCGAAGATAGTCATGACCTGTCTCTCTACATAGATCAAGGTGTCATCCGATATCGGATTTTTTCGAGTTATGAAGATACTCCGAACTCAAAATCCTTTTGGAAATGCAGAAATGAGGAGGAGTATCGTCAGTATTTGAAAAGCATCACAGATAAATCCGAGATTGATTATCATATAAAACCGGATGTGCATATGCCATCTATTACACTTGTCACCTGTATGGGAAGCGGTTCTGAAAAAAAGAGATATTTCGTACATTTGATTCATGTGAAATAGTGACACGAATGAAGGAACCTGAAGTCGAAACCAATGGAGAGAACGAAAGATAGGGAGGGGAAGAAGTATGAATAAGAAGATGGGATTTGTAGCAACCGTTCTGGCAATGATGATTTATTTGTGTGTACCGATATGGGCAGCTGATGTACAGATACAGATAACTGCTCCGAGTGAGGCAGAAAAGACAATAGCACCGGGCAGAAGTTTTTACGTAATGGGAACATTTGATAATGGTGAACAGCTACAGGATAATGATGAGGTAGCTGTGGAAATTTTGGATTCTGCGAAAAAAACAGTCAGACGTATCTCAAGCACAATTATGGATAATCATAATATGTATATTGAGTATCCAGGTCTTTCGTATTATGGCGATAATAAGAATGAGCTGTTGGATGTCGGAATGCCTGATTTGATATGGGATGGAAAGGATGAAAATACGTTTCACGACGGAGACAGAAAGCTATTCTATAATTCAAAGGAATTTGCTGCGTTAATTCCAGGGGGAAACGGTGAGATTGACGATGGTATGAATCTTCTAGACAGCAATGGAAAAGCATATGACACATTACCCAAAGGGGAATATACCGTTCATGTAACAATCAAGAGAAATGGAAAGCAGCTAGGAACGGCGCAGCAGAATCTTACGATTGGAGTAAGTGACGGTAAGATTTTGTCTCGCTTTTCTCCAAAAGAGCACATGGACAAGGTTCAAGTATTCGCAAAACAGAATGACTATCGTGTGTATCTGGATAAGTTTCCGGGTTATTGGTCGAAAGGAGATATTTTCTGCGAAATACTTCCGTCCTGGCGTGCAGCAGATGCCACCGAGTATGTAGAGGGACAGGTTCATTTCGTTATATATAACGTCAAAGAGAGCAGTGCAACCTATTCGGTAGAATTGGCGGAACTGGAAAAAAAGAGGTTAATTGACGACCAAGATGGAATTCATTATTACTATTATGATTATGGAGAAGTAACGTTACCGGATGATAATAAGACAGAGAGTGAAATTGTACCTTTTGAAACAGGTGATAAATTACAGCTGGTTCGTGCGGAGACAATCATTACAGATACAAAGGACAATGTCTATTTACAGGATGACCCACAGGCTGTTACCTATGATTTGAATCTGAAGGATGGAGCCTTAGCAGAGCCTGGTGAGACATTAGCAATTTATGGAGTTACAGCTCCGATACAAATCGATGAAAAAGATATTGTGGATCAGGGTGACAATAGCTATCAATTAAAGAATCGCATCAAGACCATAGTATATAAAATTTCCGGAGATGGCATGGAGAGAGAGTATGAGAAGGAAGTGAATCTTGACCGTGTGAGTGGAGAATGGGATAATTATTCTATTTTCGAATTCAAGCATGACATACCAATCGAGAACGAAATGTCGGGAAAGAAACTTCGAGTAGAATTAATAGGAAAAGATTGTTATGGAGCAGAAATTGCAGGCTCGGAAGAAACATTTGACATAACAGTTGGAAAATCATCTATAGGAGTACCGCCAGAAACGGGAGAAGGTATGCAGGAGATGATGTATGTGATTTTACTTATTGCAGGATGTGTGGGACTGGTGGTAAGCATGGAGGTAATACATGGTATCAATTAAGGAAGTAGCAAAGCATGCGGGAGTGGCAATTTCTACCGTATCGAAGGTTTTAAATGGATATCCGAATGTCAGTGAAGATACAAAGAAGAAGGTAAATGAGGCAATACGGGAATTGAATTATATACCAAATTCCATTGCTTCGGCATTGAGCTCTAAACAATTTGGGCGTATCGCATTGGTATTGGACCCGAAGCGGCAGACACAGGCAATCGATCAGATTTTTATGCAATATCTTCTAGGAGCACTCGACAAAGCAAAAGAACGTAAACTAGAGGTTGTGACGATTTTTATGTCAATGATATCGGATATGACCACGGAGGAAATCACACGATCTTTTATGTCTCAGAGTATATCGGGAGTCATTATCTATGGAATGTCAAAAGAGGATAAAATTCTTCAGAAATTAATTGAGGAGCAGAATTTCTCATGCGTAGTCGTCGATGCCCCGATTGTAAATGACAAGACGTCCTGTATTGGAATCAATCATGAGCAGGCACAGTATGATGTGGCTAAGAGAACCATTTTGGAAGATAAATGTAAAAAAATACTGTACATCGAAGGTAAAATCGATGGCTATGTCACGGAAGAAAGGCGAAATGCAATGATTCGTCTGGGAGAAGAACTTGATTTATCCATAAAGGTCTGTCAAGGAGAATTCAGTGAGAAAGCCGCGCGTGAGATTACTCTAAAAAATGCGAAAAAGTATGACGTAATTGTATGCGCATCCGATCTTATGGCAATAGGTGCGATGCACGCTTTAATTGAAATGGATATCTTTCGACCGGTTTGCGGTTTTGACGGCATTACACTGATGGGCTATGTTGGAAAACAAATGAATACCGTTCGTCAGGATTTCTACAGCATTTCCAGTAAGGCCTTGGAAGAGGTGAAGAGGCTGATGGATGGAGAAAAGGGACGCAGAGTCGTCATGCCGCATAGTATTGTAAAAATGTACTATAAAGATATTATATGTTAAAATTTTGGTTATTTTTGAGAAAAGACTTGCGGAAAACGTTTTCCTATGTTATTCTTTCTTCGGGCCTGACTTGAAACATTCTTTTTTAATAGGGAGAAATATACGATTGGGTAATCAGCTAATGGTACATGGATACTGGGATTATCCGGAATAGAGAAGAGAAACGAGGGTACACTATGGAAAAAATGACATTGCAAACAGAAATGCAACGGGAGGTTATTCTGATGAATTTAGAACAACAATTAGAAGAAATGCTTTCGAATCAGTATGGGAAGACAATTTCTTCTGCAAGTAATGAAGAGGTTTATACATGCACGCTGCAGATTACAAAGGATCTGATAGCAGCGACACCGGTAATTACCGGCGACAAAAAGGTTTACTATATTTCCGCAGAGTTTTTAATTGGTAAACTATTATCCAACAATTTAATCAATCTGGGAGTCTATGACAGACTGGCAGAGATTCTGAAAAAGAATGGAAAGAATCTCGCTGAGATTGAGGATGCAGAGCCGGAACCGTCACTTGGGAATGGAGGATTAGGAAGACTTGCTGCATGCTTTCTTGATTCTATCGCAACACTTGGATTGCCTGGCGATGGAATCGGTTTGAATTATCACTTTGGTCTTTTCAAACAGATTTTTAAGGATAAGATTCAGACGGCTGAAAAGAATGACTGGATTGAGCAGAATTCCTGGCTGAACAAAACAGATACCTCCTTTGTGGTGTCCTTTGGAGACAGAAAAGTAAAATCCGTATTATATGATATCGATGTGGTAGGCTATGAGAATGGTGTCAATAAGCTTCATTTATTTGATATTGAGAGCATCGATGAGAGCATAGTTAAAAAGGGAATTGATTTTGATAAAAAGAAAATTGAAAAGAATCTGACGCTGTTTTTATATCCCGATGATTCTGATGAGGATGGTAACCTGCTTCGTATTTATCAGCAGTACTTTATGGTTAGCAATGGTGCCCAGTTAATCTTACGTGATATGAAGGAAAAGAAATATGATCTTCGTAAAATGAATGAACATGCGGTCATTCAGATTAATGATACTCATCCCACTATGGTAATTCCGGAATTGATCCGTCTTCTTACGACAGAGGAAGGATTTAAGATGGAAGAAGCTATTGATGTCGTGAGCAAAACATGTGCATATACGAATCATACAATTCTCGCGGAAGCTCTTGAAAAATGGCCACTTGCGTATTTAGAAAAGGTAGTGCCTCAGCTGGTTCCGATTATCAAAGAGCTGGATAAGAGAGTACGTAAGGTATATACAGATGATAAGGTACAGATTATCGATAAGGACAAACGAGTTCATATGGCACATATTGATATCCATTATGGATTCAGTGTTAATGGTGTAGCCGCTATTCATACTGAGATACTCAAGGAATCAGAGCTTAATCATTTTTATCAAATCTATCCTGAGAAATTCAACAACAAGACAAATGGTATCACCTTCCGCAGATGGCTGTTATCCTGTAATCAGGAGTTGGCGGCGTTTCTTAGTGATGTCATAGGAGATGATTATAAACGAGATGCAAATAAACTCGAAAAACTATTGGATCAGATGGATAATCAGTCAGTCCTGGATCGTCTGTATGACATTAAGAAGCTTAAGAAGAAGCAGCTGGCAGATTATGTGAAAGAAAATGAGAATATCGAACTGGATACCAATTCTATTTTTGACATTCAAGTAAAGAGACTGCATGAGTATAAACGTCAGCAGATGAATGCGCTCTATATTATTCATAAGTATCTGGAGATTAAGTCCGGCAAGAAGCCTACTACACCATTGACTTTCATTTTTGGAGCCAAAGCAGCACCTGCTTATGTAATCGCACAGGATATCATTCATCTTCTGCTGGTATTATCAGAGATTATCAATCATGATCCGGATGTAAACGAGTATATGAAGGTAGTCATGGTAGAGAATTACAATGTCAGCTATGCCGAAAAGCTGATTCCGGCTTGTGATATATCGGAACAGATATCCCTGGCATCCAAGGAAGCAAGCGGAACCGGTAATATGAAGTTTATGCTGAATGGAGCCGTGACACTGGGAACAGATGATGGGGCGAATGTTGAGATACATCAGCTTGTCGGAAAAGATAATATCTATATCTTTGGTAAAGACAGTGATACGGTCATCAAACACTACGAAAAGGCTGACTATAAATCAAAAGACTACTATAAAAAGAGTTCCGTGATTAAAGAAGCTGTAGACTTTATTATCAGTAAGCAAGCAATGAAGTACGGACATAAAGAAAATCTGGAGCGTTTATATCAGGAACTTCTGAACAAAGACTGGTTTATGACATTATTAGATTTAGAGGACTACATTGCAACTAAGGATCGAGCATTTGCTGATTATGAAGATAAACAAAAGTGGAAAAAAATGATGCTTGTCAACATTGCAAAAGCAGGTTTCTTCTCATCCGACCGTACGATAGAAGAGTATAACAGAGATATTTGGAAATTGCGATAGTAAGGACACACCCAAAACCGTTATAAGGAATAAATAAATTCCTTATAACGGTTTTCTCTTGTATATTCATTTCGAAAATGGAGAAAATAGTTTTAGAACAAATACACAAAAAAGAGTTTGTGATTTTGACCATTATATACAAATCGATAAGAAAGTGTTGAAAAA
This sequence comes from uncultured Lachnospiraceae bacterium, assembly GCA_964481705.1. Classification (GTDB taxonomy): domain Bacteria; phylum Bacillota; class Clostridia; order Lachnospirales; family Lachnospiraceae; genus CAYZUC01. Next base: position 7,028 of record CAYZUC010000009.1, read on the forward strand.
CGTTTTCCGTTGTGATATATTCGATATAGCAAGTGATTGGAAACGTTACCGATACCGATTCCGAAAACGTTTCCAATCGGGCGCGACCGGAATGTAAAGGGAGGTCAGACCGGTAACATACAAACTTTTATGAAAGAAAGAGGTAAGTTATGAGAAAGAAACTGGTAAGTGCATTATTGAGTGCAACAATGGTAGCTTCATTATTAGTTGGATGTGGCAATACAGCAGCTCCGGCAACAGAGGGAACACAAGAAACTCCTGCAACAGAAGAAGCTGAAACACCTGAAGCAGCGGCAACAGAGGAAGCAGCAACTACAGCAGGGGCTGGAAAAGTTTATTATTTGAATTTCAAACCGGAACAGGATGCTCAGTGGCAGGAACTTGCCAAGGCATATACAGCGGAAACAGGGATTCCTGTTACTGTAGTAACAGCAGCATCTGGTGAGTATGAGACAACTCTTATGAGTGAGATGGAGAAGACAGATGCTCCTACTTTATTCCAGGTCAACGGACCGGTTGGATTAAAGAACTGGAAGGATTACTGCTATGATTTAAAAGACAGTGAACTCTACAAACATTTGACAAGTGATGATTTCGCATTGGTTGATGAAGATGGTACCGTAAATGGTATTGCATATGTTATTGAAACTTATGGTATAATATATAACAAAGCAATCCTTTCGGATTACTGTACAAAAGATTATGCAGTAATTAAGGATGCATCTGAGATTACAAGCTTTGATAAGCTTAAAGAGGTTGCAGATTCTATTCAGAAGAACAAAGATGATCTCGGAGTAGAGGGTGCATTTACTTCTACCGGTATGGATTCCTCTTCTGATTGGAGATTTAAGACTCATCTCGCAAATCTTCCAATTTACTATGAATACCTCAAAGAGAACCAGACATCTACAGAAGCAATCAAGGGTGAGTATCTTGACAACTACAAAGCAATTTTTGACTTATACATTACGGATTCTACCTGCGACCCTAAGATGATCGCTTCCAAGACAGGCGATGATGCTACAGCAGAGTTTGCCGGCGGAAAAGCAGTATTCTATCAGAATGGAACATGGGCATACAATGATATTTCTGCTCTTGGTGATGAGAACCTTGGAATGCTTCCAATCTATATCGGAGCAGAGGGAGAAGATAAGCAGGGACTTTGTACTGGATCTGAGAACTACTGGTGTGTAAACAATTCAGCTACTGAAGATGATATTCAGGCTACTCTTGATTTCGTAAACTGGGTAGTAACAAGTGATGCAGGACGTAAATCTATGTCACAGGATATGGGATTCGTTACTCCATTTGATACCTTTACAGGTGAGTATGAAGCTCAGAACCCTCTGATTCAGGCAGCTAATCAGTATATTGCAGATGGTAAGACATCCGTAAAATGGTGCTTCACAACAATGCCTTCTGAGGAATGGAAGAATGGTGTTGGATCCGCTTTAACATCTTATGCAGCTGGCGGTTCCTGGGATGATGTAGTTACTGCATTTGTCGATGGATGGGCAGCAGAGGTTGAGGCTACAAAAGAGTAAACAGTAGATTTTATACGAAAAGGAAATGATTCGGAGGCAGGTAAGAATATTGCTTGCCTCCTTTTCAAAAAACATAACTATCAAAAAGAGTTAAGAAAGAAAGGCAAATGATATGGAAAAAACGGTGAAAAAATACTGGCCAATATTTGTACTTCCCACTCTGATTGCCTTTGCTATCGGATTTATTTGGCCATTTATTTGGGGAATCTATTTATCATTTAACAAGTTCACAACAATTCGCAAGGTAACCTTTGTTGGTTTTTCTAATTATGCAAAGGTGTTCGCAGATGAAACATTTGCTCATGCATTTTGGTTTACGACTTGGTTTACGCTCGCATCAACCATTCTCATCAATGTACTTGCATTTGCGATTGCTCTTTTATTAACCAGAAAGCTTAAGGGAACCAACGTATTTCGTACCGTTTTCTTTATGCCGAACTTAATTGGTGGAATTGTTCTGGGTTATATCTGGCAGATATTATTGAATGGTCTTTTGACATCCATTGGGCAGCCATTGCTTGCATTAAATGAAAAATGGGGATTTGTTGGAATGCTGATCCTGATGAGCTGGCAACAGATTGGTTATATGATGATTATTTACATCGCCGGTCTCCAGAATGTGTCAGGCGATTTGATCGAGGCAGCGAAAATTGATGGTGCCAACAGCAGCCAGGTTTTGTTCTGGGTAAAGATTCCAATGGTTATGCCAAGTATTACGATATGCACGTTCTTGACTTTGACAAATTCATTCAAGCTCTTTGATCAGAATCTTTCTCTTACCGGAGGAGAACCGGCTAAGAGATCACAGATGCTGGCGCTTAACATATTTGATACCTTCTATGCAAGAAGTGGTGCGCAATGGAAGGGAATTGGTCAGGCAAAGGCAGTTGTATTCTTTGTACTTGTTGTAGTGCTTGCCATGATTCAGTTGTATCTGACAAGATCTAAGGAGGTGCAGGCATAATGGGTGAAAGGACAAAGGTAATGAATGGTAAGGAAATCGTAAATACCATTCTGACAATTGTTTTCTCGATTTTGTGTGTATTATATATGTACCCCATACTCTTAATTTTTTTCAATTCCTTAAAGGATGAGATGGCTATTTCTACTACAAGGGCGTTTGAACTACCTACTGCTGAAACCTTTGTTGGAATCAGGAATTATGTTTATGGTATTACCCAGTTGAATTTCTTAAGCTCATTTGGATATAGTCTGATTATTACGGTTTCTTCCGTACTGCTGATTATCTTGTGCTGTTCTATGTGTGCATGGTATATTACTAGAGTAAACAGCATGGCAACAAAAGCAATTTATTACTTATGCGTATTTTCGATGGTTGTTCCCTTTCAAATGGTAATGTTTACGCTGTCGAAAACAGCGGATTCCCTGAAGCTTAATACACCGATGAATATCTGTATTATTTATTTGGGATTTGGAGCAGGTCTTGCGGTGTTCATGTTTACGGGATTCATGAAATCCATGCCAATTGAAATCGAAGAGGCAGCTATGATTGACGGATGCGGACCGTTGTCCATTTTCTTTAAGGTAGTACTTCCGATTTTGAAGCCGACCATTATCTCTACAGCAATATTGGAGACGATGTGGGTATGGAATGATTATTTACTGCCCACACTTGTACTTGACATTAAGAAATTCCGTACGATTCCGATGTCGATTCAGTATTTCCGCGGCAGCTATGGAAGCGTTCAGATGGCACCTATGATGGCATGTATCGTCATCACGATCTTACCTGTAATCATCATGTATCTGTTCTGTCAGAAGTACATTATTGAGGGTGTTGTATCAGGCGCGGTTAAGGGATAAAACGAAAGAAGGATTTTGGGAGATAGATTATGAAAAGAAAAAGTGGAGTTTTATTACCGGTAACGAGTCTTCCCTCTAAATATGGAATTGGTTCTTTTTCCAAAGAGGCATATGATTTTATTAATCGATTGGAGGAAGCCGGTCAGTCTTACTGGCAGATTCTTCCGTTGGGTCCGACCAGCTATGGCGATTCGCCCTATCAGTCCTTTTCGACATATGCAGGTAATCCATACTTTATTGATCTGGAAACATTGGTGGAGGAAGGTCTTCTCACAAAGGATGAGTGTGAGGCTTATGATTTCGGAACAGATGAGGAGCAGGTAGACTATCAGAAAATCTACGAATCTCGATTCCTGATCTTGCATAAGGCTTATGAAAGAAGCCATATTGGTGATCGATTGGAGTTCAAATGTTTCGTTGAGGAAAATGCATTCTGGCTCAATGATTATGCACTTTACATGGCGGTGAAAACTCATTTTGATAATGTCTGCTGGGCAGAGTGGGAGGAAGACATCAAGCTTCGTACACCGGCGGCGCTCGAAACTTACCGTAAAGAATTTGCAGAAGAAATTGAGTTCTATCAGTTTCAACAGTATGAGTTCCACATTCAGTGGGAAAAACTAAAGAACTATGCAAATAAGAAAAAGATTAAAATTATTGGAGATATTCCTATTTACGTGGCTTTTGACAGCTCGGATGCATGGGCAAATCCAGAATTGTTCCAATTTGATGACCACTTAATTCCAATAGGAGTTGCTGGATGTCCCCCGGATGCTTTTTCCGTAACAGGACAATTGTGGGGAAATCCTCTTTATAATTGGGAGTATCATAAAGAGACCGGTTACGAGTGGTGGATGAAACGATTGTCTTGCTGCTTTGAGCGCTATGATGTAGTACGTATTGATCATTTTCGGGGGTTTGATGAATACTATTCTATTCCGTTTGGGGATAAGACAGCGGAATTTGGGGAATGGAAATCTGGTCCGGGATATGATATCTTTAAAAAGATGAAGGAAGAGCTGGGTAACAAGGATGTAATTGCAGAGGATCTTGGATTTGTGACCCCATCTGTTCTGAAACTCGTCAAAAGGTCCGGTTATCCAGGGATGAAGGTATTGCAATTCGCATTTGATTCCAGAGAAGAAAGCGATTATCTTCCTCATAATTACAGTCACAATTGTGTCGTATATACAGGGACACACGATAATGATACTATTTTGGGATGGTATCGGAACCTTGCCAAAAAAGATAAAGCATTTGCTAAGAAGTATTTACGCCTAAAGAATGTCAGAGAATCCGAGATACCCTGGATATTTATTCGAGCTGCATTATCCAGCGTTGCGGATATGGCTATCATTCCCATGCATGATTACCTTGGACTTGATTCGAAGGCACGTATCAACACGCCATCCACACTTGGTATTAACTGGAAGTGGAGAATGAATCGGGATGCCTTTACGAAGGAGCTTGCTGACAAAATGAAAGAGATGTCGAGAATGTACGGACGTAAATAATTCGGAAAGGTATGCTATTCCATGGAAGAGGAAATAACGATTAAGGACATAGCACGTTTGTGCGATGTTGGGGTCAGTACGGTATCTCGAGCAATTAATAATCATCCGGATATTAATCCGGAGACAAAGAATATGATTATGCAGGTAATCAAAGAGCATAACTATATTCCAAACAACAGCGCAAGAAATCTGAAACGTCAGGATGCAAAAGCAATTGCGGTTCTGGTAAAGGGTATAACAAATTCCTTCTTTACCGAAATGATTCAGGTCATGGAGGAAAGAATTAAAGAAGAACGCTATTCTCTTGTACTTCATCACGTTGATTTTAATGAAGATGAAGTGGATGTCGCTCTCGAATTGGTGAAGGAAAAGAGACTGAGGGGAATTATCTTTCTTGGAGGCTATTTTCTTCATAGTGAGGAGAAATTGTCTCAGTTAAAGGTCCCATTTGTGCTTTGTACAACAGGTGCGGCTCCCGAGAGCTTTAACAGAAAGACATATTCTTCTGTCTCTGTTGATGATGAGAAGGAAGGATACAAGATTACCAACTACTTATGTAAACTAGGACATAAGAATATTGCTATCATTGGAGCAAAACAAACAGATGAGAGTATCGGTAAATTACGTCTGGAAGGCTATAAGCGAGCCTTGCGGGATAATGGAATCCCCATCCGTGACGAGCTGATACTGCCGATGAAGCCTTATATCGAGGACTATTCCTTTGAGAATGGCTATGTTGTGATGAAGGAATTTATACAGAAAAAAGTACCCTGCACAGCTGTTTTCTCCATTTCTGATATCATGGCGATTGGAGCATGCAGAGCACTGTATGAGGCCGGGCTTAAGATTCCGGATGATATCTCTATCGTTGGTTATGATGGTGTCCGCGTTGGAGAGTATTATAAGCCAGCCCTGACTACTTTAAAGCAGCCGGTTACAGAGATGGCGAAAGAAACAACAGTAATTTTGTTTGATTATATCCGAAAAAAGAAGGAACATCAGCATAAGGTTTTTGAAGGCGAATTGGTAATTCGCGAATCTGTGCGCAGTATTCCGTAAAGCTGGATTAGCTTTCGAATCTCTCTTTGCTCATATTAGAATTGTGGTAACGACCATCTTCGGTGACATCCTCCTTGAACCAAAGAGGCATCTCGAATTGTTTTGCAGCTTCTTCTGAAGGAAATTCTATTTCAGCGAGTACCAAAGGAGCAAAGGGTGGATCAAAAACATCAAGCTCGATGGTAAGAGATTCGGATTCGGGAATTAAATAACGAGTTTTTCGTATGATATTTCCATCTGCTTTTTTCAAAAGATGCTGATAAGCCTCCTTTGTTAATGGCAGGTTGTATTCTTCCCGAACCATGAGACCTTTTCCCTTATAGGTGAGGTAGTAATCGTCATCCTGTCTACGTATTCTTACAACAGGATTGGTACATAGATAAGCCTGCTCGATTACATGATGACGATAGGATGTTAATCGCTTTGGTAATTCATTCACAAGAAATTTACGTTCGATTTCATAATTTGGCATAATGGTCTCCTAAAATAAATATTGACAATATCTGAAAAAGTAATATTAATAAAAGTAAATATTACTTTTTTATTTTACAACAATTTGATACAATAGAAAAGCAAAAGCATGGAAAGTGAGGATGATTATGAAAAGAGTTTTTTTATTTCTTGCTCAGGGATTTGAAGAAGTGGAAGCACTTACGGTTGTAGACTTGTTACGCAGGGCTCAGATTAAGGTAACTACAGTATCCATTACCGGAGCTATTATGGTAAAGGGAGCGCATGACATAGAAGTGAAAGCAGATGCCTTGTTTGAAGAAACGGATTTTACAAAGTGTGATATGTTGATTCTTCCGGGAGGACCTGGGACCTCGAGCTTGGATCGGTATGAAGCATTAACGAATCTATTGCGGTTACATAATCAGGAAGGTAAGAAATTGGCGGCCATATGTGCAGCTCCATCCATTTTGGGAAGACTTGGTATTCTCATGAAAAAAAATGCCTGCTGTTACCCGGGATATGAGGATAAGCTGGCAGGAGCCAGAATATCGCAGAATGAAGTCGAAGTAGATGGTAATGTTATTACAAGTCGTGGAGTAGGTACTGCAATTCCTTTTTCTGCTGCAATTGTGGAGGCTTTATGCTCCAAAGAGGAATCGGCTACGTTACTAAATCAGATTATATACAAACAGTAATTAATTTTACGGAAAGAGAAACACTTATGGAGGGAATTATGTGGATTAGAAGTGAGTTGAAACAAAGGGCAAAAACCGTTTTAACAGTCAATTATTGGTGTTGTGTGTTTGTAACCTTCATTGCTTTGGGAGTGGAATTGTACAGCTCCGGATTCAAATCTTATTATAGTTTTTCGAGTGGTAATGGAAATTATGAACAAAAAACGATAACAAAAATACCAGAGGGTGCGTCAATAGCGCAACAGATCCAGGAAGCAATTATGGGAGTGGATAAGGCGGTATTACTGTCATTGGTCATGGTGTTTTTGTCCGCGTTGCTGTTTTCTTTGATATTTTATACGGCAATCAAGGTCTTTGTTGCTGCACCGATTACCGTTGGCTCAAAACATTTTTATATGGTTAGTCGTGAGCGACAGGGTGAGATCAAAGAGATATTTTTCAACTTTAGGAATCACTACTTGAATACGGTAGGGACAATGTTCCTAAAGGGACTGTTCCAAACCCTGTGGACGTTTTTATTCATTATTCCCGGTATTGTAAAATCCTATGAGTATCGTATGGTTCCTTATATTCTTTCCGAGAATCCGGAATTGAATCATAAGGAAGTTTTCCGATTAAGCAAAGAGATGATGATGGGCGAAAAATGGGATACGTTTGTTTTGGATTTGTCCTTTATTGGATGGCAGATTCTCAGTATGCTGACCTGTTATGTATTACTTGTGTTTTATGTGGCACCCTATCAATCACTCACAGATGCGGAATTATATGCAGTGCTTAGAGAAAAAGTACTTGCTAAAGGTATTTGCAGTACGTATGAATTGAAAGGATTTAGCGAATAAATGTATCCGACTTTGGGAATTATATCAGCAATCATTCTTTTGGCGGTATGTATCATATCGGCTTTACGGCTGCCGTTTTTACAGAAAAAATGGAAGTATACAACAAAACTTATCGAGCTTGGTGATAAGTATTTTGCCGCTTTACTTGGAATGACTTTTCTCGTTTTTCTTTTCTCCAGATTGTTTCGTTTGGGAATCGTACCAGGAGGAATTCATATTGACGAATTGGGTGCAGCTTATGATGCTCAATGCATTGCCGGTTATGGTGTTGATCGGTACCGTCAGTGGTTTCCGGTTTATTTTAAGAACTTTGGTGGCGGGCAGAATGCGTTATATACGTATCTGTCTGCCATTATCATTAAGATTGCCGGATTCAGTCTTGTGAAATATCGATTAGTAGCAGTTCTTTGTTCTATTCCAGTGTTTTGGTGCAGCTATGATATCGGGAAACGGATGTATCAGAAATGGACCGGTTTGCTGGTAGCAATCCTGGTTACGATCTTTCCTGTTTATATGATGTCTGAGAGATGGGGACTTGAAAGTTATCTTTTATTGAGCTTTCTTACAATATCTGTCTGCTTGTATTATCGGGCGATTATGCTGGGGAAAAGAAGGGATTACTTTCTGTGCGGCCTGTTTTTTGGAGTAACCTTATATACCTATGCAATTTCTTACTTGTTGATACCTATGTTTCTGATCGGATCGACCTTATATTTAATTCGTGTCAGAAAGTTTGATTTTTGGAAAACTGTTATTATGGCCATTCCTTTGGCTTTGCTTGCAACACCGTTGATATTGTTTCAGTTTATCAACATGGGGATGTTACCGGAGATTCATACGCCCTTCTTTTCCATCTATCGAATGGCATACTATCGAGGTGGAGAGATATCACTTGGGAATATCAAGGATAATCTTTCTGCACTTTGGAAGGTATTACATTATGATAAATACCTGGTTTATAATGGGACACCTCAATATGGTACTGTTTATGAGATGACGATACCGTTAGCCCTTTTTGGTTTTGCATATTGCGTCAAAAAGACCATTCAATCATGGAAGACCAGGTGCTACAACATGGAATCTGTGCTTTTTGTTCTTTTCTTTTTTGCACTTTTTTCTATTATGATTGTAACGGCACCAAATGTTAACAAGGCAAATGGTATTTTTATCTGTATTGCTCTTTTTGCTATGATTGGAATGTATTGGATCGGAACCGCAAATCGAGAGCTTTTACTTGTGCCTTTGGCTCTGTATCTGTTTACGTTCTTGTCGTTTTCTAATTTTTATTTTCGTGAGTATAATACCGCATATGAAGTGTATGAGTGGATGGAACCGACGAATGCGGGAGACTCTATTTTATATGCAAAGAACCATTTGGACCTTTCCGGCAAGATCATCTACGTATTTACGAAGGATTTGAATGAAGAGGAGATGGAGGTACTGACCTATTCCGGCATTTCCCCTTATGATTATGAGCCGGATACCGATCAGAAGGTAATGGGTGCTTATGTTCGTGGGATTCCAGATGAGCTGGATCTGACCGAAAATAATGTTTATATCATACATGAGTATCTACATCATGTCTCTGATTATCTTGCACAGAACGGATATCAGAGAGTACAGCTGCCGACCGGATATAGCGTGTTATACAAATAATTTCAGAAAAACTTACCATCATAATATTCCTTCTTTCGATAATACTATTATCAAGATAACATCGCAGAGATTTATCTTACAAATAACACACGGAGGTGAATGATTATGAATGATAATGCAAGTAAAAAAGAAGCCCAGTCAGCACTTGACAGATTGAAAACGGAAGTTGCTTCCGAATTAGGTGTTAGTCTGAAGGATGGTTACAATGGTGACCTTACTTCCAGACAGGCAGGTTCTATCGGTGGTGAAATGGTGAAGAGAATGATCGCTCGTCAGGAAGAGCAGATGAAATAAGGAATTCCTTATGGAGGGACGTCGAAAGACGTCCCTTTTCGTATGAGAAAAATCGAATTTTTTCTATGGCATTTTTTTCACAACTATGATATAATCGACTAATGACTGTAAATGGGTAGTCACGGGGCGACCCGATAGAATAAGTGATAATTTTAGGAGGAACGAACAAATGAGTTTAAAGGTAGAAAAATTAGAGCACAATATGGCGAAACTTACCATTGAAGCATCCGCAGAGGATTTAGAGAAAGCATTGCAGAGTGCATTCTTAAAGAATAAGAATAAAATCAGCGTACCCGGATTCCGCAAAGGAAAAGTACCGCGTCAGATGGTAGAAAAGATGTACGGTCCTGAAATCTTTTACGAGGATGCTGCAAATGAACTGATTCCGGATGCTTATGCAAAGGAGCTTGCTGATTCTGAGCTTGAGATTGTTTCACAGCCGGATATTGATGTGACACAGCTTGAAAAGGGAAAGCCATTTATTTTTACTGCAGAAGTTGCCTTGAAGCCTGAGATTGAAGTTGGAAAATACAAGGGCGTAAAGGTTGAAAAGAAAGATATTACTGTTTCTGACGAGGAAGTCCTTGCAGAGATAGACAAAGAAAGAGAAGCAAATGCGAGAACAATATCTGTTACAGACAGAGCAGTAAAAGATGGCGATATGACAGTTATTGATTTTGAAGGATTCATGGATGAAAAGGCATTCGAAGGCGGAAAAGGAGAGAATTATCCTCTGACTATCGGCTCTCATTCCTTTATCGAAGGATTCGAGGAACAGCTGATTGGCAAGAATATCGGTGAGGAATGCACAGTAAACGTTACTTTCCCGGAAGAGTACCAGGCAAAAGAGCTTGCAGGTAAGCCAGCGAAGTTTATTGTTACGGTAAAAGAAATCAAAGAGAAAGAACTTCCTACATTGGATGATGAATTTGCAAGTGAAGTATCCGAATTCGAAACATTGGATGAGTACAAGGCAGATGTTACCAAGAAGCTGACAGAGAAGAAGAAAGCAGAAGCTAAGAATGAAAAAGAGAACGCAGTTATTGATGCGATCGTTGCTGATTCCAAAATGGATATTCCAGAAGCTATGATACAGACACAGACCAAGCAGATGGCTGAGAACTATGCGCAGAGATTACAGCAGCAGGGACTTTCCATCGAACAGTACTTCCAATTTACAGGACTTACTGCAGAGAAGCTGTTGGAGCAGATGAAGCCACAGGCTGAAAAGAACATCAAGAGCAGACTTGTTTTGGAAGCAGTAGTGAAGGCTGAGAATATCGAAGCTTCTGATGAAGATTTTGAGAATGAAATCAACAGAATGGCTGAGATGTATCAGATGGAAGCAGATAAGCTGAAAGATCTGATTGGTGAAGAGGAGCAGAAACAGATTCGCAAGGATATTGCTATTCAGAAAGCAGCAGAGTTTGTTGTCAAGGAAGCAAAAGAAAAATAAATGGTTTTAGAAAGGAGAGTTTTATGTTAATTCCTTACGTTGTAGAGAGCAGTAGTCGCGGAGAGAGATCCTATGATATCTTTTCTCGTTTATTAAAAGAAAGAATCATCTTTCTTGGAGAAGAAGTTACAGATGAGAGTGCAAGTTTGGTTGTTGCACAGATGTTGTTTCTGGAAGCGGAAGATCCGGAGAAGGATATTCATTTATACATCAACAGTCCGGGAGGATCCGTGACTGCAGGTATGGCTATATATGATACTATGAATTATATTAAATGTGACGTATCAACGAATTGTATCGGCATGGCTGCAAGTATGGGAGCATTTTTACTTTCAAGTGGAACAAAGGGTAAGAGAAATGCGCTTCCAAATGCAGAGATTATGATTCATCAGCCTTCCGGTGGTTCACAGGGTCAGGCAAGTGAGATCGAGATTGCTGCGCGCCATATGGCAAGAACAAAAGAAAGATTAAATCGCATTTTAGCTGAGAATACAGGTAAGCCGATTGATGTTATTGCGATGGATACAGATCGTGACAATTGGATGACTTCTGCGGAAGCTAAAGAATATGGTCTGATCGATAATGTCTTTGTGAATCGTGAATAAGGTAGGATAGGAAGTACATTATGGCAGGAAAGAATATAGATGAAAAAATCAGATGTTCCTTTTGCAATAAGACACAGGATCAGGTAAAGAAATTAATAGCCGGTCCCAATGGCGCTTATATCTGTGATGAATGCATTGAAATCTGTGCGGATATCATAGAAGAGGAGTATGAGGAAGAATCTGTTAGTACCAAGGATGATATTAATCTTTTAAAACCGGAACAGATCAAGGATTTCCTGGATGATTATGTAATTGGACAGGAGGAGGCTAAAAAAGTTCTTTCTGTTGCAGTTTACAATCATTATAAAAGGATTACTGCCGAAAAGGATCTGGAGGTTGAGCTGCAAAAGAGCAACATAATTATGCTGGGACCTACCGGAAGCGGTAAGACCTTGCTTGCACAGACACTGGCAAAGATTATCAATGTACCTTTTGCGATAGCAGATGCTACAGCACTGACAGAAGCAGGGTATGTAGGCGAGGATGTTGAGAATATCCTGTTAAAGCTGATTCAAGCGGCAGACTACGATATTGACCGCGCCCAGATGGGTATCATCTATATTGATGAGATTGATAAGATTACGCGAAAGGGTGAGAATGTTTCTATTACGCGTGATGTTTCTGGAGAAGGTGTTCAGCAGGCATTGTTGAAGATTCTGGAAGGAACAGTTGCTTCGGTACCGCCGCAAGGGGGAAGAAAGCATCCTCATCAGGAGTTGATACAGATTGATACTACAAATATTCTGTTTATTTGTGGCGGTGCCTTTGAAGGTCTGGATAAGATAGTGGAAGCGAGACTGGATCGTAAGTCTATCGGTTTTAATGCTGAGATAGCAGATAAAAAGGAACAGGATGTTGGTGTTTTACTAAGGGAAGTACTCCCGGAAGACTTAACGAAATTTGGACTGATTCCGGAGTTGGTAGGACGCGTTCCGATTAATGTTTCCTTGACCAGTTTGGATCGTGATGCGTTGATTCAGATATTGACGGAACCCAAGAGTGCTATTACAAAGCAGTATAAGAAGTTACTTGAATTTGACGCTGTTAAGCTTACCTTTGAGAAGGAAGCAATTGAGGCAATCGCTGATAAAGCGCTTGCAAGAAAAACAGGTGCCAGAGGACTTCGTTCTATTATGGAGCATATTATGATGGATGTTATGTTTCGGGTTCCTTCCGATGAATCCATTACGGAATGTATCATTACGAAAGAAGCAGTAGAGGGTACGAGTGAGCCCTTGCTGGTATATAAGGAACGGGAAAAGAAAGCAAGATAACAGGGTCAGTGACAGACCAGGTAGAAGCGCTGCCCAATGGGTAGCGCTTCGTGTATTTTTAGAACAAGGTGGAGTGTATGATAAAAATGAAGAGAAATTTTCCGACGGTAGCACTTCGTGGACTTACGATTATGCCGGGGATGAATATACATTTTGATTTAAGCAGGGATAAATCCATTGCGGCAGTTGAGAATGCGATGATGAATGATCAGATGCTTTTCACGGTAGCGCAGAGGAACCCAAATGTAAAGGATCCTGATGTTGACAATCTTTTTGCGGTTGGTACCGTAGTGGAAATCAAGCAGGTAATTAAACTGCCAAACAATATTGTGCGTATTCTCGTCCAAGGCTTAAGACGTGGCCTGTTGATTTCCAAGGAGGAGGAAAGTGAGTTTCTTTTGGCTCAGGTAGATATGTATATATCTGATAATAACGCAGATGATAAGCCATCGCAGATGGAACAGGTAGCAATGATGCGTGAAATCATGGAAGCCTTTCAGATCTATGCTTCCTACTATCCCAAGATTGGAAAAGCATTTGAGAAGAGCATGAAGGAAGAGGATAGTATTTCTGAAAGGATGGATGCTATCATAGCCAATATGCCATTAGCGTATACGAATAAACAGAAGGTTTTGGAAGCAATAGATAGTAAGGATCGATTTTTTCTGGTGAGAAACATATTGATGCAGGAGGTCGAGATTGCAAAAATTCGTACCGAGCTCCAAACCGGGGTAAAGGGACGCGTTGATAAGAATCAAAAGGAGTATATCCTACGTGAACAATTACAATACATTCGTGAGGAGCTGGGTGAGGATAATACGGAGTCTGATGCAGATCGCTTCTTGTCTTCAGTGGAGAAACTCAAAGCTTCTGATGAGATAAAGGAGAAGATCCGTAAGGAAATCGTACGCTTTAAGGGAATCTCTTCAAATTCCTCAGAGAGTGCGGTAACAAGAGCTTATATTGAGACATTACTTGAGATGCCATGGGATAAGGAATCGACGGATAATCAGGATTTAAAGAATGCAGAGATGATTCTGGAGAGAGATCACTATGGGTTGGAAAAGGTCAAAACAAGGATGCTTGAGTTTCTTGCTGTTCGCAATATGACCAGACACGGAGATGCTCCCATTATTTGCTTGATTGGACCTCCGGGTACCGGTAAGACATCAATTGCTCATTCCATTGCGGAGGCACTTAACAAAGAATATGTAAGGATATGTCTGGGTGGAGTACGTGACGAGGCAGAAATACGCGGACACAGAAAAACGTATGTAGGAGCAATGCCTGGCAGGATTGCGGTCGGATTAAAAAATGCCGGAGTCAAGAATCCCTTGATGCTTCTGGACGAGATTGATAAAGTAAGCAGTGATTATAAAGGGGATACAGCCTCTGCATTACTGGAAGTGTTGGATTCTGAACAGAACAGCAAATTTCGAGACCACTATATTGAGATACCAATTGATTTGTCAGAGGTACTATTCATAGCAACAGCAAATTCAGCAGCGGATATTCCAAAGCCACTTCTTGATAGAATGGAATTAGTTGAGGTTACAAGCTATACAGAAAATGAAAAGCTTCATATAGCCAAGGAGCATTTGCTTAGAAAGCAGATTGAAAAGAATGGAATGCGGGTATCACAGCTGAAATTCTCTGACGAAGCACTGGAACTCCTGATACGTGGATATACCAGAGAAGCGGGAGTACGTAATCTGGAGCGTAAAATCGCTGAGGTGTGCCGTAAATCAGCGAGACAGATATTTGAAAAAGAGAAAAAGACGATTCGTATCACTCATAAGAACTTAAAAGAGTACCTTGGAAAAGAGAAGTACTCCTATGATGAGGCCAATCCGGATGATGAAATTGGAATTGTGCGAGGTCTTGCATGGACGAGTGTTGGTGGAGATACGCTGGAAATCGAAGTGAATATCATGCCTGGTAAAGGAGCCATTCAATTGACTGGCCAGCTTGGCGATGTCATGAAGGAATCCGCACAGACAGGTATCAGTTATATTCGGTCTGTCAGTCAGGAGTATGGCATTTCAGAGAGCTTTTACAGGAAAAATGATTTTCATTTTCATATTCCGGAAGGAGCTACGCCTAAGGATGGTCCTTCTGCTGGAATCACGATGGCGACCGCATTGTTTTCTGCTATTACAAAGACTCCCGTGCATGCTGATGTTGCGATGACAGGTGAAATCACGCTACGAGGCAGAATTCTTCCTATTGGTGGATTGAAGGAGAAAATCTTAGCTGCGAAAAATGCCAAGATTAAGAAGGTATTGGTTCCGGTAAAGAATAGAAAAGATATCGAAGAAATAGCAGATGAGATAAAAGAAGGAATTGAAATTGTTTATGTAGAACAGATGCAGGATGTATTTGATCATGCATTATGTAAACCAATAAAAAAGGATAAAACAAAATGATAATCAAAAATGTAGAGTTAGAAACCGTTTGTGGAATCACC
The DNA here is from genome assembly GCA_964481705.1 of uncultured Lachnospiraceae bacterium. Taxonomy (GTDB): domain Bacteria; phylum Bacillota; class Clostridia; order Lachnospirales; family Lachnospiraceae; genus CAYZUC01. Next base: position 22,708 of record CAYZUC010000009.1, read on the forward strand.
AGCACTTTCCCCGAAAATGAACAGATCGAGGTGGCATTTGCAGGTAAGAGTAATGTTGGAAAGTCGTCTTTGATTAATGGGCTGATGAATCGCAAATCTTTGGCGAGGACCTCAGCTCAGCCAGGTAAAACACAGACCATCAATTTCTATCATATTAATGATGAGATGTATTTTGTCGATCTTCCGGGGTATGGTTATGCGCAGGCATCGAAAGAAACCGTTGATAAATGGGGAAAGATGATAGAGCGTTATCTGCATACTTCCACACAGCTTAGGGCAGTTTTTTTGTTGATTGACATTCGGCATGAGCCATCAGCAAATGATGTTCAGATGTATCATTGGATACTGGCAAACGGTTTCAAACCGATTATTATTATGACAAAGCTAGATAAGATTAAAAGGAGTCAGCTGCAAAAACAAACGAAGTTGATAAGGGAAACGTTGCAGGCAGAACCGGGTACAATTTTTGTTCCATATTCTGCGACAACAAAACAGGGGAGGGAAGAAATTTATGAACTCATTGACAAAATACTGGAAGATAGCAATTAATCTTTTTATTACGTTCGCACTGATTTTGTTTTGCATATTCCTGTTGCCCAAATTAATCGGTTTTTTTATGCCGTTCATTATTGGCTGGATCATTGCGTTGATAGCGAATCCTTTTGTTCGCTTCTTAGAAAAGAAAGTAAAAATTGTTCGTAAAGCAGGTTCGGCGTTTGTAATTATTCTTGTTATTGCAATCGTGGTTTTGCTGGGGTATGTAGTGATTATAAATCTTGTACAGCAGGTTATGGGATTCGTGGAAGAGCTTCCTCAGACATGGAAAGCATTACAGAGTGATATGAGCCAAATAGCTAAGAACCTTTCGGGCTATTACGATAAGCTGCCCGAAGATATCCAAATACGGTTATTGGATATGCAAAACGATCTATCGGGATATTTTAGTGGCGCATTTACAGGATTTGGAGCTCCGACGGTTACTGCGGCCGGGAAATTTGCCAAGAATCTACCATTGATGTTGATTTGTATCATTATGACCTTGATATCGTCCTACTTATTTGTTGCAGAGAGAGAAAATATCATCCGATTTGTTGGAGAACACACATCTCCTGGAGTGAAGAAGAGATTTGGCTTGGTTTATGACAGCCTGAGACAGGCAGTTGGAGGCTATTTCAAAGCTCAGTTCAAGATCATGTTGGTAGTGGCAATCATCCTGCTGATCGGGTTTACAATTCTCAGTGTTGATTACGCAATTCTTATAGCTGTATTGATCGCTCTTCTTGATTTCTTTCCATTCTTTGGAACCGGTACGGTTATGGTTCCCTGGGCTATTATTAAGATTCTGAGTGGAGACTATCGGATGGCGGTAGGTCTTCTTATTATTTGGGGAGTCAGTCAATTGGTACGTCAGATTATTCAACCGAAGATTGTAGGGGATTCCATGGGAATGCCGGCAATCCCCACCATGATACTCTTATATGTGGGATTTCGGGTAGGGGGCGCATTAGGACTGATTATTGCGGTACCACTTGGTATGATTGTTTACAATTTGTACAGTGCAGGTGTATTTAGTAACACGATTAAAGGTATTCAAATACTGATTCATGATATCAATGAGTTTCGAAAATTTGATGATGTAACAGATTGTGAAGGAAAAGAGTAAAAGGAACAAAGAAAGGAAGCAGGGATTCGAATGAAATATAGAAAAGATCGTAAGGGAAATGATATTTCAATACTGGGCTTTGGATGTATGAGGTTTACCAAAAAGGGCAACAAATTTGATTTTGAGAAAGCAGAAGCCGAAGTAATGGAAGCGGTACATAACGGCGTCAATTACTTTGATACTGCATATGTATATAGTGGTTCTGAGGTACTGATGGGACAGATCTTTGCAAAGAATAAATGCAGGGATCAGATTAAGATAGCTACAAAACTTCCTCATTATTTGATCAAATCAAGAAATGGAATTGAGAAGCTTTTTCAGGAGGAGCTTACCAGACTGCAAACCGATCATGTAGATTACTATCTGATGCATATGCTTACAGATACCGCTACGTGGGAGAAATTGAAAAAGCTTGGCATCGAAGAATGGATAGAAGAGAAAATTGCTTCCGGTCAGATTCGTAATATTGGTTTTTCCTATCATGGAAATTCTGATATGTTCTGCAAACTTTTGGATGCGTATGATTGGGATTTTTGTCAAATCCAGTATAATTACATGGATGAGAACTCACAGGCTGGGAGAAGGGGCCTTGAGTATGCCGAAAGTAAGGGGATTCCGGTTATCATTATGGAGCCGCTTCGTGGCGGTAAGCTGGTAAACCTGCTTCCAGAGGGTGCAAAAAAACTCTTTGCAGATAAACAGCCAAAGAGAAGCCCTGCGGAATGGGCCTTACGATGGTTATGGAATCAAAGTGGAGTGACATGTATTTTATCGGGTATGAATTCCATGGAAATGGTAAAAGAGAACATACGAGTTGCATCGGAAGCAGAAATCGGAGAACTGACAGAAGAGGATCAGAGATTTTTTGAAGAAATCAAAGCAGAAATAAGCCGTTCCATTAAGGTTGGCTGCACCGGATGCGGTTATTGCATGCCCTGTCCAAAGGGTGTTGATATTCCGGGAACCTTTCGATGCTACAATGAGATATATACAGAGAATCGCGCGACCGGACGTTTTGAGTATTTGCAATGTACTGCGTTTCGCAAAGAGCCATCCAGTGCATCCTTATGCGTGAAATGCGGCAAGTGTGAACAACATTGTCCCCAACATCTTCCGATTCGAGAGGAACTCGAAAAGGCGGCGTCTGAGCTGGAGAATGTTTCTTATAAATTCATGAAGGCCGGTATTAAGCTGCTTCATTTGTGGTAATCAGTGATAATCTGTGATAAATAGAAAGCATTCTGCCAATACTATAAGAAATAGAGTAGCGGGGTGCTTTTTTTATGAGTAAAATTAAGAAAGTAAGTATGGGAATGGGTGCGATTCTGGGGTTGTGTCAGATGATTTCCATTTATTATTATCGTAAAGTTTTTTTTGTTCGGTGTCCAAGAGACATTCCTTTCTGGCAGTATGGGGTATCGCATTTCCCGAACCTGAGAAGGGTTCGGGTTGAATTTCAAAATAACAGGAATGTGACTTTGCGGGGATACCTGTATCATACAGGGGATGCGGAGAAACCTGTCGCTGCAGGAAAGCGAATTATTATACTTGTGAATGGTTATTTACAGTCGCATCAAGATTATATGACAGATATTGCACATTTCGCGGATTGTGGATTTGCTGTATTTGGATTTGACAACATGGGTTGCTATGAAAGTGATGGCGAAAGCATGAGAGGGCTTGATCAGGCAGTACTTGACTTGGAGAGTGCTATCAAATTCTTAGAGAGAATTACGGAGGAAAATGCAGAGATTTATCTTTACGGACACAGCATGGGTGCATATGCGTGTGCAATGATATTAACAGAGACGAAGCAGGTAAAGCGAGTTCTTCTCCGCTCAGGTTTCTCCGATTCCACGCAGATGATGTCAGATGCGCTTTCGACCACGTATGGAAGGACAGCACGTATCATGGCACCATTTCTCTATCTGTATCGATGTGTTCTTTTTCCAGAATTGCTTTTTCGTAATACCTTGTCAGGGCTTAGAAAGACAAAAGCAGAGGTATTAATTCTCCATTGTGCAGACGATACGGTAGTGCCGCTAAAACACAGTTTATGGTGTGTGTGTCGTCGGCTCCTGCACAAAGAGAACATTGCCAGACGCCTGTTTTATGGAAGAGGTCATGATGTTGCAAGAGACAGGGATGCCATTCGATACTATTTTGTAAAAGAGAGGGAACGACTTTCTTTACAGGATCGATATGGAGAGGATAAGGTTCCCAAGAAGCTGTGGCAGCAGTATATGGACAGCGTAGATAAAGTGCGAATCAATGCCTACGATGCGTCTGTTTTAAGTATGATGTCGCTTTTCTTTGAACAGGGTCTTTGAATGCATTCTTTTAGAGATATTTAATAAGCAGGACTTGACAAATGTGGTACTATATAAAGTGCAGAACGTAATGAAGCATTTGATAAAGGAGCAGAGTAAATGACAAAAATAGATATCATATCCGGATTTCTTGGAGCAGGGAAAACAACATTGATCAAAAAACTCATTCAGGAGGTTTTTTGTGGACAACAGATCGTTTTGATTGAAAATGAATTTGGAGAAATTGGTATTGATGGAGGTTTTTTAAAGGATGCCGGAATCAATATCACAGAAATGAACAGCGGATGCATTTGCTGCTCGTTAGTTGGAGATTTTGGAACAGCATTAAAAGAGGTTTTAGAGAAGTTTCATCCGGATCGGATTATCATTGAGCCATCTGGAGTAGGAAAGCTGTCCGATGTGGCAAAGGCAGTTGAGGGCCTGAAGGATCAGGAAGAGATTATGATCAGCAGTATGGTTGCAGTTGTAGATGGTACAAAAGCTAAGATGTACATGAAGAATTTTGGAGAGTTCTTCAACAACCAGGTGGAAAGTGCAAGGACAATAATTGTCAGTCGTACCCAGAAGATGAAGCAGGACAAGCTGGATCAATGTATTGAGTTGATTCGCGATCATAACTCCGAAGCCGCTCTGATTACCACACCATGGGAGGATATCAAAGGTAAGCAGATTCTGGAGGCTATGGAGGGAAGCAAATCGCTGGAGCACGAGCTGCTTGAGGAAGAGAAGTGCTGTCACCATGACCATGATCATGAGCATGAACACGAGCATGAACATGATGGACACTGCTGTCACCATGACCATGACGAGCATGAACACGAGCACGACCACGATGGACACTGCTGTCACCATGACCATGACGAGCATGAACACGAGCACGACCACGATGGACACTGCTGTCACCATGACCACGACGAGCATGAACACGAGCATGAGCATGATGGACATTGCTGTCACCATGACCACGACCACGAACATGGACACCATCATGCGGATGATGTATTTACCAGTTGGGGAACAGAGACCGTTCATAAGTTCAGTGAAGAGCAGATGAAGGAGATACTTCAGAAACTGGCAAATGAGAGTGGATTTGGAACCATTCTTCGCGCGAAGGGCATTGTTCCGGCACAAGATGGAGAATGGATACACTTTGATCTGACACCCGGTGAGTTTGAGATTCGTAGAGGTGCCGCCGATGTTACAGGAAGACTCTGTGTCATAGGTGCAGATTTAAAAGAAGATCAGATAAAAGAATTGTTTGGCTTATAGAATGTGAGGATAGGTATGTTAGGAAAGAGACAGGTACCGGTATATTTATTTACAGGATTTCTTGAGAGTGGAAAGACTTCTTTTATCAAGGAGACCATGAGTGAGGGACAATTTGCCGATGGAAAGAACACGTTGCTAATTGTCTGCGAAGAGGGCGAGGAAGAATTGGAGGAAGCTCTTTTAAAGAAGAATAAGGTTACTGTGCATATTGTGGAAGAGGAAGAAGAGGTAACTCCCGAACTGTTCCTTGCTTACGATAAAGAATGTAAACCGGCACGGGTTTTAATCGAATCGAACGGTACGTGGGACGTCAATACGATTATAGAAGCATTCCCGGATCCATGGCTTATGGGAGAAGGAATTGCAACAGTGGATTCGACAACGTATGAGGTCTATTTGAGCAATATGAAACAGATGATGATGGCGCAGTTTACGTATGCAGACTTGGTATTGTTTAATCGATGTGGAGAGGAATTTGATCGTGCTATGTTCAAGAGAACTGTTCGTGCGGTCAATAAGCGTGCCCAGATTCTGTTTGAGACGCCGGATGGTAAGGTAGACGATAAGGTTAGTGAAGAGCTTCCATTTGACACAAAGGCTCCGGTAATTGAAATCGGGGATGAGGATTTTGGTATCTGGTATTTGGATGCGTTGGATAATCTTTCTGCATATGAGGGAAAAACCGTTAAGTTTAAGGCTATGGTATACATACCGAAAAAGGGAAAAGAAGATGTGTTTGTCCCAGGCAGATTTGCCATGACATGTTGTGCAGCCGATGTTGCTTTTGTAGGATTCCCTTGTAAGTATGAGAATGCCAGAAAGCTCAAGCAAAGAGATTGGGTAATGGTGACAGCCAAAATTGGAAGTGCTATGAGCAGAGAATATGGAAAAAAGGCTCCTGTATTGTTTTCCATAGAAATAGCTCCGGCAGACCCTGCAGAAGATGAACTGGTCTATTTTAACTGATACCGGAGCTATAAAAAAGGTTTATCGTATAAAGTTCGTAAATATGCGGGGCTCTGCAACAGGAATCTCGACCCCTGCTTTTTTACCTGCGTCAATGGATTTTAACATCCAAGCCATATTTGCTCCAAGTACACGCATGGTCTGAAGTCCTTCCTCGTCAGAAGCAACGTCGGAAGCAGTACTGCCATGTACCATTGGCCAATATTGAGAGGATACTACAGGCATTTTGGAGATGGTAAAATACTTATGGATTACATCGAGTGAGCAGGTAGTACCGGCACGTCTTGCAGATGCAATCGCTGCTGCGGGCTTATACGCAAAACAATTACCAGCGTGGAAGATACGATCCAGAAGTGCCAGAATGGTTCCGTTTGGTGAAGCATAGTAAACTGGAGTACCAACAATGAGTCCGTCAGCATGTTCCATTTTTTCAATGACAGTATTTACAATATCATCTTCGAATACACATCTGTCTTTTCCGGAACAGCCGTTGCAGGCGATACAGCCATGGATGCTTCCGGTTCCAATCTGGAGAATCTCCGTCTCGATATCATTTGCGTTTAATGCTTTGGCAGTCTCAAGTAATGCGGTATAAGTACATCCGTATTTGTGCGGACTTCCGTTTAAAAGAATAACTTTCATAATGACCCTCTTTTCTGCTTATAAATATAGTATATGTTATTATACCATAATAAGGGATAATTAACTATTTTCCGAAGCAAAGAGATAATCATCCACAGGAAGTTCGTCTCCGGGGAATTCATCATAATTACCATCGTAGTATTGCATGAGGAGTTCAACTACTTTATTGTAGCTTAATGCACCTTCCGGAATACCATTTACTACTAAATTGGTATCAATAAAGCGCGTGGCTGCTTTTTTTACGACAGCTGTTTTAATGACAGCAGCTTTTTCAACTTCTTCCTTGGTGTCTTTCGTGATAAATTGATTATCCCTTTTTACGGTCTCACTTATTTTGACATGGGATTTATATATCGTCTTGTTATTTCCGGTTGCTTGAAAGAAATCGTTGTCAATATAATTTAATACGCTTAGGTAGCCGCTGTATTGGAAGGTGAGATCTTCAGAATTGATACAGGCGAGGAAGCCAATGAGATTCGCTTCGTCTTCGTAGATAAAGCCCTTTGTATGCGCCAATTCATGACACATGGTGGAGGGCATATTCATGGTCGTCATGACACCGTTATAATTGGCTTCCATGGAGAAAGGAAAATAGTATCCACGCATATTCTGTTGACACATAAAGTGAGAGGAGGCAAGACGCTTAGGAGTCACATAGTATCCTTCCAGCTGTTTGTATTGCTTGCCCAGCTCCTGCATACTTTTTATCGCAACTGCTTCCATATTATCTGTGTACACAACATTACCATCTTCATCACGAACCATCAAGCTTGATAACTGATTGGAACGCGTTACCACATAATCACGTAAAGCCGCCAGCTCAGTAAAGGTATAGTCAGCTTCCGAACCAGACATGTATTTTTGTTCAAAGGTGGAACAATGATATAAAGGGAAACAGTTCAAAGACATCACTAATACAGCAAATGTTATAATACAGGACAGAAAGCAATAGAATTTCCTGATACAGACGGATTTTTTATGAAGAATATGAAGGACAACAGTGAGGATTCCAAGAAGGAAAGCAACAACAACAAGAATAAGCCCGATTACAAGGAGCAATTCTCCAACGGAAAACGGAAAGAAACTCGTGAACTTACCATAAGTTGTAACCCAGAACGGAAAGATATGCGCTACATACCAATCGCTGAACCAATTACTCGTCCATGCGAGGATGTTCAGAGAGATAGAAAACACAATCGTAATCATTATGGTAATCCAATATCGTTTCTTCATAAGCCACCTCACTTACTAATCAATCATGAATGGATGTTTTTATTATATGCAAGAAATATTGATAATCGGAAAAATGATTGTGAACAATTTGTAAATAAAGATTGAAATACAACTCGGCATTGGTAAATATGCACAATGAGAATTAAAAAAAACAGTCAATATAATTTATGTAAACTACATATTTTACAAGATGGAAGGAATTATGGGAATGAAACGATTTGAATTTGAGGTGGAGTTAGACATGATAACGCTACGAGAAAGCTATGAAAGAAATCATTTTGATGGAGCGATAGATTTTTGGGAATACCAGAAGACATATGATGAACTAATGCCAACGGTACATCCTATTGGATTAATGAAAGAAATGACTTTTGAGGAAATCAGCGCATTGACACGAGTGTCATGTGAACACGACGGAGATTTTGTTATAGGTGTCATATCGTTAGGGGCAGGTGTGGACCAGTATGAAATGGAGCAAAATGCGGCTGAAGATTACTCGGAAGTATACCGAATGGACTGCATTTCCTTGGACATCTTATCGGCATCGTATGAGTCATTTTGCCAAATGGTGTGGAAGGAAACAGGCAAACATATTTGTGAGTTTCAATTCTTAGGCGAAGATCTTCCAGTAGAATTGATGAAGGATTTTCTGGAATGCGTTGAAAGTGAAAAGAGTCATATTTCCTGCAATGAGGCAGGTATGCTGACTCCGAAAAAAACAGTAGTGTTTCTTTCGGAGCTAATGCCTGAAGGGAAAGAAGAAATTACAAAGGGATCAGAGGGGAGCAGACATGGAGTCCTGTCCGTTTGTGAGCATTGTTCCAATCTGACCTGTAGTAATCGAAAACATGGATGATTCTCCATTTGTGTGGAGACATAGCAGCTTGCGATAGAGAAAGGGTTGCATATTCTTTTTGAGCAGATCCACGTTATGTATAACAGGATGATCAGAAATGAGTATGATGAGCTTACTCCTTGCATAGAACACTTTAAGCATCCCGGAGAGCTCATCCAGAGAAAGTGGACTTACAGCGGGTCGATACTGTGCCCATTCCTTACCTGTGAGAATGCTGGAAAAGGAAGAGAGAGTCTTTATATACTCATGTTCACTAATACATAGGATGGTATTCAAACGAGTATTACGAAAAACATCATTTGATTGCTTTAGAAAACAGGTCAGTTCAACAGACAGCTCTGAGAGTACATCTTTTGCAAGGTTACAATCAAAGACAAGTGTCATTTCCAGTATACCGCCACAATATCCACAGGGAGCATGTAGAATGCGTTCCAGCTGATTTTTGATTTGTATTTTCTGTATGGTATTTAATCGTTCCATATTAATCTCCATTCTTGCTAATACTCCGCAAACTTTGGGCGCAAGCACAAATTTGCCGTGTGAAAAATTTATTTTTCACACTAACCTCCCGACCGTGCAAATCACAATATCTATTGCATAGTATATACCGAAAAGTCACATGAGTAAAATAAGAAAATGACATTACCTTGAAGATAATTGAATCGCATAGATGAAAATGTGTTATAATACTAGCGTTTATGGATTTTGGTTAGGATGCGCATGTACCTGCGCGTAGATAGGAGAAAAAATGAGTAAATTAGGCAGAAATGATTTATGTTGGTGCGGAAGTGGAAAAAAATACAAATCGTGCCATCTGGCATTTGATGAAAGGATAGAGAAGTTTGGTGATCAAGGGAAAATGGTTCCCAATCATGATATGATAAAGACACCGGAACAAATAGAAGGAATCCGTGTAAGTGGAAAAGTAAACATTGCTGTTTTGGATTATGTTGCATCAAAGATTAAGGCGGGAGTTTCTACTCAGGATATTGATGACTGGGTTGTGGAGAAGACAGCTGAGCTCGGAGGTATTGCAGCACCTCTGAATTTTGAGGGCTATCCAAAGAGTGTATGTACCTCTATTAATTCAGTAGTATGTCATGGAATTCCTTCCAAAGATGAGATTCTAAAGGATGGAGATATTATCAATGTTGATGTATCTACCTTATATAAGGGTTATTTTTCGGATTCTTCCAGGATGTTCTGCATTGGGGACGTGTCATCTGACGCACGGAAGCTGGTGGATGATGTGAAGCGATGTGTGGAGATTGGGCTGGAGAATGTGAAACCGTGGACGATGATGGGAGATATGGGAAGTGCTATTCATGAGTATGCGAAAAGTCAGGGTTATACGATTGTGAGAGAAATCGGAGGTCATGGGATTGGACTGGAATTTCACGAGGAACCTTGGGTAAGCTATATTTCGAAACCGGGACAGGAGATGCTGATGGTTCCTGGAATGTGTTTTACCATTGAACCTATGGTAAATATGGGAAAACAGGAAATTTTCATTGACGATCAGAATGGATGGACCGTCTATACAGAGGATGAGAGCCTGTCAGCACAATGGGAAGTACAGGTTGTGGTTACAGAGACCGGTTATGAAATTGTTGCATATTAATCCCATTTTGCACATCTGTCAGGTACTTCAGATTTTACGAAGTACAAATCTTTCATGCTGGTATTAATAAATTGTAAAATTGTTCCGATATATGGAATGTAACAATTGTTAGTGCGATTGATGCACATGGATGTGGGGGTCAATATGAAGATAAAAGCGCAAAATGGAGAAGAGTTGAATGGCTTAAAATATGCTAAGTTACATATGGAAAAGAGCCAGAAGAACAAGGGAAGCAAAACCAAGGGTTCCTTCTTTGTAGATCAAAAGAAAGAAACTACAGAAGATAAAATTCAAAAGAAACGTGAAATTGCCCAAAAGAAGGCTATGAAGCTTATGCAGGACCAATTTGAAAAAGACGGTAAGACAGATTTGGAACTGGAGGAACGTCAGGCTCATATCAATCAGCTTTCAGCAGAGAAGGTTCAGAAGAATGAACAGATTCAGGAATTGAGAGAGGCAAATGAAAAGCTTCGTGAGGAATACGAAGTGAAGGAAGACAGCACAGAACAATCGGATCTGGAGCTGATGGAAAAGCAAATGCGGATTCGCAATTCGGCAGAGCCAAATAAAGAGATGCTCACAGAAGAGGAACAGAAACGACTGAGCGAAATGGATCCACCTACAGAGTATCAGCAGAGAGTGCTTGATAATTATAAGGATATCGTCAGATATAGAAATGAGAACTACAATAGTCAACGAGCAATTTATGTAGAGGGTTATATCAGTAATGAAATCAAAAAGTCAAGTGTAAAGAATAAAGGAATGCAGGAAGCTGTTGATAGTGCCCAGGAGGTTATGGAGGGAGCCAGCAGTGAAATTATCGGTATGATGACGTCAGAAATCAAGAAAAAGATTGATGAAGACGCAGAGAAGGTACGTGCCGAAGCGAAAAAGAAAGCAGAAGAGAAGGCAGAAGAAGAAAAGAAGATCGAGGAACGAAAAGAAAAAGCGGAACAGATGGAGAAAGCCGGAAGGCAGGATCCGGATAAGAAGACAGAGGGCGAAGAAAAGGCAGAACGAGTAGTTCAGGAGATTCCAGCAATGGAAGGAATTCAGGATAAAGTACAGATAGAGATCCAGCAAATCTTAGAGAAAGCTAAGTTGCTCCCAGAGGATTTGAAGGGAATTGACGTTGATATTCTATCATAAAAGTGTTGCGACTACCTTGAAATGATGCTATTATGGAACTTGACTTTGATGGTCAATTTCAACAATCAGACAAAAGGTGGACGTAAATGAACGACAAATTCTTCGACTTAAAGAAAAACAAACAAGATATGATGATTAATGCTTCACTTAAGGTTTTTGCGCAAAATGGATATTATCGAGCCAGCACGGATGTCATTGTTAAGGAAGCAGGGATTTCAAAAGGACTTTTGTTTCATTATTTTGGAAGTAAGAAGAATTTATACATATTTATTTTGGAATATAGTGCAAGATATATGATCATGGAGTTATCTCAGGGTATTAATCGCAGTGAGAACAATCTCTTTACTCTTTTTCAGCTGATGGAAAAGAATAAAACAAAGATGTTGAAGAACTATCCCTATTTAGAACTGTTTCTTACAGGATGTGCTTCGGAGCGACATGAGGATGTCAGGGAAGAGGCAGATAAGTGGACGCAAAGTATTCGTGAGGCGTATCAGCAGATTTATGGACAGGCTGATGTGGCACTGCTGAGGGATGGTCTCGATTTGGAGAAGGTTACGGATATGATAGCACTCTGTATGGAAGGGTATAAGAATCGGAAATACAGGGATGACCGGATGAGTCCGGATCAAATACTCAGCGGTTTTATAGAGTATCTTCAGATTTTTGAGGAATGTATGGCAAATAAAACAGAGGATGTCAGTCAGGAATGACCGACATCCTTTTTTTACTTACCAACAGGCGGTTCTGTTTGCCCGTGAAGCTTTTGCATTCCTCTGGGGATGGCATCGCGTGAATTCTTCCAGTCCTCATCCTTGTAGCGGTAATCAAACTTATTGACAAACCAGGATAAGTCCTCTTCCAATCTCTTCATGTTGCGTTCCATAACAGAAAAAATCATGGGGTAGAAACTCTCCTTTTCATGCGTGTTCATCTTCGATTCAGAAAGCTCCATGAGCTCGCCAAAGTGATGAAGACAGAAGCCTTTTCCTTCTGCAATCAGAGTGTGAAACTCTGGATCTTTGCGATACAGATGAAAAAATGTATCGAGATAGCGCTGATACGTGTTACTTACGTAATTGCACAGATAGCAGGAGTTCCTTTTCTGGTGAATCCAGGAAACGATGGAATTGCCGGATGAAGTGCCCTTTTTGCTAATCGAGTGGAAGGGATTACGTTTTCCGGCCGAAAAATGAGCAATTTGCTCCTTTAATTCACGATTGAGCAGCTGATAATGAGTCTTTAGCATCAGGGCATTTCCAAGAGAATTGCCATAGTCGTACATATATTTCAGATGTCGTCTGCAAAAACCTTCACGGTCAGTGGTCTCACGAATGTCACTTTCCATGTAAGCGGTGCCAAGAATGAATTCCAAAGCATTTTGTTCCAGATTGCGTTCTAGAAAGCAAAACGGACATTCATCTTCAGAATGAAATGCATCCATGAGAGGTATGGTATAAAGTTGTTCTTTCATTATGAGAGTTTTCCTTTTCTGTGTGAAATCGTTAAGCATATTTTTGTCACTCACATCATTTTAGTTGAAATAGATGAAACTGACAAGGAAAATGACGAGGAAAAAAGACTTTTTATTGCACAATTGAAATGAGAGTAATATAATTATCCTATCATTGGTTGAAGATTGATGAGATGAACGGAGGAAGCAGTATGAGTACAATTATCATCCCGAAGGACTATAAGAGTCCGATGGATATTAAAGAGACAGAGATAGCGATAAAAGAGGTTAAGGATTTTTTTGAAAAGGCATTGGCAAATGAACTGAATCTGACACGTGTTTCAGCTCCGTTATTTGTAAGACCATCTTCTGGTCTGAATGATAATCTGAATGGAGTAGAGCGACCGGTTTCTTTCGGAGTAAGGGAGTTGGGCGATGAGCAGATGGAGATTGTACATTCTCTGGCAAAGTGGAAAAGACTGGCGCTGAAGAGATATGGATTTAAACCAGGTGAAGGACTTTATACCGATATGACTGCGATCCGTCGTGACGAAGATACGGATAATCTACATTCTATCTACGTTGATCAGTGGGATTGGGAGAAGATTATTGAGAAAAAGGACCGTACGGAAGAGACACTCCGCAGCATGGTAAAATCAGTCTATGAGTCTTTGAAGATGACAGAAGACTATTTATCCGGAAGATATCCTTTCTTAGAGAACCTTCTACCAACAGAAATCAGTTTTATTACTTCACAGGAATTGGAGAACAGATATCCGGATAAGACTCCGAAGGAGCGTGAGTATGAGATCGTGAAGTTAAAGGGAGCTATCTTTATAGAACAGATTGGTGGTGCCATGGCATCCGGTGAGAAACATGATGGACGAGCTCCGGATTACGACGACTGGAAATTGAATGGAGACATTGTGATTTATAACCCGGTTCTGGATTGTGCCTTTGAGATTTCTTCTATGGGTATCCGTGTGGATGAAGAGGCGCTGAAAGAGCAGCTGAAGATTGCAGGTTGTGAAGAAAGGGCAAATCTCGATTTCCAAAAAGCTCTTTTACGTGGCGAATTGCCCTATACCATTGGTGGAGGAATCGGTCAGTCAAGAATCTGTATGTACTTCTTAAGAAAAGCACATATTGGCGAGGTTCATTCTTCTGTTTGGCCACAAGCAGATTTGGATGCTGCTGAGAAAGCGGGAATCCAGATTCTATAAAGTCAAGGTCTGACCTTAAAGAGGTATCTGAGAAGTTCATACAATCGAAAATATGTTCGAATTAATATTGCGTCTCTGAATCATTTGTGATATGATAAAACAAACAAATGTTCGGAGGCGCTTTTTGTGGAGCAGATTCAGATTAAGGATAGTAATCATCTATCCATTATGGAGAAATTAAATATTCTGACTGATGCAGCAAAATACGATGTATCCTGCAGCAGCAGTGGTGTTGACCGTAAGGGTAGCGGAAAAGGAATTGGTAATTCCGTGGCGGCGGGTTTATGTCATTCGTTTGCCGCCGATGGCAGATGCATTTCTTTATTGAAGATTTTATTTACGAATGAATGCATTTATGATTGTAAATACTGTATTAACCGCAAGTCAAATGATGTTCCCCGAGCTTCCTTTACCCCGGAGGAGATTTGTGAGCTTACGATGGGATTCTATCGCAGGAATTATATCGAAGGATTATTCCTGAGTTCAGGTATTCTGAAGAATCCTACGTATACTATGGAATTGATATATGCAGCAATATATAAATTAAGAAATGAGTATCATTTTGAAGGTTATATTCATGTCAAGGCGATACCTGGAGCAGATCAGAGGATTGTTGACCAGCTTGGTCTTCTTGTTGACAGGATGAGTATTAATCTTGAGTTACCAACGGCTGATGGCTTGAAGAAGCTGGCTCCCAATAAGACCAGAAAGACAATATTGGCACCCATGAGACAGATTCAGAACGGTATTCAGGAGAATCGTCATGATTTGGTAGTGTATAAGAATGCACCGCAATTTGTGCCAGGCGGACAGTCAACACAGATGATAATTGGAGCTACTCCGGAAAATGATTATCAGATTGTGACGGTTGCGGAGACGCTCTATCAAAAGTTTAATTTGAAGAGGGTTTATTACTCCGCTTATGTTCAACTCAATCATGATAAGATGCTTCCGGCTACCATGGATGGTCCGCCACTTCTGCGCGAACATCGATTGTATCAGGCAGATTTTCTCATGAGATTTTATGGATTTCAGGCATCTGAGCTTCTTTCAGAGTCCAAGCCCAATTTTAATGTTCTTCTGGATCCAAAGTGTGATTGGGCATTGCGTCACCTCGAAATCTTTCCAGTAGAAGTCAATCGTGCAGATTATTTTCTGCTGCTGCGTGTTCCGGGGATTGGGGTAAAGTCAGCAAAGCGAATTGTGGCAGCGAGACGTATGGGAAATCTGCGATTTGAGGATTTGAAGCGAATTGGTGTTGTTTTAAAAAGGGCATTATACTTTATTTCCTGTGGTGGGAAGATGATGTATCAGACGAAAATTGATGAGGACTATATCACTCGCAATTTATTGTATGTCAAAGAAAGACTTCCTTTTGCACCGGATGGATTAACATATAGACAGATTTCGATGTTTGATGATCAGCAATATAGTAATTCAAAACAACAGATTTTGATAGGATAGGAAGGGATATTTTGGGGAATAGTATGGATGAGCAGATTATTTTTTTATGTGAAGATTCTTTAGAGGGAATCTTCTCAGGTGTTTATGAAATATGGGCTTCCCGCCTTGACCATGAGAGGTGTCACTTACAATCCGGTAATTATGAGTATCAGATGTTTTGTGAGTATAGGCAGGTAGATACTGACGAAAAGAAAGCGTGGAAAGTATCAAAGACAGTGTGCGAGAGACTGGGGTTTGAGACATACCAGAGTATGGTTCGGGCTATAGCATCCAATGACTCACGTAAGGCTGATGCGGTTTACAAGACGATTCATGTAGGGTTGTCTATGAAGAACGGACACGCTGTTATGAACCATTTGAGCAATCCGGATGTTGCTACTGTTTTTGAGTTGAATCGTTACGTTGGAGGAGAGACACATCATTTATTGGAGTTTCTGCGATTTCAGGAATTGGCTAATGGAGTTCTGTATGCGAAGGTTGGACCCAAGAATGATATACTTCCCTTCTTAGCACCTCATTTTGCTGATAGGCTTCCTCTGGAGGATTTTCTGATCTATGATGATCACAGACATTCTGCGATTTTACATGAGAAGGGAAAGCAGTGGATTTACCTGCCGAGTCAGGAGATTGACGAGGATTTTGTGAGACAATACAGTGATGAAGAGGAGTACTACCAAGAACTCTTTACAAGCTTTTGTCATACGATAGCCATTAAAGAGAGAATGAATTTGAAGCTTCAGCAACAGATGCTTCCTTTAAGGTTCCAAAAATACATGACCGAATTTGTGAAAAAGTGAAAAAAGAAGAAGATATAACAGGAATTATTCCTACTTGCTCGAGCACAATGCACATAAATGGACACCAAAAACCATGAATTTATGACATAGGGTACAAAAGGTTAATATTTTCTTAATTAATCGTTAAAAAATTCAGATTGACAAAAAACGGTATTTTAGTATAATTTCATAAGGAGTAAGGAGCAACGAAGCTTATAATTCACGGATGAGGGTACGTGGAAACGTGTATGAAAGAAGAGGTGCTAATTATGCGTGAAAGAAAAATAAAGTTAAGACCAGAGCAGGCAAGTGAGTTTGTAGCAGCAAGCTCTAAGTGCGATTTCGACATTGATGTTTTTTATAACCGTGTGATTATTGATGCAAAATCCATTTTGGGTGTGTTAGGATTGGATTTTACACGTGAGTTAACCGTACAATACGCCGGATTTGATAATAATTTTGAATCATTCATTAATAAGTATGCTGTAACACACTAATAATTGATTCGTTGTTAATATGCAGTAATTGACTCTCTGCCTTTGATAAGATACTATCGAGGTAGAGAGTTTTTTGATAGGAAATGAATGTAAGATTGGAGAACCGTATGAATACATTTGAGCGTATCTATGAGGTCGTAAAAAAGATACCGAAGGGATATGTAGCAAGCTATGGACAGGTGGCTGCCTTGGCAGGCAATAAGCGTTGGTCTCGTGTGGTGGGATATGCACTGCATTCCAATCCAGATCCAGACCATATCCCCTGTCATCGAGTGGTCACCAAGGATGGATTCCCATCAAGTGCTTTTGCTTTTGGTGGTGAGAACAAACAGATTGAATTGTTAGAGTCAGAGGGAGTAAGATTTCAGAATGGTCATGTCATCATGGAACAGTATCAGTGGTATGTACCCATGTTGTGACGATGGGAGACAGAATGGATAATCAATTCGTGGAATTGCCAAAGGATCAAGTGAATATATCAGTTCGTAGACTTGTGGAGTTTCTCCTTCGAGGCGGAAGTATTGATAATCGTAGGAAATCTTCTGTACCGGCGGATGCCATGCTTGAGGGAGGCAGGATACATCGTATGCTTCAAGGGCGGGCAGGCTCTGATTATCATGCGGAGGTTCCACTTAAGCTGCGATTGGAGGAGAAGGATTTTGATATTGTTATCGACGGAAGAGCGGATGGAATTATCATTGAGGATAATGGAACCGTCACGATCGATGAGATCAAAGGAATATATCAACATCTGGAATCCCTTCAGGAGCCTTATCAGGTACATCTGGCCCAAGCAAAGTGTTATGCTTATATTTACTCCGTAGATCATGGGAATATCGAAATGAGAGTTCGTATGACCTATTGTAATATTGATACCGAAGAGGTTAAGTACTTTCATGAAGAGTATTCATTTGTTGAGCTAAGAAACTGGTTTCAGGATTTGATGGAAGAATACAAGAAGTGGGCTCAGTTTTCTCATGACTGGCATCAGGAAAGAACAGAGTCCATTAAGGGTTTGAGCTTTCCTTATCCTTATCGAAAAGGACAGAAGGAACTGGCAGGTCAGGTGTATCGGACAATCGTACATCAGAAACGACTGTTTATAGAAGCTCCTACGGGTGTAGGCAAGACGATTTCAACCTTATATCCTGCTATTAAATCCATTGGAGAGGGACATGGTGAGAAAATCTTCTATCTGACGGCTAAGACAATTACAGGTACGGTAGCAGTCGAGACCTATGACCTGTTAAAAAGGAGAGGACTGAAATTCAAGACAGTTGCGATTACGGCAAAGGATAAAATGTGTCTTATGGAAGAGACCGATTGTAATCCTGATTACTGCTGTTATGCGAATGGCCATTATGACAGGATTAACGAGGCTATGTATGATCTTCTGATATCTGATGATACGTATTCCAGAGAGATTATTTGGGAATATGCAAAAAAGCATCAGGTGTGTCCTTTTGAATTGTGTCTGGATATGTCTCTCTTTTCGGACGGAGTGATCTGTGATTACAACTATGTATTTGATCCTAACGTCTATTTACGTAGATTTTTTGGTGATGGAGTTGTCGGCGATTATCTGTTTTTGGTCGATGAAGCACATAATCTTGTTGATCGTGGACGCGATATGTATAGTGCCGAATTATATAAGGAAGAGATCCTTGAGGTGAAAAGGCTTGTCAAACCATACGATAAAAAGTTGGAGAAGTATCTTGAGAGCTGTAATAAGCAGATGCTGGCTTTGAAAAGAGAGTGCAGCGGATGTGAAATTGTTGATTCGATATCTGCCTTTGGAATGAGTCTGACCAAAGTAGCCGCTCAGTTTGAAAAATATTTTGAGGACGAACCTCAGGAAATTCATAAAGAAGTATTTGATTTTTACTTACGTATGAGGCACTTTTTGAATATGTATGAATTAGTGGATGAGAATTACGTAATCTACTCCGAGCTACAAAGCGATGGTGGATTCCTTTTAAAACTACTCTGTGTACAGCCGGCAAAAAATCTTCGTATGTGTATGGATAAGGCGAATAGTACGATCTTGTTCTCGGCCACATTACTACCGATTCAATATTATAAGAAGCTTCTCAGTAATGATCCGGAGGACTATGCTGTGTATGCCGAATCCGTTTTTGACGAAAAGAAACGGATGTTATCAATTGTGAAAGATGTCAGCAGTAAATATACGAGAAGGTGTGAGAAGGAATATAACAATATTGCTTTGTGCATAGATCAGATTGTGCGGTCAAGGCGTGGTAATTATATGGTGTTTTTTCCATCACACGCGTTTCTTAATGAGGTTTATCAGGTCTATCTGAATCGATATTGTACGCAGGATATTGAGGTTATCGTACAGGAATCTTCTATGGACGACAAAAAGAGGGAAGATTTTCTGCTTAGCTTTCGACACAACAGTAATCTGAGTCAAAACAGAGACTTAAGGTTTGACGAGCTGATCCAAATGGAGGTAGAGGTTGAAGAAGATAAAACACTCGTAGGATTTTGCGTGATAGGTGGTATTTTTTCGGAAGGAATTGACCTCAAGAATGACAGCTTGATAGGTTCCATCATTGTAGGAACCGGTCTTCCTATGGTATGTAACGAACGTGAAATCCTGAAATGGTATTTTGACGAAAACGGAGAAAATGGATTTGACTATGCATATCGATTTCCGGGCATGAACAAGATATTACAGGCGGCGGGACGTGTAATACGTACTTCTGAAGATGAAGGAGTCATTGCATTATTGGATGATAGATTTACAACAAATCAATATCGCATGTTATTTCCAAGAGAGTGGCAGAATGTATCTATTACGTCAACCCAGCAAATTGGGGATAGAATTCGGGAATTCTGGGATGAGAACAAGGAGCAGTCTTGAGAAACACAAAGGGTGTTTCGGAAAGGATGAAATGGAGAAAAGAATACGAAATTACGTAAAGTGGATGAATGAAGTATTAGCAAATGATCAAACTATGGGATGGACAAAAGAAGAATGGGATAAGATGGCAAGAGAACATATCATACAGATTTCTTTTTTTCAACATGAGAGGCTAATTCATTTACTGGTTACAATAACGTTCGCTATATTAACAATTGCTACGGTTTTGTTTGATGTGTTTTATTTTTCTATTGGAGTAGTAATTCTTACTATTTTGCTGTTGATATTATTGATTCCCTATATACGTCATTACTATATTTTGGAAAATAGTGTTCAGCAAATGTATGACCAGTATGATAAAATTCTGGAGCATACCGGAATCGAGAATACCTTTCGAATTGATTAAAATGGATTACATAATATTTTTATTGAGTGAAAGAATTATGCAAACCGAGTAGATTTTTTTGTCTTTTTTTGCAAGCAGGAGAGAAAAAAATGACACGCAGTTTGACGCTATATTTATCATATAATCAGGTCTAATATCCTTAATAGAAGAAAAATGACACATACGTGTGAATGATGAAATATTGTATTTGAAGGAAAAGATTCAAAAGGCGTAAAAACGGTTAATTTATTATGTCAATTTAATAATCTGACAATGAGTGACGAATAAATTAATTGTATTTATTATTAAATTTGCCAGTTGAGACGACATATGATACAATATGTAGGAAATTGGAATCAGGAGGAAAGAATATGTGGGCATATGAGAGTACGTTTTACCAGATTTACCCATTGGGTTTTTGTGGTGCTCCTCTGGAAAACGATGGTGTAATAACACCTCGAATTGTAAAAGTAAAGGAATGGATTCCACACATCAAATCATTAAATATGAATGCGGTATATTTCTCGCCGGTCTTTGAATCGGATTCACATGGATATAATACACGCGATTATCAAAAGATAGACTGTCGGCTTGGCACAAAGGATGACTTCGTAGATGTGTGTAACGCATTACATAAGGAAGGAATTCGTATTATTCTGGATGGAGTATTCAATCATGTTGGCAGAGGCTTCTGGGCTTTTCAGGACGTACTGAGGAATCGAGAAAATTCGAAATACAAGGATTGGTTTTTTATTCATTTTGATGGAAATTCCAACTACAATGATGGTTTGTGGTATGAGGGCTGGGAAGGATGTTTTGATCTTGTTAAGCTGAATCTTCGCAATGAAGAAGTGATTGCTCATATTTTTGAATCTATTTCCTTATGGGTAAAGGAATTTGACATTGATGGCTTGCGTTTAGACGTAGCATATTGTTTGGATCACGATTTTGTGAAGAGATTAAGAAGCATGTGTAATGATATAAAAGAAGATTTCTTTTTGGTGGGAGAGATGTTACATGGTGATTATACACAGTATGTCAATGATGCCATGCTTCATAGCGCGACCAATTACGAGTGTTATAAAGGATTATACTCCAGCTTTAACAGTCAGAATATGTTTGAAATCAATCATTCATTGCTTCGCCAGTTTGGTCCTGAGGAATGGACCTTATACAAAGGGAAACACATGTTGTCCTTTGTGGATAATCATGATGTCACGAGGATAGCAAGTATATTGACAAATGAGAAGCATTTACCGTTGATTTATGCAATATGCTTTGGCATGCCAGGAATACCGTGTGTTTATTATGGTAGTGAATGGGGTGCGAAAGCGACTAAGGATGAAGGGGATCCGGCTCTTCGGCCTAGTTTTCAGGCCCCGGTGGAAAATGAGCTTACAAAATGGATTTCTACTCTGGCAAAGGTAAAGAGTGAGAGTGATGCTTTGAACTATGGGGATTTTCGGTCGCTGGTATTGACCAATCTTCAATGCGTTTTTGAGAGAAAGAAAGAAGATGACAGAGTCATGGTTGCAATCAATGCAGATGCTAATCCTTATGTTGCACATTTTGACGCCGGAGCGGGAAGAGCTCATGACTTATTGACAGGAGAACATGTAGATTTTGGGGGCGGACTGGAAATGAAACCATATTCAGCCATGTTCCTGCAGCCATATTAATAATAACGGGTGGTATATTATGTCACGAAGGAAATTAAGTAAAGCAAATCAATCAATTTTAATGGTATTAGGTCTTGTATTTGTATCGGGAATCCTGCTTGGAGTTGGTGGAACGATACTGGTTAGCAGACTTCATACTCCACAAAGTAAAAAGGCTGCTTCCTATCAGATTGTAATAGGAGGAGAGGGTGCGGAGTCTTCCAGTGGCCAGAATGCAGAGATGAATGAAATTCAGGCTAAGGATAAAGGAAAAGAAAAGACCAAAGAGAATGAAGCGGGTGTTACAAGTAATGTGGCTGATCGTAAGGAAAATGCTGACGTTGCATCCAATGTGATTGAGAAACCGAAGGATACACAGGGAACAGCAGAAGCAGATCAGGTGGACATCACTTTTGAACAAAAGGAATCTAAGGAGAAAGAGGAAGCAAAACCGGAGGAGAATCCCGAAGATGACATCGAAGCTGTCCGTGAACAGGATGCAAAAGAGAACGAATCAGCATCGATACCGGATAGTATGCCGGATACAGAAGATTCTATTAAGTCCATGCTTGAAAGTGGTAAAACAGTACTGGATGCATTAAAAACGCTTTACGCAGAGGATCTTGTCATTGCACATGAAGGAACCTATCATTTTATTCCCATTAATCCTGAATTGAAAATGCATAATCTTCGTGCTGAGAATCTAAAATGGATTAATGACCATGAGCTGCAGTATGTGAAAGATGATAAGGTGATTTCACATAAAGGAATAGATGTATCCAGATATCAGGGTGATATTGACTGGGAAAAGGTAAAGAATGATGGTGTGGAATTTGCTTTTGTCCGTGCCGGGGTTAGAGGCTATGAATCTGGAAAGCTTGTTCCTGACGACTCCTTTTATGACAACGCGGTGAAGGCATCCGAACAGGGAATTGATATTGGAGCTTATTTCTTTTCTCAGGCAATTACAAAGGAAGAGGCAGAAGAGGAAGCGGATCTTGTTATAGAATCTCTTTCCGGTAACCAGATTGCCTATCCGATTGTTTTTGACTTGGAGTATATTCGAAGCGATTCCGGTAGAATGAAAAGCTTGTCCAAGGATGAGATTACAGGCATTTGTAAGGCTTTCTGCAAACGAATAAAGAAAGCTGGTTATACGCCTATGATTTATGGTAATATTCAAACTTTTGGATTGCTTCTTAATATGGAAGATATTGAAGGCATCGATAAATGGTTTGCAAGCTACAGTACAGAATTGTATTTCCCATATAAGTTTAAAATATGGCAGTATACACAAAAGGGTCATGTGGATGGTATTGATGGATACGTTGATATGAATATTCGCGTTGACTAAATGTTGAGATTCATGCGATCAGAGATTAAGATTGACAGAATGGAAAAAATACTTTATTATTTTACCTATTAAAGATAAAGGTAGTGAGAAAGAGGAGTACACGTTGGTTCCTGGCAGAGAGAATGATTCACCGGCTGAAAGATCATTTAAGGGTACGATGTGGAAGGTAGCTTTTGAACCGGCAGACTGAACATGGCATTCGGTAAGTTTGCACGTGTAGCTTACGTTATCAAGCGATCGTATTAACTTACGACATGAGTGAAAACAAAGGTGGTACCGCGTATAATCGCCCTTTGCTTCTTTCGAAGAAGCAAAGGGCTTTTTTTAGGTATCTGAGGAGAAAATGGAGGAGAAAAATGGCAAAAGAACTCGCAAAGAATTATGATCCCAAGGAAATGGAAGATCGATTATATCAAAAATGGGAGGAAAAGAAGTACTTTCATGCAGAGGTAGACCGCAGTAAGAAACCTTTTACAATTGTGATGCCGCCACCAAATATTACAGGACAGCTTCATATGGGACATGCTTTTGACTGTACTATGCAGGATATCCTTACACGTTTTAAACGTATGCAGGGTTATAACGCGCTCTGGCAGCCAGGTACCGACCATGCAAGTATTGCGACAGAGGTTAAGATCATACAGAAGTTAAAGGAAGAAGGAATTGACAAGCACGATCTTGGACGTGAGAAATTCTTGGAACGCGCCTGGGAATGGAGAAGAGAATACGGTGGAAAGATTTCAAAACAGCTTCGTAAAATGGGCTCCTCCTGCGATTGGGATAGAGAGAGATTCACCATGGACGATGGCTGCAATAAGGCAGTTACCGAAGTATTCTGCAAGATGCACGAAAAAGGATGGATTTATAAAGGCTCCAGAATTATTAACTGGTGTCCGGTATGTAATACATCTATTTCCGACGCTGAGGTAGAGTATGAGGAGCAAAAGGGACACTTCTGGCATATTAAGTACCCTCTTGTAGAAGCTGATGGTACACCAAGTACAAAGGATTTTCTTGAGTTTGCTACCACTCGTCCAGAGACTATGCTTGGAGATACTGCAGTTGCTATTAATCCCGATGACGAGAGATATACGTATTTAAAGGGTAGAAGCGTTTGGCTTCCGTTAGTAAATAAAGCAATACCAGTTGTTGAGGATAATTATGTAGATATGGAATTTGGTACCGGTGTTGTAAAGATTACACCGGCACATGACCCGAATGATTTTGAGGTAGGCAAACGTCATGACCTTGAGATTATCAATATTATGAATGACGATGCCACAATTAATAAAAACGGGGGTAAATTCTCCGGAATGGATCGCTATGAGGCAAGAAAGGCTATTGTTAAAGAATTAGATGAAATGGGACTTCTTGTTCGTATCGAGGATTACTCACATAACGTTGGTACGCATGACAGATGCAAGACGACAGTGGAACCTCTTGTAAAACAACAGTGGTTTGTAAAGATGGATGAGATTATCAAACCAGCTGTAGAAGCGGTAAAAAGCGGTGATATTCAGCTGATTCCGGAGCGTATGGATAAGACATACTTCAACTGGACGGATAATATTCGTGATTGGTGTATTTCCCGTCAGCTCTGGTGGGGACATCGTATCCCTGCTTATTATTGTCAGGATTGTGGTGAGATCGTAGTAGCAAAGGAAATGCCATCGGTATGTCCGAAGTGTGGTAAAACACATTTTGTGCAGGATCCCGATACGTTAGATACCTGGTTTTCATCTGCACTGTGGCCATTCTCTACACTTGGCTGGCCGGAGAAAACAGACGACTTGGATTACTTCTATCCAACGGATGTCCTAGTTACCGGTTATGATATTATTTTCTTCTGGGTAATCCGTATGATATTCTCCGGGTATGAACAGATGGGTAAGAGACCATTTAAGACGGTTCTTTTCCACGGTCTGGTTCGTGATGCACAGGGACGTAAGATG
>CAYZUC010000010.1:0-47843 GCA_964481705.1 uncultured Lachnospiraceae bacterium
AACAACTCTAAGAGATTCCAGAACCTCTTTTACTGCCTGATGGAATTCCGGCTGAGCGGGATTTTTGTCTACTACTAACTGGTACACCTCGTCTACATATGACATTTTTGTTTCCTCCTTATATGGGTTGGTTAAATGAAATAAAAAAAGACGCAGAAATTAAAAATCGAATGGGACAACCATTCGATATCATCGACGTCTTTGTCTGAAAATGATTATATTACACTTTTTTTTATTTTGCAAGCACTTTTTGTATTTGTCAGAAAAACTTTTGTGTTTGCATGGTGAACACTCTATAAGTATTGTTTTAGACTATTGATTGCCTTCTCTTCAAAGTCCATCAATTCTTTTGCAAGTTCTACCGATGCATTGGAGGCTTCCGGATTATGATTCAATACTTTGCACAAATCAACAATCCCACGATTATTCCCTTGAATCATCATCTGCGCAATATGACTTGTAGAGACATCCATCATCGTATTCATCATAATACCACTTTTAAGCATCATTTTTTCTACAGGCTTCTCACGATAGGGTTCTATCTTTTCTTTTCCCATTTCCTGCAATGTTCTTCTTCCATATGCTTCATACACAGACTCATGACTTCTGATCTTATTCATAAAGTCTTTATCATAAATCTTATCCGATACTTCCTCAATAGCATCTATTGCCATCTGTGCATTCTTTTGAATTTCCTGTAATACCTTTTTGTCGTGGTTTTTCATAATACATCTCCAATCCAATATACTGATATTCTAAGCATATCCGGATTGCATCAATTTATACAAAAAACGAACAGTTTCCTGTTCGTTTTCATAAGTAAAAATCACTCTGTATTTATTTAATATCTACATAATCAGCATTCACATATGCTGTTTGACCCTTATACTTAATCTTACACCAGCCATCTGCCTGACGATTAATTAATTCAAACTTCTCACCCATATAAGCAGAGCCCAGCTTCTTTCCATCTGTGCTGGCTGATTCTCTTATCTTAACAGTTTCTTTCACTACAACGCTCTGTCCCGAGGACTCCGTATTATCTGTTGCAGGTTTCTCCTCTGCCGGTTTCTCAGGAGCTGGCTCATCTGTCGGAGCTGCTTCACCACTTGCGGCAAGATACTCGCTCTTGACATATGCCTCAGTACCGTTATAGTCAATTTTGCTCCAACCATTCTCCATGGTTTCCAATCTTGTAAAAGTGTCACCTGTTGCTGCTTTACCAAGCTTCTCGCCTGTCTCGCTGGCAGACTTTCGAATATTTACGGTATCAATTGCTTTTACAGTCTCAGATGCAGCAGTTCCTTCTGTCGGAGCTGTCTCACCACCTGCAGCGTTATCGCTCTCCGTAGCTGTAGCCTCAGACTGTGCAGCAAGCTCTGTACTTACAGCTTCGTCCAATGCTGATGGAAGTGCTTCCATAAAGGACTTCAGAGATGGATCTGCCGCTGCTGCTTCTGTATATTTTGTATCAACCTTATTCAGCAATTCTACTACATCATCTTGAGCAGCAACTCCTCTGATATAATCATTCACACTATCTGAAAGCTCTCCACTGTACACATAAAGAGAACCCTTATCATCCTTACAAATATAGAGAGAAGTAAGTCCCGGTGCCAAAGTATCAATATCCTTGAATTTGATCTCATAATAAGCAAAGACAATATAGGAATCTGTCTCTGGTCCCGGCTTTGTATAACAGGTAAAGTTGCGATAATCCTCTGTATATTCTGCCTTCTTCTGAATACGAATCTTTTCTGTCTCGTCTAAGTTACTGCAAATACCGGATAATGTATCAGTATCTCCACTCGCCATTGCATTAAAGTAGGCAGATACCAATGTATTTACCTCTGTATAAGCATCTACTTGTAATTCCGTTTCTGGAACCGGAATTGCCGCTGTGTCTGCACTCACCTCAGAAACAGTGGACACTGATTCTTTTTCTTTGTCTTTACGACCTGCTGAGAAAATCAGCAATACTACTACCAATGTTAAAAATAAAATACCCACACCAAAATACTGATAATGCTTAATGATAAATTCTTTTATTCCGTCAGTTGTAATCTTCATGTTGTTCTTTCACCCTTTTTCTTTGTAACATTTTTGTAACATGTACACACGACACATGATACCATACTTCTACGCAAAAAACAATTCTAAATTTTGGTATCCATGACCGCTTAAATACGCCTGAGAGGATTCGAACCCCCGACAACGCGGCACCGGAAGCCGCTGCTCTGTCCCCTGAGCTACAGGCGCACGGAAATAATTATTTCAACCTTAGTATGATATCATAATTATTCCCAAATGACAATCACTTATTGGCTGCCTGTATATGTCTGTTTGCAGCCATGAGTGTTACAAAACAAATACAGATTCATTTTTTATTTCTGAATTTTTTACTTGCTCCAACTGGTTTTTATTGTAATCATAGAAATAGACTTTCCCGGATAGGATTTCCTCATCTGCTACCTGTGTCTCATTTACTTCATTCAACATCTCGTTTAATCGTTCCCCTTCGATACTCTCATCCGCCGGAACAAGGATCACTTCATGCACAGACGAAGGAATAACATAGAGATTTTTCTGATGCTTTCCTGAGAACTCCTTCAGTACATCTGAATACAACATGCAGGCAGCTCCATTGACTCGAAAATGATTTGTAAGGATATACATCGGAACCTCCTCATCCGAAGGATATTCTTCCTGCAAGGCTCCCTTTATCCATTCCTCATCCTCACTCTTATTTTCATCCATCAATTGTTTGCTCATAATTTCGCACAGAATCTCTTTCATGCCAAAAATTTCTGCCTTAAGAATCCTTTCCGTATTTTGTCTGGCAATATCATACAATTCACTTTCATCGGTTTTCCACATTCTCATATGATCATTATTTACCATAATGGTAACACTACCTATAACATCATTATCTACCATGCAGTAGTATACCATCACAAGATCAAGCACCTCACGATACGGAATCTGTTTCAGTAAGTTCTCATTTTTATCTCTGTTAATGAGTTTATAGACAATTCTTTTTTTTACGCTCTCAAAGTCTGTGTAAAAAGTCATGTCAAATGATTTTTGCATTTTTGCTTCATCATATATCTGAATAATTCTCATCATAATCTCCGGCATAGGAAGTCCATGTCTGTATTCTTCATAAAAATTGTTCAGATAAATCGTCGGAGAAATATTGGTATCCCTCTCCATGATAGCAAGCCCGTCGAGTCCGATGCCATTGTTCTTCATGACATGATTAATTGTAACGCTTACCTCCTCCCCATAAAACTCCTGTGCACTCTTCTTAATATACTCCAAAAACTCTTCGTAATTCATTACATACTCCATTCTCACGCACTTCAAGCGTATGATTCTTCGCAAGAAAGGACACCAAAATAAGCATAAAGATGTCTCTTTCTGCTTCTCTCGTTTATTTGTTGTTAACGTTGGATAAATTGGCTGAATCGCCAAGAAAAAGAGTATTGGAAGGTCTTACGACCCTCCAATACATAAATATTAAACTCTGGAAAGGTACTCTCCGGTACGTGTATCGATCTTGATTACATCATTTAATTCTACAAAAAGAGGAACATAAACAGTAGCTCCTGTTTCAACTGTAGCAGGTTTTGTTGCACCCTGTGCAGTATCACCCTTGAATCCAGGCTCTGTATCTGTAATCTGCAACTCTACAAAGAGTGGTGGCTCGATGGCAAATACATTGCCGTTGTAGGAGCAAACCTTAACCATCTCATTTTCCTTTACAAATTTAAGGGCATCTCCAACGGTATCTTCATTCAATGCAACCTGTTCGTAATTCTCAGTATCCATAAAATTGTACATATTGCTGTCTTCATATAAATACTGCATCTCTTTTCTTTCGATACGAGCTGCTGGGAATTTCTCTGTTGGGCGGAATGTTTTTTCCACTACTCCCGAGTTCATGATATTTTTCAACTTCGTTCTAACGAAAGCTGCTCCTTTTCCAGGTTTTACATGTTGAAACTCCATAATCTGAAAAACTTGACCATCTATCTCTACGGTCAGTCCATTTCTAAAATCTCCTGCTGAAATCATGGTGATTTTCCTCCTATAAACTTGTCACAATACAATCCATTCTCTAGTGTATACTAAATGTTTCTATTTTTCAACTCTTTTTTTCAGCAATTCTCTTCCGGCAATTTACTTATTTATGAAGCAGAAAATCTAGTGCTTCCAGGTATCCCGGAAAGCCGTGTCCAAAAATCTGTTTCTGACACACAGGTGCTGTAACAGATATCTTACGGAATTCTTCCCGTGAATTGATATCCGATATATGAACCTCTACTTTTGGCATTTCAACTGATGCCAGAGCATCGCGGATGGCATAACTATAGTGAGTAAAGGCGCCCGGATTAATCACGATTCCTTCCGTTTCATCACGATAAGCGTCCTGAATACGATCAATAATCGCCCCCTCATGGTTGCTCTGAAACACCTCAATCGTGCAATCGTTCTCATCTGCCCATTCCCCGATCATCTGAAGCAAATCATCGTATGTCTGCGTTCCATAAACATTTTTCTCACGAATCCCCAGAAAATTCAGATTCGGTCCGTTAATCACCAGTACCTTCATGTCGCTCCTCCTTATTACATATTCTTATACAAAGAAACCGTTTCAACTACCGCACAAATCTCATCGACGATGTCTTCCAGCTTTCTATCATTACATACAATCGTTATCTGTGCAACCTTCTCATAAACAGGGCGTCTCTTCTCAAGTAACGTTTCCACTTTCTCTCGAGCGTTCGGACCATTTAATAAAGGTCTTGTAGTATCTCCCTTAAGTCTTTTCCAAACAGTATTTGCATTAACATCCAGATAAATCACAGTACCCAGTTCTCGTAGAATTGCCTGATTATCCTCATTCAGCGGTGTACCGCCTCCCACCGACAGAACCGAATTGTGAACGGTCTTTATCCACTCGCGAAGAAGCTCTGTCTCTTTCTTTCGAAAGAAATCCTCTCCCTCCCGTTCAAACATATCTCGAATGGTGGTTCCTTCCCGTTCCTCAATCACGCGATCACTGTCAAGTAATTTTCTTCCCAAGCGCTTCGCAAGTATCTTGGATATCGTTGTTTTTCCGCTTCCCATAAAACCAATAATAATATAGTTACTCATTTCTTTTCATTTCTTTCTTCCATAATTCACTGATTTCTTCTGCAACTGTATTCGGGATTTCGTCCAGTCCACAAAACAGTTCAAAAGCGCTCACTGCTTGATATATCAACATTTTCATCCCATTATAAGCATGTCCACCATTTCGGATGATACCCTTCATAAAGGTAGTCTGTTCTGGATTATATATCAAATCAACTCCTGTTGTTACTTTCTTATAAAATTCATCCCTTGTAACCACACAATCATCCACTCTTGGAGAGAGTCCAACAGAGGTACACTGAATCACGAGATAATCATCATGAGGCATATTTTCATTTACCTCGGATAGTAAAACCGGTTTAACGATGGGATGTTTTAACGTTTGATTTACGCGTTCTGCTAACGTATCCGCTTTTGGAAACGAACGATTCGCAAGTATTATATCCCTTGCACCCATATCAGCCAGTGTAAATACTATAGCAGCAGATGCTCCTCCTGCCCCAAGCACGATGGTGTGTCTGTCTGCAACTCTTATCTGCTCTGCTTCCAGCTCTCTTCGAAATCCCATGGCGTCTGTATTATATCCCTTAAATCCATGCTCCGTGCGTATCAGGGTATTCACTGCGCCAATCCTCTTTGCCGTCTCATCAATATCGTTCAAAAAAGGAATTGCTTCGGATTTGTATGGTACCGTAATATTAAGTCCCTGTATCCCCAAGGCATAGGCACCTTTTATGGCGGCAGATAAATCGTCTAAAACAGGAAATGGTACATATATTACATCTTTCTGCATCCTATACGCCAGATTATTATGAATAAATGGTGACATTGTATGTTGCACCGGATTACCAATGAGACCAAGCACTCCTGTTGTACCATTTATCTGATTACTCTCTGTCTTCACTGTGCTAGTCTGCTTATTACTCATCCTTTTTACTCCCTAACTGTTTCTGATAATAATGTAAAACAATTCTCTCCAAGTAACGTTTTAGAACAATCTGTATTTCCTCTTTGGGATTGATTGGCTTAACCAATATTGTGTGAATGTCGCTCCTCTTCGCTCCCCAGATATCTGTAAAAAGCTGATCTCCAACAAAGATTGTACTTTTACAGGTAGTATCCATCTTACTCATTGCCAGCTGATAACCCTTTCGTCCTGGTTTTCCTGCCTTATAGATATATGGTGAATGTACACCGTCATGAAACATTTTTACACGTGGCTCTTTGTTATTTGATAATAGCATCGTAGAAAAACCAATCGTTCTTAACTGTTCGAAAAGACGAATGGCTCTTTCAT
Organism: uncultured Lachnospiraceae bacterium; assembly: GCA_964481705.1. Classification (GTDB taxonomy): domain Bacteria; phylum Bacillota; class Clostridia; order Lachnospirales; family Lachnospiraceae; genus CAYZUC01. The sequence continues at coordinate 6,437 of CAYZUC010000010.1, forward strand.
CCGCCGGAGCACCGTGTGGAACCAACGTATTATCTATATCAAAGATGATACCTCGATATCCCTCTCTGTATTTCTGTTCAAAGTCGATCTGATAAGTGGAATCGAAAAACTCATCCGGATAAAATCGTTGTAACATAACATCTCCAATCCAAAACATTTATCGTGAAGAAATCGCATGCATAATCATGATTTCGCATGTCGGTTGTTATCATCACTGTCCTTACAAAATAACACAATATCCCCTCTTATCGCAAGCATAAAAATACCTTGTGCATCACACAAGGTATCAAACGGCATTTCCAACAAAATATTGATAATCCTGGAGAATCGAATCCCTCTTCATATCGGATATTGCCTTATCTACATCCAAATCCTCCAGCTTACTGTCGCGACCAATTACTTCAAAGTCCGGTATTGTATACAAGCTCTCCTGTGTACGTTCCAAGTCAACCGGTTCAAACTGCTTCGGAGTCGGCTGTACTTTCGATTCCATATGGGCTGATTTTCTTAATATCGCTGTATAATCACGATACGCCTCAAATCCACCCGTGTTCATCGCTCCGATTCGCATATTAATCTCCATTCTTGCTAATACACCGCAAACTTTGGGCCTTCCTGTTACTTCAATACTTTCTTCAGCTCATCCATAAAGGTATTAACATCTTTAAACTCTCGGTATACGGATGCAAAACGAACATATGCAACTGCCTCAAGATTCTTTAACTTATCCATTACAAGTTCCCCAATCGTGGCACTTGGAATTTCTTTTTCTTCACGATTAAAAATCTCAGTCTCAACTTCATCTACAAGATGTGTAATCTGTGCTGCTGATATTGGACGTTTATGGCACGCACGTAAAACTCCGGCCTCTATCTTGCTTCTGTCATAAGCTTCACGATTATTGTCCTTTTTAATAATAATTAAGGGAATCGTCTCTACTTTCTCATAAGTAGTAAATCTCTTCTCGCATTCATCACAAACTCTGCGTCGGCGAATCGAATTATTCTCCTCTGCCGGTCTGGAATCAATTACTCTCGTATTATCGTGACCACAAAATGGACATTTCATAGCTTTCCCTCTCATTCTCGTTTGTAGCTTAGGCCAGTAGTCTTTCAGCCAAAACACCTATAATTTATTATAGGCAATCATGTAAATTATGTCAACTCATTTTTTATGTTAACAAACAATATTGCTAACAACTGATGGCATTTTTCATCCCTTTTAGTGCATTTTTCTCCAATCGGCTAACTTGTGCCTGCGAGATTCCTATCTCCTCGGCCACTTCCATTTGCGTCTTTCCTTCAAAAAATCGAAGTCTTATGATGTAGTTTTCTCTTTCGGAAAGCTTTGTCATTGCTTCACTCAACGACAGATGCTCTACCCAATTCTCTTCTCTGTTCTTTTTATCGGATATTTGGTCCATAACATAAAGGGTATCTCCTCCTTCTGTATAAATTGGTTCATAAAGACTCATCGGATTTTGAATCGCATCCAATGCATACATGATCTCCTCTTTCGGTATTCCACTTTCTTCTGATATTTCTTCAATCGTAGGTTCTCGAAGTGTACGTTTTCTTATTGCCTCCCTCGTATAGATTGATTTATAAGCAATATCCTTTAGAGAACGACTAACTCTCATACTTTGGTTATCGCGTAGAAATCTACGAATCTCGCCAATTATCATCGGAACAGCATATGTGGAGAAACGAACATCATGTCCTACCGGATCAAAGTTGTCCAATGCTTTGATTAATCCTATACATCCTATTTGAAACAAATCATCTACATTCTCATTACTGTTTGAAAATCTTTTTATTACACTTAATACCAAGCGTAAATTTCCCTTTATATACTCTTCCCTTGCTTCTTTATCTCCCTCCTTAATTCTTCGAAACAATTCTTCCTTCTCCTCTGTATTTAGAATTGGCAATTTTGATGTATTTACTCCGCATATTTCCACTTTTCCTTGTATCATCAACACATTCCTCCTGAATTTCCTCTACTAGTAAGCATTCTCTTTCAGAAGTAATTTATTCAATTTTGGAACCGCTTGGTAATATTTGCATACAATAAAGGAGAGCCACACACTCAGGAGCTCTCCTATGGACTATAATACACTATGTAATTCTGAGGTAATCAACCTCGCAACCTGTCACAAGCTTGGTTATGTATCAAACCTTGTTTTCGATTGTCACACCGGAACCATTCAATCTCTTTTAGTTCCAGGACCTTGCAAATACTTTGGACTATTGCCCGGCTCAGAAGAGTATGTTATTCCTTATTGCAGAATAAAGCAAATTGGCTGTGAAATCATTCTGGTTGACATTTGCGAGGAGGACGCTCTAAAGGAACGTCATCGTGGTAGTCTTTGTGATTGATGAAAAACCAGTACTTATTCTTGCTTTACAATTTCTCTTCTTAACCGTTTCATAATTTTCTTTTCGAGTCTCGAAATATATGACTGTGATATTCCCAAGAAGGCTGCTACCTCCTTCTGTGTCATTTCCTGTTCACGATTACTATCGAGTCCAAATCGGAGATTCACAATAGTCCTCTCCCTCTCGGATAGTTTCTCAATTGCCTTTTTTAGAAGTTGTCTTTCGACTTCGTTTTCAATATCGCGATAAATAATATCTTCTTCTGTTCCCAGAATATCTGACAGGAGAAGCTCATTGCCATCCCAGTCAACATTCAAAGGTTCATCAATAGATACCTCCATCTTATGTTTACTGTTTCTTCTTAAGTACATTAATATCTCATTTTCGATACAGCGGGAGGCATATGTGGCAAGCTTAATATTTTTATCCTTATTAAATGTATTAATGGATTTAATTAATCCGATTGTGCCTATCGAAATCAGATCCTCCACCCCTACTCCGGTATTGTCAAATTTCTTAGCAATATAGACTACGAGGCGCAAATTATGTTCAATCAGTGTATTTCGTGCACTTTTGTCCAAATCGCTCCCAAGATCCGATATCACTTGTGTCTCTCTGGTCGCATCCAAAGGCGCCGGTAACACTTCGGTTCCTCCTATATAATGAATTTCTCCTGTATTTTTCATAAACAACTTTGGCACCTTGGTAACAAGGCGAAATTGATAGTTTCCGGGCATTGCAACTTTAATCAGCATACTTCTTTCCTTTCTCATACAAATGTTTGTGAATTCAAAATAATTTCATAATCTCCGCACTCCGTTAACGTCCCTCTGTAGATACCCAGGCATGGACGTAAATACTCCTTTTCCCGCTTCCCATTCTTTACAATCATTCTATCTGCAAAGTATCCTTCCAGCATTCCGCCCGACTTGCCAACCGAATGATAAGGAACCATTCGCAATCGTTCCGGTCTTCTTAGATTTAACTGTCTTGCAGTCTCTTCATTGATAATATGTACCATACTCTCACTGATTGGTTCTCTCAGACAATTACCACTATCAAATAATCCCTTCATCTTCTTCTGACAGCCTCCACATTGCAGAAAAACTTCACACAGAAAAGCATCCTCGTAAAACAGAATTCGATACAGACGCATCGCTGATATAATGATAAGACATCCCAGTGTTGCCGTTAATCCAATGCTTATCATGTCTTTTCTTGTATGAATCCATTCCATCATTCCCACCAGCAGAAATGACACAAAGTATTGTGTCAGAGAAAATGGAATCATTTTCCTTCTTCTCTTCAAACAATCATACGCAACGCAAGACGATCCCAATAGAGTTTGTACTATGATTGACTTCAATAAAAGTGTTCCAACCGGAAGGACTACCACCAGACAATAACAGAGGGAACATATACAGGATAATGCAAGATTTTTTCCATGGATTCTCTTACTTTCACCCAGTATCATACATGTGGTTTCAAAACCAAGAAAGTTCATCCAAACAAAGAATAAAAAGAGTAAATCCAGATATACTTCATAATACATTTCCACCTCCGCTACTGTTTTCTGTACTCATTATAGCGGTAAGTAATTCTTTCCTATGTCGCTTTTTGTAAGGAATCTCAGTAATTTTATCGTCAAAAAAACCGCCAGGATAATCCTGACGGTTTTATCATTATCGTATTCTACTGTCTCTTCAAGAAATCTGGAACCTTAATGGATTTCGTCTCAACCTTACTTACCAAAGGAGCATCCGGCTTGCGAATACCAGGCATTGGATTCTGTAACCCGGGAGTCGGAGCTGTTGTAGTCGGCTTAATTGGTGCCGTTCCTATTGGATTGGGTTTGTTCACACTGTATCCACCGGTAAATGTCTGTGCATAGCGATTTACCGCAGTCTGTACGGAAGCATTATCCAGGCCTGTAGCAATTACTGTAATGGTACATGCATCTGTATCCTTGTCATCATACATCGCACCAAAAATAATATTTGCATTGTCGCCTGCAAGATCCTGTACATAGCTAACCGCATCGTTTGCATCAATCAGGGAGATATCTCCGGAAACATTGATGATTACATGAGATGCACCGGTGATCGTAGTCTCCAAAAGCGGACTGGCTACTGCCTGCTTCACAGCCTCAATTGCCTTGTCATCGCCCTTAGCCTGTCCAATACCGATATGTGCTATTCCTTTGTCCTTCATAACCGTCTGAACATCAGCAAAATCAAGGTTAATCAGCGCAGGAACATTAATCAAATCAGTAATCCCCTGAACCGCCTGCTGTAATACCTCATCTGCCTTCTTTAGCGCATCCGGCATCGTCGTACGACGGTCAACAATCTCCAACAACTTATCATTGGGGATAACAATCAATGTATCTACATTCTCTTTTAATTTTTCAATACCGCCCAAAGCATTCACCATACGGGTTTTCGCTTCGAACTTAAATGGTTTTGTAACAACGCCAACCGTAAGGATACCCAAATCCTTAGCTACTTTAGCAACAACAGGGGCAGCACCGGTACCGGTTCCTCCACCCATTCCACAAGTAACAAAGACCATGTCACAACCTTTGATTGCCTCCGAAATCTCTTCAAGACTCTCTTCTGCTGCTTTCTCACCTATCTCGGGTCTTGCGCCTGCGCCCAATCCCTTGGTCAGCTTCTCACCGATCTGTAACAATCTTGGTGACTTGCAAAGCTGTAACGCCTGCTTGTCTGTATTAACTCCAATAAAATCTACACCACATATGTCTTCATCAACCATTCTATTTACAGCATTGTTGCCGGCACCACCGACACCAATCACAATTATCTTTGCAGATGCGTCTGCATCACTTGACTTTATCTCTAACAAGGGGACTCCTCCTTCAAACACTCCTTATAAACTCCATATATCATATCATATAATTTTTTCGGAGATTTATCAACAGTTAATTTCAAATTTTCGGAAATTTCTCATACTTACACTCAATTTCCACTAATCGTTTCATGGACAGCTCCATCATCTCGCTGGAATGTAATGTACTCCTCTCCGGACTCTTCGGAATAGTTTTCCATAAATAGAACTCCGCTTAATCCTTCCAGCTTTGGAATAATGTATTGCAGCTTGATCATCTTCTCATCAATATTCTCCATGCTGCCCAATTGCACTCTTGCTTTATCAAAATACAGGGTAATATTCCTGTTCTGATCAAAAAAAATCTTATCTGTAGAAATCTCATACTTCTTAAGCAACTGTGTAACGCTTAGGATTTCCTTGAAAATATTATCATCTTCTACTGGGAGCTTTTCATACATGACAACATGGTCAAATTTCAATCCCGTAACATAGGGTAAATCCTTACTTTGCGTTGTTGTACTTTCCACAATGATTCCATCTTTGTCAAAATACATGTAATGACCGAGATACTGAACATAACCGGCAATTGCTTTTTCATATACGGTAATACTGATTTCAGATGGAGATACGATCGTCACATCCATCGTTTCGATGAATGGAATATCGTCCAGTTTCTTATTCTTATACTTAAAATGAAGAAACAACGAATTATGACCATATTTTCCCGAAAGAACCATATCCTTGATTTGTTGTTCTGTATAATGTCGATTACCGGCAACGGTGACCGTTGTCACCTTATATTTCATCTTGATATAAAACACAAGGCTTATCAGTAAGACAAGTAATACCGCTATGACAATTCCCACAATTTTTATTGTGACAAATCCACTCAACTTCTTTCCTTTTACCATTCGTTCTTCCTATCCCATAATCTTTGCACCCAGTTTTGATAAATCTCCGCATAGATTTTCATATCCACGCTCAACATAATGTTTTCCAATAATTACAGTCTTTCCGGATGCACACAGACCTGCAATCACCAATGCTGCACACCCCCGTAGCTCATACGCCCTGACAGTTGTCGCTGTCAGCTTTTTCCTACCATAAATATGTGCTTCTTTATCGTGAATCTCTATAACAGCTCCCATACGAATCAACTCGGATGCTATTCGAAAACGATCCTCAAATATTGTCTCTTTGATACAGCTTACACCTTCTGCCATACATAGATATGCCATGAGTGGAGATTGTAGATCCGTGGGATACTCCGGATATACACCGGTGGTCAAGGGAGAGATTCTCTTTCCCGCTCGAGTTGCATCTACCAGCAATCCATCTTCCAGCCGTTCCATGTTACATCCCGTCTGTTGTAAAACGCGGAGAACAACATCCATTTGACTCAGGGGTGCCTGCTGCAATATCGCGCATCCTCTTGTTGCTGCGACAGCAAAGGCATATGTTCCTGCCACAATACGATCTGCCGGGATACGAATCTGCGTATTATGCAGCACAGATACTCCATGAATCGTAATACATGAGCTCCCTGCTCCTGATATATCTGCACCTGCTCCAGATAAGAACTCACACAGGGTCACGATCTCCGGTTCACATGCACAGCCTCTGATCGTTGTAATCCCCTCTGCAAGAACTGCGGCAAGGATAATATTCTCCGTTGCTCCAACACTGGGAAAAGGAAGATGAATACGGTTCCCAGTAAGCCGGTCTGTACTTGCATGGTACATTCCATTGTCTTCACGAATTGTTACATTCATTTTTTGAAATGCATGTAAATGAAAATCAATAGGTCTGTTACCTATTACACATCCTCCCGGAAATGGCAAAGAAACCTCATGACATCTGCCAAGCATTGCTCCCATAAAGATAATAGAGGATCTCATTTTCTGCGCTTCAAAAAGAGGAATCACTGAGCTTGAAACATGTTCTGTATTCAGGATGAGCGCCTTTCCCTTCCACTCTGCCCTACATCCTAACGAACGAAGGATGGAGACAACGTAATCAACGTCGAGAATCCTTGGACAGTTATGTATCACAGTCTCTCCGGATATCAGTAATGCACCGGTTAAGATTGGTAATACCGCATTTTTGGAACCCTGAATCATAACCTCGCCAAATAACGGTTCGCCCCCATATACCTCCAATATATCCATAACGTCGCCTTCCAAAATAGTAACATCCATTTACTATATGAGAGCCGACAGATTATGTGCATGTCCTTATGTCTTTTATTCCAATCGAATTCCTCTGGAAACACTTAATACTATCCCAATTTCAATCAGCAGGAACATAATAGAAGAACCTCCGTAGCTGATAAAGGGTAGTGTTATTCCTGTATTGGGAATCGTATTTGTAACTACAGCAATATTCAGTATAACTTGAATCGCAATATGTCCCATAACTCCTACTACCAAAAGAGCACCAAATAAATCAGGTGCATTATTTGCAATCACCATAAATCTCCATATCAATAAGACAAATAATAAAATAATCGCCATCGCCCCAAAAAGGCCAAGCTCCTCGCAAATAATAGAAAAAATCATATCATTTTGTGCTTCAGGCAAGAACCCAAGCTTTTGCATGCTCTGACCAAGACCCTTTCCAAAGATCCCTCCAGATCCGATAGAATACAATGCCTGCAGTGTCTGAAATCCCTTTCCACTGGCATATGCCTCAGGATTGAGCCACGCCTTAACACGTGTAAAACGGTAGGACACATTCTCCGGTATGATTCCCTTGTCGATCAAATACACCGCCAAAGCACCAAAGCCTCCGGCGATACCCATACTAATCAAATAATGACGATAATCCGGAGCCGCCACGAATAACATAAGAAAAACAATTCCAAATACAATAATAGCCGAGCTCATATTAGACGTTATTTTTAAAATCATTACAGCAACCGGTATGGAAAGTCCTATCGTAATAAAGAATCCCTTCCATGTACGAATTGATTTTCCAATTTTGCAGACATAAGTTGCAAAGAAAATAATCATGCCTACTTTAGCAACCTCGGCCGGCTGAAGACTTAATCCCAAATTCAACCATCTTCTTGCACCATTTGCCTCTATTCCCAAGGGAGTCAAGACAAGTAGAATCAAGATAACAGACACAATATAGGCAGGTATTGCAAACCTCTGCCAAATATGATAATCCACTCTCTCCACAACGATCATTACAACAATTCCAAAAATCGTGGCACGTAACTGACTCTTTAAATAATAGGAAGAATCACCAAATTTAAGCATTGCTTCATAGGAGCTTGCGCTATAGACCATTATCAATCCAAAGCACAGTAAGAAAGCGACAATAAATAACAAACTATAATCTACGTAGGATTCCGATTTTCTTTTTTTCCTTCTAACGACTTCCCGCGGCATATATCATCCTCATTTCCATCATTAATATCCTATCGTCATGTTCTATAATGCAAGTAATCCTATCATACAAAGTATGGCTGTTGTAATAGAAAATACTGCAACTACTTTTGTCTCCGACCATCCACATAATTCAAAGTGATGATGAATTGGCGCCATCTTAAAGAATCTCTTTCCTCCGGTAGATTTAAAATACAGCACCTGAATCATAACAGAAAGCACTTCTGCAAAATAGACAAATGCGACAATCGGAAGAAACAGAGACATCTGCGTCATCACCGCTGTTAATGCAACAAAGCCTCCCAATGCCAAGGAACCGGTATCTCCCATAAAGACGCTCGCCGGATATACATTGAACAAGAGGAATCCCATCAATGCTCCTATCACTGCACATGTCACAGGCTCTACTCCATTTGATGTTCCAATCGCCACTACTGTAAAAAAAGTCGCAATCATGATAGTAACCGAAGATGCAAGACCATCCAATCCATCTGTAAAGTTAGCTCCATTAACCGTACCAATAATAATAATAAATAAAGCAGGTATGGTAAACACTCCTAAATTAAGATATTGTTCTGTAAACGGAATTAACATGGTAACCGGAATATCGGTATCATACATAATATAGAAGATAACAATTCCACTCACAATAAACTGCAGAAACATCTTCTGCCATGCACGAAGTCCCATAGAACGCTTCAGAACAACTTTTATATAATCATCCATAAAACCAATCAATCCAAATCCCAATGTAGCAAATACAATGGGTATAATCTTCGGAGACTCATTCATATAGAACATGGAGCTGACTACAATTCCTGCCAGGATTATAACTCCTCCCATAGTTGGTGTTCCTGATTTCTTCAGGTGTTCCTTGGGCCCATCTTCTCTCACCGTTTGACCTACTTTTAATTTTCTCAAGAAAGGGATCAATACCGGACCCAATACCAGACATACCGTAAATGCAATCAGTACTGGAATCACCGCCTTAACTTCCATATTGCCATCCTCCGTTTTCCTTCTTCTCCATTAAAACAATAACTTAATCAGTATAAGACTTTTCGTCTTTCTTTTCAATGCCTAAATACGGCAGTATATTTTCATATAGTTCCCTAACTCTGGGGGCTGCAATCGTTCCACCATAATAAATACCCTGTGGATTATGAATAATAAAAAGTGTTATGATTTGTGGATTCTCAGCTGGTGCAAATCCCACAAAGGAAGCAATGTATTTTCCACTCCCCCTTGGCAGTGTTTGACTCGTTGCTGTTTTTCCTCCAATGCCAAACCCATCAATAAATGCATTTTTACCCGTCCCCTCCGAAACCACCTGTTCCAGTATGTATTTCATCTGATCCGAGGTTTTCTTTGATATAATATGCTCGTATGTCTTATACTGAAATTTCTTTATCTGATCTCCATTATCATCGCAGACCGACACAGCAAGATGTGGAGTAACACGAGTACCTCCATTCACTATCGAAGCGGCCGTAACTAATAATTGTAAAGGTGTTACCTGAAAAGACTGTCCAAAGGAAACTGTCGCAAGCTCAACCAATCCGATGTTTTCCTTCTTATGCATAATTGTTCCGGCTTCGCCAGGAAGATCAATATTTGTTTTTTCAAATAAGTGAAAACGATCCATATAATCATAAAACTGATCTGCACCAACCCGGAGTCCTGTTTCCACAAATACCGGGTTGCAGGAATTCATAACCGCTTGCACGAAGTTCTCACTTCCGTGACCTTTTATTTTATGACACTTAATTTTACGATCTTCTACTATTTTGTAGCCTGGGCAAAAGAAATCATCCTCCGTTGATACTGCTCCCGTCTCAAGTCCTATTGCAGCTGTAATAATTTTAAAGGATGACCCGGGCTCATACGTATCGTTAATACAGCCATTCCTCCATATCCCATTCAACAGTTCCTGTTTCTTCTTTTCGGAAAGCCCGACTGTATTTCCACTAATTGTAGATAAATCAAAAGGATGATTCAGATCAAATTCCGGAACATTTACCATTGCAAGTATTTCGCCATTCTGTGGGTTCATTGCAAGAACCTCGACTCTCTCTGCCTGTTTTGCTTCCATGGTATTTTCCGCTATCTGCATAGCATACTTTTGAACATTACTGTCAAGACTGATATGAAGATTGTTGCCCGGAACAGGTTCTATCTGCCGTTCCCCGGCGTCGGGAAGTTCTACCCCTCTGGCATCTGTCAATGTCAGTATAGTTCCATTTTCCCCTTTCAAATAATCCTCATATATGACCTCAAGTCCTATGATACCCTGATTGTCTCCTCCGGTAAAGCCTAACACCTTAGAGGCAAGTTCATCATAGGGGTAGTAACGTTTATAGTCTTCATCTACTTTGACTCCTGCAAGACCCAGTTGTCTGATTTGATCTCCAATATCTTTAGGAACATTGGACTGTATTCTCTCCAACGCTGATACTTTTCTTACCTTTTTACGAATAGTCTCTTCATCCAGTTCCAAAATCTTTCCAAGCTCTTGGACTATTCTATCTTCTTCTCTAATCTGGCTGTGAACCACGGATACGGTACATACTGTTTTGTTTGTGGCAAGTACCACTCCGGTTCGGTCAATGATTTTCCCTCTCGCAGCCTTGATGGAACGTTCTCGTTCGTGCAGCTCTTCGGCCGCCTTGCCATAATAATCAGCTTTTACTATCATGAGATAGCCAAGTCGTACCATCATAATCAAAAGTGAAAGGAAAAAGATACAGCTAAGTGTCAGGATTTTCTTCCTATGAAAGGTCTTATTATGCATATCGTGTCCTTGTTCACGTCATTACTATAGCATATGCATAAATCTAATTCATAAAACTAGAATCTCCCTCCAAAGGGAGCATTGTCTTCGGATCAATAACCTGTCCGGTATTAGGATCAATGGGAAATCCAGTTGCAGGATCGTATTGAATCTCATTCTCACTTACCGAATCGTCTGACACACTTTTCTGCTCCGGTACCTGATTATCACTGACTGCATTATCACTGACTCCATTTTGACTCACACCATCTCCACTAACAGAACCTCCGCTTACACTTCCTTTGCTTCCATAGGAAAATGTGAGTTTTCTCTGTTCAAGATCTGCAATTTCCTCTTCGCTTAATGGTTCAGTCATAAAAATATTCATATACGGGAGAACCTCTGTCATAATATCCTTTGTAAGGAGTGTTGCATATCTTGCATTATCCTGAAACTCTACATTGGGCTCATCAATTACAACATATATTAATACCTGTGGATCATCAGCGGGTACATATCCCATAAAAGATACAACATAATTCTTTTTATTACGAGGATATTTCTCAGCTGTACCAGTCTTTCCTCCCATCGTGTATCCTGCAGGTCGGGCTGTTCTTCCTGTTGCTAATTCTCCGCCGGATACTACAGTATTACACATTTCACGTATTTTATCAGAAGTTGTTCCGGACACCACCTGTTTTAGCACTCTGGTGTCGGTATCGTGTATGGTTGCACCTTCTGAATTCAGTGTTTTACTAACCAAATGTGGTTGATAATAATAGCCGCCATTAATCAAAGCCGAATAGCCGGAAGCCATCTGCATCATGGTAACATTAAATCCCTGTCCAAAAGATGCTATAGCGAGGTCTGTAAGTCCCATGCTCTCATCAAATACCAAGCTTGACGCATTTACTTCTCCTGCCAAATCAACATTCGTTTTCAGCCCAAAGTTAAAGATTCGATTATATCTGAGCCAATTTGTTTTGCCCATGGTAAACGCAATATTCATCATAACTACGTTACAGGAGCGCATAATTCCTTCTTGTACCGTCAGCAGTCCATCGCCCAGACGATTATGACAGTGAATATCATGATCACCGACATGAAGCATACCAGTACATTCATATGTCTCATTTCCTGTGATTGCACCACCATCTATGGCTGCAGCAACTGTAAATGGTTTCATTGTGGAACCCGGCTCATAGGTATCAGAAATACAGAAATTTCTCCATATCTGATTTAATGCTTCCATTTTTTCATCTTCACTCATTACGGAGGTCTGTTCTTCTGTATAGAATCCGCTCAGGTCTCTTGGATTATTCAAGTCAAAGGAAGGGGTACTGGCCATTGCCAGTATCTCACCATTATTTGGATTCATAATAATACAACCACTGTTACTGCTTCCATTTCCCTCTCGGAACTCATTTCGATGCTCTTCATTAAACTCCAGAAGATGCTTCTCCACAATGCTCTGAATATTGGTATCAATGGTAGTCACAATCGTCTGTCCATCGACAGCTGGCTTAATTGTCTCTTCCACTAAAGCATCTTCCGTGAGATATCCGTATTTTCTTCCGCTTGTTCCATTCAGGGTATCGTTGTAATATTCTTCGAGACCAAAGTATCCTACGTTATCTCCCATGGTAAATCCAAGTACATCACTTGCAAGACTACCATATGGATATTCTCTGGTATAAGCTTCTTCGAACCATACGCCCTGAACATCTGGAATGTCTTTATCCGCTTTTGCCTCTGCCTCGTATTCCTTAAATGGACTGATGGTATCATAAGTCAAATTCTTAGCAAATATTTTATAGGCCGAATTGGGATTCTCGGTCACAAACTTTTTGATTTCGCTTACATCCGCTTCGCTTCCAAGTGTACTCTGCAACGCATTTAATGTCGGCTGCAGGTACTTGCCATCCTCCTGTGTCATAAGCTTTGCGTCGATAATCAAATGATATACCTTCTCGCTATAGGCCAACTTGCTTCCCTTACAGTCAATGATATCCCCTCTTCGGAAAGGAAGCACAACACTGTCATACGTCTGTTGAGACAGCACCTGTTTTTTGTAACTGTCACCCTTATCCTTGTTAATGAGAATCAGTCGTGCAGATAACGCAACAAAAGCCAGAAGTATTACTGCGAATAATACTACCAGCTTCTTTTGCATTTTAATTGTAAACTGTTTACTCTTTTTTCGCTCTCTTTTCAATGTGACACCTACTCATACTAATCTAATGGAATATCTTTATATTGTCTTACATAGTCACTATCTTCGCCTGAAAAACCTATAATCTGATCTCCGGTCGGATAAGTCATTCCCAGTTCATTCATCGCAATTTCCTTCACCTTTTCAAGGTCAACAGAACCCATGATTCTTGCATACTCTTCGTCATTCTGAAGTTTTAAATCATTATAGGTGCTTTCCATTCTTGCAATTGTCTTCTGTCGGGCTGTAATATCTGCCTGAAGTCTCAAATACATAATACACGAAAATCCGGTGATTACAATAGCAACAACTAAGAAGGTAACATATGGCAGACTCATATGAGCTGCTTTCTCCCGATTCTTTCTGGCTGCATTGGAAAGCTTTTTCGGCGCATAATTCGGTATTCCCGCCGGCATCTCTTGTAGCTTGCGAACTGTATTTCCCTCAACATAGGTTCTTCCGTATGTATTTCGTCTTCCTTGACTTACAGTTGCCATATGATCCCCTCTCATTTCTTTTCATTTCGTTCAAATATCCTTAGTTTTGCGCTCTTGCTTCTACTATTCTCACAGAGCTCTTCTTCGCTTGGTAAAATAGGCTTCCTTGTTATAACCCTTCCCTTTGAAACCTTGCCACACACACACACCGGGAAGTCCGGCGGGCAAGTGCAGGGGTTCTCATTCTTACGAAAACAGGATTTTACGATTTTATCTTCCAGCGAGTGAAAGGTTATAATACATATCCTTCCCCCGGGATTTAAAAAATCAATCATCTCATCCAAGCTATCCTTCAGTACATCAAGTTCCCTATTGACTTCAATCCGAATTGCCTGAAACGTCTTTTTTGCAGGGTGTCCCATGTTCTTCTGTACTTTCATTGGGATTGCTCCGCGAATCACCTCTGCAAGTTCTCCGGTCGTTTCTATCACTTTTCCTTCTCTGGCCTTCACAATATGTTTCGCAATATTCTTTGCGAATTGATCCTCTCCATAATCACGAATCATTCGGAACAAATCCATCTCGCTATAGCCATTAACAATATCCTTTGCACTGGTTCCGCTTCTCTGGTCCATTCTCATATCAAGTGGAGCATCCTCCATGTAACTGAACCCACGTTCTGCAGTATCTATTTGGTAGGAGGAGACTCCAAGGTCAAGTACGATTCCATCTAAACCGTTCACTCCTTGTTCCTTCAGCTTTCCAACCATTTCGCAGTAATTGCTGCGGATTACCGTAACGATACGAGTATAGTCCTTTAATCTTTCAGATGCCGTCTCGATTGCTGCTTCATCCTGATCAATTCCAAAAAATCTTCCCTGATCTGATAATCTCTTTACCACTTCAAGGGCATGTCCTGCACCGCCAAGAGTACCATCTGCATAAATACCATCCGATTTAATATTTAAGCCTTCTATTGTCTCTTCCAGTAGAACCGATTTGTGTTTAAATTCCATTCTTACGACCTCACACCAGTTTTAAATGCTCAATCCCAACTCTTCCAGTTTCTCAGCTATTTCATCCATATCACCAAAATCGTTGTTATCCCATCTCTCCTTACTCCAGATTTCTATTCTGCTGGCAACGCCAACAAGTACAACGTCCTTTGTAAGTTCTGCATGATTTCGTAAATTGGAAGGCAACAGGATTCGTCCCTGCTTGTCCACTTCTACATTTGCGGCACCAGCCAAGAAGAATCTGGCAAATGCACGGCTATCTTTGCTTGTGGTCGGTAAGGAAGTTAATTTTCCAACAAATCCTTCCCACTCGGCATTGTCATATACGAAGAGACAGCCATCCAATCCCTTGGTTACCACGAAATCGTCTCCTAACGATTCCCGGAACTTTGATGGGATAATCAGTCTGCCCTTTTGGTCTATGGAATGATTATATTCTCCCATGAACATAAAAGTCACCACTTTCTACCACTTCGTACCACTTTGCACCACTTATGTACTAATAATATACTATTTTAGAACACAACGCAATACTTTTTCTTAAGAAAACCTTAAAAAGTGGACAAAAAAAGAAGCACCAAAACGCGATGTTTCGGTGCTTCTGCATAAAAAAATCAATATTTAGTTATCCTTATTCTCTTTCCCAAAATCCCCTACTACATATTGTGTTCTTGGTGCTTTCTTATAAAACAGGATAAAACCAAAGGTAGCGATTAGCATAGATACGGTTGCCACTACCATCGACACCGGAATCTGTGTTCCCGGTATGAGTAATTGATCGGTTCGAATCGCTTCAATCCAGAATCTCCCCAAACCATAGCCAAACAAATAAATAAATAACAGTTCTCCCTCAAATCTCTTCCTTTTTCTAACTGCTAGAATAATAATCAGCAAACCAAGATTCCATAAACTTTCATACAGGAAGGTAGGTGCAACCTGGATATAATTGGTTCCCTCAATAATGGTTTCTGCAAGCTTTGGTGTAATATCGCTTGCACGAACTGCTGCAATCGGAAGTCTCATGGCAAACAGATTATTCGTATAACCGCCAAATACCTCACGGTTAAAGAAATTACCCCAGCGTCCCATTAGCTGTCCCACCAACAAGCCTTCCGCCACAAAATCCGACAGAAGAAAGAAATCTAATTTCTTTATTTTGCTATATACCAAGACGGTAACGAAACCACCAATCACACCACCGTAGACAGCAAGTCCTCCTAATCGAAGATTAAAGATATCAAGTAGATTATCCTTGTACTGGTCCCATGACATAATTACAAAGTACAGTCTTGCTCCAATGATACCGACAAATATACCATAAAGTGACATGTCCCACAAGCACTCCGGATTTATTCCACGCTCCTTGGCATGTCTGGAACACATTAAGATAGCGAGTAGCATGCCCAAAGCAATGATAATCCCATAAAACATAATATGAAATCCAAATATATTGACATCCTGTGGTACATTCTTAAAGTATAATCCCAGATTGGGAAATGAAATGTCTCTTGCTCCCATTCGTTCTCCGTTCCCGCATTCAATTGCGCAAAAAGTTTATGTATTGTTATTTCTTTATACATTGAAACGGAATAAAATCACATCCCCGTCTTTCACTACATAGTCTTTTCCTTCTAATCCAACCAATCCCTTTTCCTTCGCCGCCGCAAGGGTTTTGCAGTCAAGAAGGTCCTGATAATTCACAACCTCCGCACGTATAAAGCCACGTTCGAAATCGGTATGTATCTTACCAGCCGCTTGTGGTGCCTTTGTGCCAACCTTAATGGTCCATGCTCTTGTTTCATCTTCTCCTGATGTTAAAAAGCTAATCAATCCCAACAAATGATAACTTGCTTTAATCAGCTTATCCAATCCAGATTCTTTCAATCCCAGATCCTCTAGAAACATAGATTTCTCATCATCATCCAATTCCGAAATCTCTTCTTCTATCTGCGCACAGATTGCAAATACTTCACTTCCATTCTCTGCTGCAAATGCACGCACACGATTCACCATTTCATTACCGGCAGCATCGTCTGCAAGATCCTCTTCTGCTACATTTGCTGCAAAGATAACCGGCTTCGCTGTCAGAAGATTGTAATCGGTAAACCAGGCAACCTCATCCTCTTCTGTGACCTCAAAGGAAATTGCAAGTTTTCCTTCTTCCAGATGTTCCTTTACACGTTTCAGTAGCTCGTACTCTTTTCCAGCTACTTTATCCATACGTGCTTGTTTGGAAACCTTAGCAATTCTTCTGTCCAATATCTCAATATCAGAAAAAATAAGTTCCAGATTAATGGTCTCAATATCACGAATAGGATCCACATTACCATCTACATGTATCACATTACTGTCTTCAAAGCAACGAACCACATGAACGATTGCATCCACCTCACGAATATTTGCCAGGAATTGATTACCAAGACCTTCGCCCTTGGATGCTCCTTTCACAAGTCCTGCTATATCAACAAATTCTATAACTGCAGGCGTTACCTTCTTGGACTGATAAAGGTCACCTAATAATTTTAATCTCTCATCCGGCACAGTCACCACTCCCACATTGGGATCAATCGTGCAAAATGGGTAATTCGCAGATTCTGCCCCAGCCTTTGTAAGGGAATTAAACAACGTACTCTTACCAACATTCGGAAGTCCGACAATACCTAATTTCATTTCTATATCCTCCTTTAGGTCAAACTAAATACAACGAATTGAGTATATCACAACCTTTCTCTTCATTCAATCATTTCCTTCTTATAAGAAGTTTAGACATTTGACACTCTGCCTATACAAATGCTATAATTTCTTTTGCGGTTCTTACGCAATATTCACTTCGGAATGGAGAACAAATATATTATGCCAATTAAAATCGATAATTTTATGGGAGCTTTCGGATGGTATGCAAGAATCCTATTTCCCAAGGCTGCCAGTGAAGCTTATTTAAAGCTTCAGTTTACAAAACGCAGACGCCAACAGGCTGATTATATTAATTATTTTATGAATAGCAAGACCCTTCCGCATCCTAATGTGGTAAATCTTGAAACAATTAACCGTTGCAATTCAACCTGTTCCTTTTGTACTGCTAATAAAGATGCTGATAAACGACCATTTGCAAAAATGGACGACGATTTATTCAAGAGTATCATTGACCAGTTAGCTGATTGGGGTTATAAGAATCGACTAACCCTATATGGAAACAATGAACCCTGGATGGACACCAGAATTGTGGAGCTTCATAAGTATGCAAGAGAAAAGCTTCCAGATGCTCATATTTTCATGTCGACCAACGGACTTCTTCTCACTCCTGAGAAGGTAGATGCAATTGCTCCCTATATCAATGAGCTTATCATTAATAATTATAGTGAATCCATGAAATTACAGGAGCCTCATCAGATTGTATATGATTATATCAAGAGTAACCCTGAGAAATTCAAGAATCTAGATGCAAGAATACAGATTCGTTACCTGCATGAAGTGCTAACAAATCGTGCAGGCTCTGCTCCGAATAAGCAGGCTACCGAAAAGATCATCAAAGAAACGTGTTTGATGCCTTTTACCGATATGTGGATTGTTCCCGATGGTCGAATGGGTATCTGTTGCTGTGATAACTTCGAAGTTACTACACTTGCCGATTTGAAGACTACTCCTCTTGTGGAGGCTTGGAATTCCCCGGCATATCAAGAACTTAGAAGCAAGGTAAAGGATGGTCGTCAGAATTATCCCTTCTGCAAACACTGTGATTTCATTGACGCAGGACTAAGGATGGAAATCGTGGATAACATTATCAAATCATCTGACAAATAGAATATAACAAAAACCGGGAAATAATAATCCCGGTTTTTCTTTTACTTTTTTACTTTTCTCTTATTTTTCTTCGTGATATTCCTTCTCTGTATTGACATTCCAGATGTTGGTCTTGTCCTTTCTTCCGGTAAGAATATTATCTACCGTCTCAAAAGAAGTCATCATGGAATGATCAATATTATTATATCGATGCTGACCATTTCTGCCTACGCAATAGAGATTTTCAAACTCATCCAAATATGCAATGATGTCATCCATTCTCTCATAGGTATCAAAATACGCGGGGTATGCTTTCTTCACACGCTCTACGTGATAATCCAATACATCACCTGCTTTGTTTAGGATACCCATCTTAACAAATTCGCCAATCGCAAAGCGCCCAAAATCCTCGTCTGACATATTCCAGTATTTATCATTCTCAAACACAAAATACTCAAGTCCAACCCATACCGTGTTTTCCAAATCCTTGACCATATATGGAGACCAGTTGTTGTAGATCTGGAAACGACCCAGCATAACGGAACGATCGTGAACGTACACCCAATTATCTGGAACGATGTTGCCAATTGTCTTGATTTTTGTTTTATTCTTCAGATTCAGTTTCGGTACCAGTAGTCCTACCGTCATATAATCACGATAAGGAAGTCCAGCTGCCAGCTTTGATACTGCCTTCGGAACATCATTCATCCCGGCAATCAGATCCTTTACCGGCATGGAAGAAATCACAAGATCACCTTCCATTGTCTTCCTTTCACCATTCTCACAATAGGTAACCGAGGTAACCTTCCCATTCTCAGTGTGAATACCAGTTACTTCACAGTTCTTCAGAATCTTACCACCCATTTTCTCAATTTCAGCAGCTGTTACATCCCACAATTCACCAGGACCAAGCTTCGGGTAGCTAAATTCCTCAATCAGGGAGGTCTCTACCTTTCGGTTCTTTTTACCAGGAAGCATTTTGGAAAACATATCCTTTATAATTGCCCAAATAGATAATCCTTTTACTCTTTGAGCTCCCCATTCCGGAGATATCTCACTTGGATGTCTCCCCCAGAGATTCTCAGTATAGTTTTCGAAAAACATGGAATAGAGCTTTTTACCAAAACGATTAATATAAAAATCCTCTAAAGAGTTCTCTTTTCTCTTGTGTACAATCGAAAAAAGATAACTGAAGCCTGCCTGAAGTGTTGTAATCAATCCCATATTGGTAAAAGTCTCCGGCTTCATGCTGATTGGATAATCATAAAACTTGGATTCGTAATAAATTCGGGAAACGCGATTTCTCGTAAGCATAACACGATCTTCCTTTTCGGGATCGGGTCCGCCCTTTTTTAATGGCATCCTTCGATTCAAAACGATATCATCATATGTGGGACGTCCCTGCATCGGCAGCATTTCCTCCCACCAGTCATTTACCTTTTTGACCTTAGAAAAGAAACGATGACCTCCCATGTCCATACGATTGCCCTTATAATTGACAGTCTTCGAAATGCCACCCATATATTCGCTTTCTTCAAATATAATGACTTCCGAATTGTTCCCATCTCTCTTTAACAGCTCATATGCTGCCGTCAATCCGGCAGGTCCTGCTCCGATAATCAGCGCTTTTCTCATTTACTCAATAATCCCTTCTCGTACTCATGTAAAATTGTCTTAAAGTATTTTGTATTCTCTGTTATATCTCCATGAAAGATGGATGAACCCATCACAACAACATTGGCTCCTGCATCCAAAACAGTTCGAATATTATCCCTTGTAATTCCACCATCTACTTCAATGTCAATGTCCTTGTTGTTACGTACCAGCATCTCGCGCAGTTCCCGAATCTTTCTGGTAGAGCTCTCAATGTATTTCTGTCCGCCAAAGCCCGGATTCACTGTCATTAATAATATCATATCCACTTCATCCAGCAAATACTCGAGACTCGATAAAGAAGTCCCTGGATTAAGCGAGATACCTACTCGAACACCGGTTTTTCGTACTTGCTTCACCGCATTTTCAACATCTCTGCAAGCTTCTGTGTGAATAGTAATGCCATCGGCTCCACACTCTACAAATTCCTGAATATAACGTTCTGGATTGCTCACCATAAGATGAACATCAAAAAATTTCTTCGTTTCTTTCCGAATGGAACTAATTACCGGCATTCCAAATGAAATACTCGGAACAAAATCACCATCCATTACATCAATGTGAATATAGTCTGCACCAGCCACATCCGTCTGCCTAATCTGTTCTCCCAGCCTGCCAAAATCTGCTGCCAGGATAGAGGGGGATAATTTGTACATAATTTTCTCCGTTCCTGCACCTTAATATCTTTTTTTGTCTTTCCGTTCTTCATATAATAAAACGTAATTCTCGTACCTGGATCTGCTTATTTCCCCATTTTCCAAAGCAGCCTTTATCCCACATTCTTTTTCTCTTATGTGTGTGCATCCTTGAAATCTGCAGTCCTTCTCATGTGCTGCAAATTCGCGGAAATAATTCCATAGCTTCTCTTTTGGAACCTCATCTATCGCAATAGAGCTAAAACCCGGTGTGTCCATTACATAGGTCTCAGCACCCATAGCAATCAATTCTGAATGGCGTGTCGTATGCTTGCCACGTTCTATTTTCGTGCTGATCATCCCCGTCTGCATGGTAATATCATCCTGCAACAGATTGATCAAGGATGATTTTCCAACTCCCGAAGGACCTGCTACCGTAGAAGTCCTGTTCTGTAATTCTCGCTTCAACTGGTCAATCCCCTCATGTGTCTTTGCACTTGTGAGGATGACTCGATATCCTGCTTTTTGATAAATCTGAAGGATTTTCTGTGATTGTTCCATCGAAGCCAAATCACATTTATTCAAACAAATCAACGTATCTACCTGTTCTATTTCCATACGAATGAGAAATCGATCCAGAAGATTGAGATTAATCTCCGGTTTTGTAATTGCAAAAATAACCACGGATTGATCTACATTAGCAACCGCAGGGCGTAATAGTACACTCTTGCGTTCCATAATCTCGACAACGTTTCCCTCTTTCGTCTCCTCAGAAAGTATTTCTATCTTAACAAAGTCGCCAACAAGCGGTTTCATGTGACGGATACGAAATATTCCTTTTGCCCTGCATTCATATATGTTTCCCGACTCAGTCTTTACATAATAGAATCCGGCAATCCCTTTTACTATCTTACCTGTCATTCACTACTCCTGCTGAAACGCCACCTGTTGATAATCTGATTTCACTTCCTGTTTCATTCCTGTAGACACACTTCCATCATCATTTTGCTGTTCGACCGGTGTCGAAACAGTATATGTGACTGTAATTACGCCGGATCCCTCACCGGTAATACCTGTCAGATTAATCCCCACCGGAAATGCAGATACATTTGTTTTAAAGAGTACTGCATTGGTACCAGCCTGTGTTAATACCACCTCGGCGCTTCCACCTTGATAAGCAGAAGGGGCATTTACATTAAAATTACATTTATAGGTGACCACCTGTGAGCCCATACTGATGGTGAAGTTCACGCTTGTTCCCTCATCTACGGAAACCCCTGGCGAGTAACTCTGTGAAATAACACATCCCATAGGTACGATGTCGCTATATGCCTGATCAATCGTCGTCCACGTAAGTCCTGCTGCTGTAAGTAAAGCTTTTGCATCTGCTTCTGTCTGTAAACGAATATCCGGAACAGAAACTGCCTTGGAAGATTTTCCAGTACTGATGATAACGCTGACTACGCTTCCCTTTTCCGCACTCTGTCCATCACTCGGGTTCTGGGAAACAACATTTCCTTTCGGAACAGAATCACTTGGAGACTCTTCCTTCTGCATCTGGAATCCTTCATTCTCCAATGCCACTCTTGCTTCTGCCTCTGTTTTACCAATTACAGAAGGCACTACAACGCCATCTGCTCCAGAGCTTACCGCAAGTTCGACAACACTTCCCTCTGCGATTTTCTCCCCTTCCGCGACATTCTGAGAAATTACATTATCCTTTGCCACAGTCGCAGAAGTCTCATACGTAGCCTGCACCTCTAGTCCCATACCACGTAACGTGGTTTTCGCTTCATCGAAATTCTTTCCTACTACATTAATCATGGTAATATTTGCTTCCAATTCTTCTCCACTAACAGTAGAAGAACCGCTCTTAAATACACCACCTAACTTCTGTCCCAATACAATCACCAGTACGAAAACAATGATAACTGCTACCGCAATTCCCATGATTGCCATAATTTTTTCCATCTTGGGATCAATATCGTCATCATCTTCGTCATCATCCTCATCATCAATTTCTTCGTAATAGCGTTTACTCTTGGTACTATGAGAAGATTTCTTTGATTTTCTGACCGGATATTCCTCCTCTCGAGTAGCTCTGGAAGATTTCTTCGGTCGATCATAAGCACGCAGAACTTCTTCATCGAGATCCATCTGTTCTGTCTGACGCTTGATAACACGCATTTCATCCTCAGAAATCATTTTTGTGGCCGCCTGACTTCCACCCAAAGGAATCATTTTCACAAAATTCTCATCCGGTGCAATTAAGGATTTTTTCAAATCTACGATCAGCTCTGTCATAGACTGATATCTGCGATCCGGATTCTTTTGACAGCATTTAAAAATAATCTGTTCCACACTGACCGGAATATCATCTACGTAGGAACGCGGGGAAGGCAATTCATCCTGTATATGCTTAATAGCTATAGCAACTGTTGTATCTCCATCAAAGGGCACACGTCCTGTCAGCATCTCAAACATGGTAATTCCTAAAGAATAGATATCACTCTTTTCATCACTGTAGCCTCCCCTGGCCTGCTCTGGAGAGGTATAATGAACAGAACCCATTGCATTTGATGTAATGGTATTACTCGTCGCTGCACGTGCTATACCAAAATCAGTAACCTTAACCTTTCCTTCTTTTGATATGATTATATTTTGGGGTTTAATATCTCTGTGAATAATATGGTTGT
Organism: uncultured Lachnospiraceae bacterium; assembly: GCA_964481705.1. Taxonomy (GTDB): domain Bacteria; phylum Bacillota; class Clostridia; order Lachnospirales; family Lachnospiraceae; genus CAYZUC01. The sequence goes on from CAYZUC010000010.1 coordinate 30,256, forward strand.
TATGCGCGGACTCAATACCCATGCTTACCTGAATGGCAATACTGATAGCCTCTTTTACAGACAGACGAAGCTTCTTCTCAATATAATGCTTGAGTGTAATTCCTTCGACCAGCTCCATAATAATATAGTGATTACCCTCATCTTCTCCAACATCATAAACATTTACGATATTGGGATGCATTAATCCAGCCGCGGATTGTGCTTCTATTCGGAATTTCGATACAAAATTCTTATTCTCACTAAATTCCTGTTTTAATATCTTAACTGCTACAAATCGATTTAACTTGTGATCTTTTGCTTTGTAAACATTGGACATTCCTCCAGACCCAATTTTACTTACAATCTCATATCTATCACCAAGTACTGTTCCTTCTTTGATCATACTATCCTCCATGTCGGTGCTTTCTTGCTTCGTAAACCGAAATCTACTCGGACAATCAATCTATATCCTCATCGGCAAATGGTTCAATAATAATTACTGCAATATTATCCCTGCCACCGTTTTTATTTGCAGTTTTAATTAACTCTTCTGCCTTTTCCACAACATCTCTTTGACCATTTAGAATCATACGTATCTCTTCATCTTCGATCATATTGGAAAGGCCATCGGAACACATCAAAATAAGATCACCGACTTTTAGCTTTATGTCAAAGAAATCAATTTTGACCTCTTCAGAAGCGCCTACCGCCCGGGTGATAATATTCTTATCCGGATGCGTTCTTGCGCTGTCACGGTCGATTTTACCCATTTGAACCATCTCCTCTACCAAAGAATGGTCCCGGGTAATCTGATTAATGGATTCATCAATCAAATACAATCTGCTGTCACCAACATTAGCTACATACAGGTAGTTATCGATAATAGTAGCTACGACAACTGTTGTGCCCATGCCCTCATAGGCTTCCGTCTCTAATGATTTCTCTCTTATTCTGTTATTTGCTACTTCAATCGCTGCACGAATGCTCTTAATTGGGTTGGATTCCTCACATTGTTGTATCTCATCTACGATAATCTGAGTTGTATTCCTCGAGGCATAATCACCTGCGTTATGCCCTCCCATTCCATCTGCTACAATAAACAGGTTCGGAAGCTTTCCTACCGGAGTCTCTGATGTAAATACATAATCCTGATTCAATTTTCGCCGCAATCCTACGTCTGTCATGGAAAACGTCTTTAACATCAACTGTCTCCTTCCTGGTTTTCTTCCTGGTACCTACGACGCAATTGTCCGCAAGCACCGTCAATATCCCTGCCCATTTCCCTTCTAATAGTAACATTTATTTTGTTTTTTTCAAGTTTATTTTTGAAGTTGAGAATACTATGCTGGTCGGATTGTACATAACTACGCTCTTTAATCGGGTTTACAGGTATTAAATTAATATGGCAGTTTTGACCACGGAGCAGCTTCACCAGATGACTGACATCCTCATCTTTATCATTTACTCCACCCACCAGACTATATTCAAAAGTAATTCTTCTTCCTGTTTTTTTGAAATAATACTTACATACCTCCATCAATTCAGAAAGGCTGTATTTCTTTGCAATAGGCATCAATTCCTGACGTTTCTCATCTGTAGCTGCATGTAGCGACAAGGCTAGTGTTATCTGAAATCCAAGATCTGCGAGCTGCTCCATTTTAGGAACCAGTCCGCAGGTAGATACCGTCAGATTACGCTGACTGATATGAAGGCCATTCTCGTCCGTCAACAATCGGATAAATTTCACAAGATTATCATAGTTGTCTAATGGCTCTCCACTCCCCATCACAACAACATTCGATACGCGTTCTCCTGTTATGCGTTCTATGGAATAAATTTGATCCAGCATTTCAGAAGGGGTAAGAGAACGAATCATACCATCTATTGTGGATGCACAAAAGCGGCATCCCATTCTGCATCCCACTTGTGATGATATACACACAGAATTGCCATGCTTATACTGCATCCAAACACTCTCTATTTGATTCCCGTCCTCCAGTTCAAAAAGAAATTTTTTCGTTCCATCTATTTTCGAGGTCTGTTCCAGAATAGGAGTCAAATGAACAAGATTGTACTGCATAGCAAGCTTTTCGCGTGTCACCTTGGAGATATTCGTCATCTCATCAAAGGTTTCGACATGTCGGATATGCATCCATTCGTATATCTGCCTTGCACGAAATGACTTCTCTCCAATTTGTTCCATATGCAGTTTCAATTCATCCAAATCCATGGACTTAATATCCAGTAATTCCATTATGACTCCACTTCTATCCTATGAGTTCTTTCTTATTTTAATCACTTTTTTCGATACTTTGTTATAAAAAAGCCGTCACAGGGATCCATGCCCTGAAGCAATTGTATGTAGCCATCTTCTCCAGTTCTTCCCTGTAGCACCTTAGGAAGGTCCCGTTCGATGGATACCGCCTCAAATGGAAGGTTCTCCAGAATAAATCTACGATTATCCTCGTTCTCTTCCTGCGTAACGGTACAGGTACTGTAAATCAATGTTCCTCCTGGCTTTACAAAATCTGCAACATTCTTCAGAATCTCCTTCTGAAGCTTTGCCAGTTCCAATACCTTCTCCTGACTTGCTTTCAGCTTTAAATCATTCTTTCTTCCCAGTACGCCAAGTCCGGAGCAGGGCAAATCTGCAATTACCAAATCTGCACTTTCATAATCAGATTCCGAGGGTATTAATGCATCCCGCACCTCGGGAATAACGCAAGATGCCCCCAATCTGTGCTTATTTTCTTCAATAAAATCTACTTTGTTCTGTGTAATATCTCTAGCTATTACTTGTCCCCGGTTGCCCATCGTATCCGCAACATGAAGGCTCTTTCCACCTGGTGCTGCACATACATCAATGACCTTTTGTCCGGGCTTCGCTCCGGCAACTGCTCCAACAAGAATAGAGCTCAGATCCTGAACTGCAAATCGTCCTTCTTGAAAGCTCTTCAATAACGATAGGGAATCAAAACCTTCTATTTCAAATGCATCCGGAAAAAAAGAGGTTTGGCGAACGATCACGCCTTCCCCTTTCAAAGATGCTATCATCTCCTCTGTGGTATTACGAATATGATTACATCGGATGATACAGGCTCCCTTTTCTAAAGATGCACACAACATGGCTTTTGTACTTTCTGACCCGTATTGCTCCTTCCATTTCAAAACAATCCATTCCGGCATGGAATAAGCAATCGAAAGATTAGGAAATGTGATCTCATCCTTTTTTCGTGCCACGTTTCGAAGCACTCCATTTACAAATCCCTTAAGGTTATGAAATCCTTTCTTTTCTGCAAGCTTGACTGCTTCATTGCATACTGCGGAATCTGGAACCTGAGTCATATACTGTATCTGATAAACACTCATGCGCAAAATTTCGCGAATTACCGGTTTCATTTTCCGTACAGGTGTCTTGGAGAATTGATTTAAAATATAATCAATCGTAATCTGTCTTTCCAAAGTCCCTTCAGCGATAATTTTGATAAAGGAACGGTCTTTATTATCCAGAAACTGATACTTATCCAAAACATTACGGATTACAATATGACTGTATTGACCCTCTTTGTTAACTTCGAGCAAAATACCTAATATTAATTCTCTCGTATTCGTCGAAGATTGTTTTCCATTAGTCACGTCGTCTTCCCCCACCAAACAATAGAACAAATCGTAATAACTGCAAGAGCGATGCTGTTGCAGCTGCGACATAGGTTAACGCCGCCGCTCCCAATACTTTTCTTACCATTTTAATCTCATCGCCATATAAAACTCCGGTTGTGTCAAGCATTCTAAGTGCACGTGATGATGCGTTAAACTCGACTGGTAAGGTTACCAGTTGAAATAAAACTGCTAGGGCAAATACCCAGATACCAATGGAAATAATCAAATGATTCCAGCTTAAAAATACACCCAAAATGCAGATAGGAATTCCCAGTCTGGATCCAAAATTAGCCGCCGGCACCAATGCCGAACGAAGGGTAAGAGGTACATAATCCTCATGATGCTGAATTGCATGGCCACATTCATGCGCAGCAATCCCGATTGCTGCAACCGAATCGGAATGATAAGTGGAATCAGATAAACGCAAAGTCATGGATTTCGGATCAAAATGGTCTGTGAGTTTTCCATTGATATGCTCAATCGACACATCATAAATTCCCGCCTGATTCAGAAATCTTCTGGCAGCATCAGCACCTGTCATACCACATCCACTTCTCACTCTTTTATACTTTTCATAGGTTGCCTGCACTTTCGCAGATGCAAGAAGTGATAGAAATGCACCAATCAGTATTAAAATATAAGTCCAATCATAGTAATACATACGCAATCTCCATTCCAAAGCTCAACATTGGATTATTCTCCCAATACCATACCAGGATGCATCGGGTATCCCAAAAGAAAGCTTTCTGTACTCATTCTTTTTTTTCCTTCTATCTGAAGACTTGTTATCTTCAGTGCTCCGTCTCCGGTCGCAACAAAAATGGCATCCTTTTCAATTTTATAAATAGTTCCAGGCGTAACAAACTCTCTACTTGAGTCTACTACCTCTGCTTCCCATATCTTTAGATTCTTACCATTTATCTTGCTATAAGCACTCGGCCAAGAATTCAACCCACGAATCAAGCGTTCCAAGGATACTGCTGATTTACGAAAGTCAATTTTTCCAAGCTCTTTTGTCAGCATCTTTGCATAGCAGATTTCTTCTGATTGCTGAGGAACCGCAACGATTTCTTGTCTTTCAATTGCCGCAATTGCTTTTACACAAAGTTTCGCACCTGCTGTCGCCAGCTTATCATGAAGCGATTCTCCCGTATCTGTATCCGCAATAGGAACCACTGTTTTCATCAACATATCTCCGGTATCAAGACCAGCATCCATCTGCATAATTGTGATTCCGGTTTCTTTTTCACCATCTATGATTGCCCACTGAATTGGCGCCGCGCCTCGATACTTTGGAAGCAGCGATGCATGAACATTGATGCATCCATATGGTGGAATATCAAGTATCTCCTGTGACAGAATCTGTCCAAAGGCAGCTACGACAAACAAATCTGCGTTTTGTTCTTTTAACACGGCAACCGCTTCTTCGGTCTTAATCTTGACTGGCTGATAAACAGAAAGGCCATTAAGAATCGCACAATCCTTCACCGGTGTATACTGTATTTCTTTTCCACGTCCCTTTTGCTTATCCGGCTGCGTTACAACAAGTACAACTTCATGACCTGCATCCACAATACTTTGCAGAGTCCCCACTGCAAAATCCGGGGTTCCCATAAATACTATTCTCAAGCCTCTTCCTCCTGCTCATCGTAAGTAACGTCCATAAGCTTTCCTTCTACCAATTCTACATAAAGCTTTCCCTCAAGATGATCGAGCTCATGACAAATTGCTCTTGCCAACAGCTCTGTTCCTTCTATTTCCTTTGCTTCCATCTTGTCATCCAGATAGACAGCCTTCACATAATTTGGTCTTGTTACGATTCCAGTCTTACCTGGTACACTTAAGCAGCCTTCGTTTCCTGTCTGCTCGCCTGAGCGCTCCACAATTCTTGGATTAACCATAACGATGGGACCTTCTCCAACATCGATTACAACAATTCTCTTTAATACACCAACCTGTGGAGCAGCAAGACCAACTCCATCTGCCTCATACAAGGTTTCAATCATATCGTCAATCAATTCCTGCGTTCTCTCAGTGATTTCCTTGACTTCCTTGCTCTTTTTTTCTAAAACGGGATCTCCCATCTCTCGTATGTTTCGAATTGCCATTTTTTCATTTACCTTCTTTCTTAGTATGCACTCATTGGGTCGAAATCAAATTGAACTCTGCACTTTTTATTTTCCATTTGTTCCAAATAATACTCCAGTTGATCCTTAATCTCGGTAAGCGCTAAGTAATCATCGCATTTTATGTAGATTATTTGACGATATACATCATTTATTTTCGAAATGCTTGCCTCCGCCGGTCCTATCACGCGAATCTTCTTCGCATCAAAACTACTCTCTTCTCCAATTTTGCGACCAAGTGTCTTCGCAAAAAGACTGCCCTCTTTTTCACTCATGGATTCAACCAAAATGGCAAGCATATGAGATGCCGGTGGATATCCCAACAGTTTTCGATAAGCAATCTCTTCCTCATAAAATCCCTCGTAATCCTGTCTTGCCGCTGCCATAATACTTGAATTATCCGGACTGTAGGTTTGAATTACCACATCTCCATGCTTCTCTCCACGTCCGGCTCTTCCTGCCGCCTGCGTCAGAAGCTGAAAGGTTCTTTCTCCTGCACGATAATCATTGGCATAAAGAGACATATCTGCTGCAAGTATTCCAACCAGTGTAACATTAGGAAAATCATGACCCTTGACAATCATTTGTGTCCCTACCAAAATATCTGCTTCCTCATTTGCAAATGCAGATAAAATCTTGTCATAACTGTCCTTTTCTCTGGTAGTATCCATATCCATTCGAAGAACGCGTGCTTTCGGAAATGTCTTATGGAGTAAGGTCTCAATCTGTTCTGTTCCGGCTTTCATTCCACCGATATATTTCGAACCACACTCAGGACATATTTTAACATTGGATTGCTCATAACCGCAATAGTGACATTGTAGTTTTCCATTGCGGTGTATAGACAAAGATACATCGCAGTGAGGGCACTTCATAACATGTCCACAGGAACGGCAAGATACAAAGCCTGCATATCCACGGCGATTCAGGAAAAGCATAATCTGTTCCTTCTTAGTTAATCGGTCCTCCATGAACTCATATAGCTGATCACTAAATACCGAACGATTTCCCTTTGCCAATTCCTCTCTCATATCAACTGTGTGAACCTCTGCCATATTACCACCTGCCATACGGTCCTTTAGTGTAAAGAGATGATAGATTCCATTCTTTGCCTTAAAATAGGACTCCAGAGATGGCGTTGCTGAACCAAGAATCACGCTTGCCTGCGATAGCTCAGCCCTTTTGATTGCAACCTCACGTGCGTGATATTTTGGCATCTGTTCGCTTTTATAGCTTCCTTCATGTTCCTCATCCATAACAATCAATCCAAGATTGGGAAAGGGGGTAAATAAAGCAGAACGCGGTCCTATCATGACATCGATTTCTCCACGTCTCGCTTGTTGAAATTGATCGTAGCGTTCTCCCTCTGACAGCTTCGAATGCAAAGTGGATACCCTACTGCCAAACCTTTTATAGAATCTCATAACTGTCTGATAGGTCAGCGCGATCTCCGGAATTAACACAATTACTTGTTTTCCGGATTCCACTACCCCCGCTATAATCTCCATATATACTTCTGTTTTTCCACTTCCGGTAACTCCGTGGATCAGATAAGTATCTCTTTTTCCTTCTCCATAATCGTTCCGTACACAATCCACTATAGTCTGTTGTTCCACAGATAGTACTTTCTCTTTTCCCAGTACTTCTGTTTGAGTAACCGTATTCCGATAGACCTGTTCTGATTCTGTCTTGCAGACTCCATCAGCTTCCATTGCGTGTATGACAGACGAAGTTACATTTAATTTATTCGTAATGACATCCCATGGGATAACCTGTTCTTGTACCAGCTCCTGTAGGAGTCTTAATCTTGCCACTTGATGTTTTCTCTGATAATAAGCAAGTTTATCACCAATCTCAGAAGGATCGAGACTTAGGATTACCTGTTTCTTCTCTTTTGGTTTCATCTTCTTCTTAATCGGTAGCACAGTCTTTAATGAGGCTATCATGGTAGAACCGTAATTCTTCTTCATCCAGCAGGCGAGCTTAATCAAATCACTTTCCACAAAAGAACTATCCTGGATAATGTCAAGCAGGTACTTCATTCTTTGTGGGTCAAATTCAGCTTGATCTGTCACGTCCATAACATATCCCCGTATTACTCGATTCCCTTTACCAAAAGGAATCCCTACCAGTGTGCCCACATCGAGCCTTCCCAATAACCTATCCGGAATCTTATATTGAAAGGTTTTATCCAGTTTTTCATGAGAAATATCAATTATAATATTTGCATATTTTCCTTCCATGTACTCTCCAATTCCATCAAATAGTACTCTTATAGATTCCTACAAATCTCAGCTATAATATCTCTCTCATCCATAGGATACTTTGTTCCGTTGATTTCCTGATAATCCTCATGACCTTTTCCTGCCAAAACAATAACATCCCCTGGTTCTCCATGTTCTATGACATAACGAATTGCTTCTCTTCGATCACAAATCTTAACATATTTCCCTTGTGTCTTTTGTATACCAATCTCAATATCCTTAATAATTTCAAGGGGTTCTTCAAATCGTGGATTATCCGATGTGATTACTGTCAGATCTGCATAATTTCCGGATACCTCACCCATCTCATATCTGCGAAGTTTAGACCGATTTCCGCCGCATCCAAACAGACATACAAGACGCTTCGGCTGATACTCCTTTAAGGTAGTCAAAAGGCTCTTAAGTGCCATTGCATTATGAGCATAGTCAATCATAAGAGTAAACTGATCCGATACCTTAATCATTTCAATTCTACCCTTTACCTGTGCTGTCTTCAACGCACTCTTTATATCCTCTGCCGCTACTCCAAAATGCTGACAGATTGCTATTGCTGTTAAGGCATTGTAAACACTGAATTTACCCGGAGTATCAGTCTCAACCGAGATTTGAGTTTTTCCAGTTACCTGGAATCTCACTCCAAGATAACCAGGCTTATGAATTAATTCAACATTCTCGGCTCTGCTATCATTGTGTTCGCCAAATCCATAGGTCTCAATACTGCAGGTATGACCCTGAATCACTTCCTTCCAATGTGCATCATCACCATTTACAATACCAATCCGACACTGTCTAAATAACAAGCCCTTACAATGCATATAATCTTCAAAATCTTTGTGTTCATTAGGACCAATATGATCTGGTTCAATATTAGTAAAAATACCAATTTCAAATTCAAATCCTTGCGTACGATGTAACATTAATCCCTGTGAAGATACCTCCATAACACAGGAATCGCACCCACTCTCTACCATTCTTGAGAAGTACTCCTGCAAGAGATAGGACTCCGGTGTTGTATTGTGTGATGGTATGTGTTCATCACCAATAATAGTCTCAATGGTTCCAACCAATCCCACTTTATGTCCGGAATTCTCCAGAATAGATTTCACGAGATATGTAGTCGTCGTTTTGCCTTTTGTACCAGTAATACCGATAACCTTCATCTGTTCTGCCGGATGATGAAACCAGGCTGCCGATATAAATGCCATCGCATAACGTGTATTATCTACTCTGATTACTGTGATGTCTCCGGTAATCTCAACATCCTTTTCGACAACAACAGCTGATGCATCAGCTTCTATGGCTTCCTTTACACAGGAGTGCCCGTCAAAATTTGCTCCTGCTATACAAATGAACATGCAGCCAGAAACCAGTTTTCTGGAATCAAAAACCACAGCAGTAATTTCCTGTTCCAGACCACCCTGTATACAATCATAATTTATTCGTTCCACTAACTTCTGAAGCTTCATAACTCTTCTCCATTCCGCTAATTCTTTTATATAACCTATTTGCACCATGCACAAATCATGATACGGAGTCAAAGAGGACGCTCCTTGACTCCGTATTCTATCATAACGTATTTCAACTTTCTTCGCAATAGATACACCCTTGTTTCCGATTGCAGTATTTTTGCAAGTTAAGATATTCTAAATTTACGTATGCTTTTCTTAAGTTCTTTTTAAGAATTTTCATTTCATTTTCATGCTTCTTACACATCTAGGACACAAATTCACTTTATACTAAGTATCAAGATAGTTGATTAATCACTATCTCCCCCCTCATAAGTAAACAACCCGGTGGCTCATCCCCTCCGGGTTGTTCTCGTTTGCGTAATCATCATTACTGCTTTAAAACCTTTGTAATTGTTTCTATTACTTCCTTGGAATCAAAGGGCTTTGTGATAAACTCACTGGCGCCCTCTTTCAGACAGCTGATAATCTTATCCTTTTGTCCAGCTGCAGTAATCATCACGACCTTAGCTGTCTTATCAAGTGCAAGGATCATCTTCATCGCTTCTACACCATCAACCAAAGGCATTGTAATATCCATAGTAACCAAATCCGGTTTCAGGCTTTGAAATTTCTTTACTGCCTCCTCACCGTTGGTCGCCTCATCAATAATTGTATGCCCTTCTCCTTCCAGAAGATTTCTTAGCATCTTTCGGGATGTTCTGGAATCATCCACTATTAAAATATTAGCCATGATATTCGCCTCTTTCTATTCAGTATATTCTACATTCATTTCAGAATCGATTGACACAATAAACTCGACTTCCTGATCAAAAACAATAACCGGAAGCACACAGAAATAATCTCCCTTTATCTGTACCGGATGATCATAAAAATCCGGAGGACACATATCAATATCAACATTCTCTTTACTCATCTCACTAGCAAAGAGTCCATCAATACAGTTCGTAAATTCTCCCATGGAATCCAATGCATCCAGATCTACCTTTCCAAATTCCTCCTCTGCATATGAATTTGCGACAGACAACAGATTATTTCCTTTTCCAGAAAATCCTGACCATACCGTGTGATCACCATGACTCCGCTGAGCCGCCAGACGATCTGTGAAAAATGAGTCTGTCAAATATGCTTTTTTAACATAAGCAGATGAATCAATCAGTCGTACGACAGTACGGATTGCGATACCGCAAAGCTTACCATATAGCTCCTCCTGGCTCGGAAGAAATACTTCTACAACTCTCTCAATATCCCCACTTAGTAAATCGTCAATATCGCTATGAGTCAGTCCATTATCTTCTTGATAATTAGCCAATTCCTCATCGACCTCTTCCAAAGACATAATCTCCAAATCGATCAATGATTGTACAAAATACAAATAAATATTACCTTGCTTTCTCAGGAGACGTGTTACCTGCTCATCTGTCAGATATCCTTTTTCAACAGCGAGATCTCCAAAGCGCCTGTCGGTAATTGCCTGAAGATGATTAACCTCATCTGCCTGCTCCTTCGTCATGAGCTTCTCAGAAACAGCTATGACTCCAAGTTTGACCCTAACCTGTCTCTGTTTCTCGATTGCAGCATTCAACTGCTCTTCCGTGATCCGACCCTTATCAGCCAGATATCGTCCAAAAATTCGATCAAACATTATGTAGCCTCCCATAAAATAGTATTTGAAATACACGTAGCAAATCACTCCAAATAAATTATACCATAATTATTTATATTTTTGAATGATTATTTGTATATTTTTCCTATTTTTATAACAATTTATTTCTGGATAATAGGTAATTAAAAGAGTTTTCGTCCTATTTATGGCATTTTGGAAGTCGCCAACCTCTCCAAAGTACACAAAGTCTATCGCTTTTCCGCTCTGATCCTTCGCAATTCCACGATATACATTCTGATTCTTACCTATTATCTGACCGCCATCAATAGTAACTCCTCGAGCTGCAAAAACCGGTTTTGTATTACCATTCCCACATGGTTCCAGAAATCTCAGCTGCTGAATCAGTTCCTCAGACAGATACGAAAAAGGAAGTTCCATATCAATACGAACCTTTTCCATCAAATCATCCTTACTAAGTTGCGAATTACTGTTCAGTCTACGGCGCAAAATATCTATATTCTCTTTTTTTAGGGAAAGGCCGGCTGCAAGCTTGTGTCCGCCATATTGTAACAAAAGTTCTTTTACTTCTGTAAGTTTCTCATACATATGATACTCTTCAATAGACCTGCCAGAGCCTTTCACATTGTTTTCTCCATCCGTAAGGACAAAAACAGGACGGGAATAGCGTTCCCTTACCCTTCCTGCAATAATTCCAGCCAGAGATTCATGACATTCCGGCAGATACACGACATAAACCGTATCTTCCTTCCATTCACTTTCTTCTACCTGTTCCATTGCCAGCTTCTGATACTTTTCTGTCATACCTTTTCTCTGCTCATTTAATTTCAGCAATTCAGAAGCAATAAGGCTTGCCTTTCCAAAATCTTCACATTCCAACAGTTCTAACGCTTTATCCGCTGTATCCAGCCTCCCGGTGGCATTCATGCAGGGGCCTAATACAAACCCAACATGATACGGAGTAATCTCTCGGTCTTCCAGCTCACACGCTTGAATCAAAGCCCGCAGACCAATATTCTTCGTCTCCTTGAGTTCTCTCAGTCCATGCTTTACAAGAATACGATTCTCATCGCGTAGCTCCATCACATCACCAATCGTTGCAAAAGCTGCAATCTCCAGAAATGCTTTCCACTCCCTTTCATCAATGCCCATAGACTGATATAGTCTCTCCATCAGCTTATAGACAACAACTGTACCACAGATACCCGGAAACGGATATGTACAGTCTTTTTGTTTTGGGTCAACAATTGCATCTGCCGGTGGGAGTTCCTCTGGTGATTCATGGTGGTCGGTTACCAGAACCGTCATTCCCTGCTCTTTTGCAAAAGTAATCTGTTCCACCGCTGAAATGCCGTTATCACACGTAATAATCGTATCCCTTCCATCTCGAATAGCATTTTCTATCAAGTGCAGATTCAAACCATAACCATCCTTGATTCTATCAGGGATTACAGCATCTACATCAGCCCCAATCCTCTTAAGGCATGATTTTAACAGGTATGTCGCACATACCCCATCGATATCGTAATCCCCTATAATACGAATCTTCTTTCCTTCATCCACCTTCGATTTAAGAATGGATATTATTTTATCCATGTCTCTCATAGCTAACGGTGCATGAAGGCATTCCAAACCTCCAAATAAATACTCTCTCATATGAGTTTCGGGAATCTCTCTATTATACATAATACGAACAATTGCCGGGTCTACTCCAAGCTTCTGTGCATATCCGGTAAAATCTCCACTTTTCCGAATTTCCACCCATTTCTCCATACGATTCACGGCTTACTCTCCATCCATTGATTCCTTATCATTAATTAATCTAACTCTATTATACCAAAAAAAGGCTCCCAAAATGGAAGCCTTTTTATTTTATTTATTATTTCTTTTTTGCAACGAACTTCGTGCGGAATACATACCATAATGGTCCTGTTACACACACAGAAGAATATGCACCACAGATGATACCAACCATCAATGGTAACGCAAACTCACGAATGGAAGTAACACCCATAACATAAAGGATTGCAACCATAATAAAGGTTGTCAGAGAAGTGAAGATACTTCTGGTAAGCGTCTGTGTAATACTCGTATTTACAATCGTCTTCAAATCATCCTTCTTCATCAGATTCAGGTTCTCGCGAATACGATCGAAGATGACAATGGTTGCGTTGATAGAATAACCAACAATCGTAAGCATACATGCGATAAACGTACCACCAACAGATACCTTTGCCAATGCATAGAATGCAAGAACAACTAATACGTCATGGCAAAGAGCCAATACTGCACTCGCGGCAAAACGAACATCCTTGAAACGGAACCAAATATAAATCAACATGCAAATCGTTGCAATCAGTACTGCAATAATAGCATCCACTTTCATTTCAGAGCTAATGGTAGAGCTAATGGTCTCTGTAGTAATCTTATCCTCTGTTACTCCAAATTTGCTTGCCATCATATCATTAAACTGCTGTCTTTCGTCAACAGTTAATGTTCTTGTTTTGAAAACTACTTCATTGGTACCGGCTACCTTACTCTTCTGAACTGCTCCATCTCCTGTAATACTTTCAATTTCCGGTATAACATCGGATTCAAGCTGTGCAATCGACATATCCTCATTAAATGTTACATTTGAGGATGTACCTCCCATAAATTCCAGACTGTAATTCAAAATATTACCGGTATCTGCCTTATTCAATCCCATAAACACAAATCCACTTACAATCATAACAAGTGAGATAATAAAGAATACTGCCTTCTTCTCAACAAACTTAATAGGAGACTTCTCTTTCGTACTTCCATAGAATTTCTCATTCTGGAGACCCAATGCATAGAATGCATTAATAAGAAGCTTGGTTATAACCAGTGCTGTGAACATGGATAATACAATACCAAGTGCCAGCGTCTGAGCAAATCCTTTAACAGAACCTGTTCCTTTAATTGCCAGAACTGCAGCTGCAATCAAAGTTGTAATATTACCATCAACGATGGCAGACAGGGCTTTCTCAAAACCAATCTTTATCGCTGACTTTACTGTCTTACCACTCGCGGTCTCTTCTCGAATACGAGCAAAAATGATAACATTTGCATCAACTGCCATACCGATGGAAAGGATGATACCGGCGATACCAGGCAGCGTTAATGTCAGGTCAAATGCTTTTAAGCAAATTAAAATCATAACAACATACAAAAGCAATGCAATTGCAGATGCAAGTCCCGGGATTGCATAAACAACAATCATAAACAAAGCGACAATACCGAGTCCAATTGCTCCTGCTTTTAAACTTGTCTGAATGGCTTCTGATCCAAGCTGAGCACCTACTACGTTGGAGCGCAGCTCCTCTAACTCTAATTTCAAACCACCAATACGAATGGTAGATGCAAGATTGGAAGCTTCCTCAAAGGTCGACTGTCCTGTAATCTGTGCGGTACCTCCGGTAATCGCATTGATAACATTGGGAACACTTACAAAACGATCATTGTAATAAATACCAATAGACTCGCCCTGATTGTATGCCTTCGTTGTAGCATCTGCAAACTTCTTTGCTCCTTCATCGGTAAAGGTAAGTTCTACAATATACTGAGGATTATTCATCTGATCCTTTGTGGTACCGGCCTGTGCAGATGCAACATCTGTTCCAGTAAGTACTGCGGATCCATCAGCAATAATCTCGGATAAATCTCTCGTTAATACATAGTCTTGTATCGTTGGGTCAATCTCATAATTCTGATTGCCGGAAGCATCTGTCTGTGCAATAAAGTACAAAGATCCCGGTTTTCCAAGTTCTTCTAGTATTGCGTTGGCGTCTGTAACACCTGGAATCTCGATATTGATTCGGTCTTCGCCCTCCTGATAAACCTGTGCCTCTGTACTATAACCCTCGACACGCTTCTGTAGCTTATAAATAGTGTCGCTCATATCCTCAGAAGATGGCTTTTCATCTCCTTTTACCTGATATGTGATGCTGACACCACCTGCCAGATCCAATCCAAGCTTAATGTCTTCTGCTGCTCCAACCTTCTCTGTTCCGATACCGCAAGCAGCAGTATAACCAAGACCGCCTATCAGCAGTACAATGACAAGAACAGCAATAATTGCTCTACTTTTCTTCATCTTCTTGTTTCTCCCTTTCATTTTCCAATGCGGCTTTTATCATAATCGCGCATTCAATTCTCTTTCTTTGCAGCTCACATCCTATCTCATACGTACCATTAACACTACCGGTGAAATTATAGGAATTCGCTGCACAACCCCCGCTGCAGTAGAATTTTGCAAAGCAATCCCTACATTTTTCTTTTGCATATACATTACAGCATTTAAAGCTATCACACAAATCCTGTCTTACGACTCCATCGTCGACATTGCCCATGAGAAACTCTTCTTTTCCCACAAACTGATGACAGGGATAAAAGTCTCCCCATGGTGTAACCGCAAGATACTCGGTTCCCGAACCGCATCCCGATAAACGTTTTGCCACACATGGACCGCCTTCTAAATCAATCATAAAATGGAAAAAGTTGACGAATCGTCCCTCTTTCCGTCTCTTAATTATCTCTTCTGCAAGGATATCGTACTGTTCCAGTAACACCGGAATGTCCGCTTCTTGTAATGCATAATCCTCGGAGGGATCAGCCACAACCGGCTCGACAGAAATTTGTTCAAATCCCTCATCCATCAAATGAATAACGTCCGCAGCAAAATCCAGATTATTTCTCGTATATGTCCCTCGAACATAATAATTCGTCTGATTCCTGCTGGCAGCAACTTCCTTAAACTTTGGCAGAATCAAATCATAGCTGCCCTGTCCGCCTCTCATCGGACGCATACGGTCATGAACCTCTTTACGTCCATCTATGGATAAAACGATGTTGCCCATCTCTTTATTGGCAAATTCCAGTATTTCTTTATTAAGCAGAACTCCATTTGTTGTCAGGGTGAAACGGAACTTCTTATTGTGCTCTTTTTCCTGACTGCGGCCATAAGCAACAAGGTCTTTAACAACCTGCCAATTCATAAGAGGTTCTCCGCCAAAGAAGTCCACTTCCAGATTTACGCGTTCTCCCGAATTCTGAATCAGGAAATCCAACGCTTTCTTTCCTACTTCATAGGACATAAGTGTTCGTCTGCCATGATATTCTCCTTCTTCAGCAAAGCAATACTTGCATCTGAGATTACAGTCATGTGCAATATGTAAGCACAACGCCTTCACTACCGTCTGTCTATTTTTAAAGCTCTCGATATATGGTTCATAGATATCTTTCGTGTACAAGTTGCCGGAATCAGTCAACTCTACGATCTCTTGTATTGCCTCCCGAATCTCTGTATCCTTGGCATCAATCTTAATCTGACCTCTCGCATAGGAAAAACCGGATTCCTCGTCCAAGAGTCCGTCCATTGCTAAGGGCTCTAATACGGGAATCAATTGATACACAAGTTCATCTACAACATGCACCGCTCCACTGTTAACATCCAGTACAATATTAAAACCACCACTTCGGTACTGATGAATCACCTGGGATACCCCACTTTCATTCGTTAATAAGCAGCGACCGTAGCCGCTGCTCCTTGTCAAACTTATTTGTTCTTATTCTCGCAGGACTGATTTCCTACTGTACAAGATGTCTTGCAAGCTGACTGACAAGATGTCTGGCATTCACCACATCCACCTGTCTTCATGCTCTTCTTCAAATCTCTCGTGTTCAATGATTTAATGTGTTTCATGATCATAAAACCTCCTTTTGTTCATAACTTCAAATATTATATCACAAACCAATCTCTATGCAAAGTATTTTTAGATATTCGTCCTTACGATCTTTGGCTTATATTGATTTGTCTCCAATGCTTCCATAATCTGATGTTTGTGATCGGTACCAAAAGCTTCCAATGTAATCCGAAGTTCCACTGCTGCATTACGATTCGTGGATACAAACTGATTATGCTCCAGCTTGATAACATTTCCGTTTACCTTTGCAATCACATCTGCCACACGACTCAGCTCACCCGGCTTATCCGGAAGTAAGACAGATACCGTAAAGATTCTATCGCGGTAAATTAATCCTTGCTGAACAACAGATGACATCGTAATGACATCCATATTACCGCCACTGAGGATGGATACGATTTTTTTATTCTTTACATCTAAATGTTTCAGTGCTGCAACGGTAAGTAATCCGGAATTCTCCACGACCATTTTATGATTTTCCACCATGTCAAGGAAAGCAACAATCAATTCTTCATCCGGAATAGTAATAATGTCGTCGAGATTTTTATGAACATATGGGAATATTTTGCTTCCCGGAGTCTTAACAGCAGTACCATCTGCAATTGTGGATGCACTTGGAAGTGTGACCACCTTTCCCTCTCGGAATGACTCTGTCATACAAGCTGCCCCTTCCGGCTCAACTCCTATTACCTTAATTTTAGGATTCATCAGCTTTGCAAGAACAGATACTCCAGTGGCAAGTC
>CAYZUC010000011.1:0-11509 GCA_964481705.1 uncultured Lachnospiraceae bacterium
TTCCTTCAAACTGTACTGCAACAGCAAATTTGTCTCCTGTTTGTAATGTGATTCTCTGTGGTAAATCTATGGTATGGTAGCCTGAATTTACGAGATGTCCCTTAATAGGGTTCTCATTCATCAGAGTACCGCTCGACGGATCATTCTCGTCTGTCGGATTTTTATAAACACGAATCTCATAATCAAGATTGGGTGATGCTACGCCAAAAGACACTTGTTCTAAAACTTCTGTTTTCCCTGCCTCATCTGTTCCAGATGCAGTAAACACATTACAAATGGTTCCATTATATGGGATATCTTTGGTATAAATACCGCTGGTTCCATCGTACTGATAATTTCTTACTGCCGGATCCGTTTTTTCCATATCGACCGCATAGGTATCCTGTATCTCTTTATTATCGTAAGACATCCAGAAATATCCGTTATCTGCAAAGGAACTGCCCCAGCTGTTCTTAATCAGCCAAGCTCCCGGATGAGGTGGTCTCTCGCCTTCTTTGAAATTATCAATTGCGTAATTATCATCCCAGCCTACAACGGTAACGATATGACCTCCGACATTATCCGGATCTTCCGCTACTCCGTCATAATAGTAAGAACGCTCATCCGTAGAAAAGCTATCCCAATCATTTGTATAACCTGTAGCTAGTGCTCCATATTGTATGATCATCTGTTTTGCCAGGTTGGGGTTGCTATCTAGATTTACCTCGTATGCATTCTTTAAATACGCCTCAGACAGGTAAGCATACTGTCTGTCAATAGAAGCTGCCTTCTCTTCCGTACCATAATTCTGCTCATAATCAAGTGAAGGAGTAACTTTCTCATCTGCTGCTCCAATTCCTCTGGCCAACGTCCAAATAGCTGCCTCTTTCCAGCCTCCTACGCTATAAACAAAGTAAGCTTTTTCCTTATCGGTCAGATTATCTTCTCCAAAATCGATATAAGACTTATCACCCTGTGTGTCTCCATACCTGGAAGCACCTTCATCCATGTTTGTAAACCATGCCAGTTGAATCTCAGCGAGATCTGGCTGACCATTCAATGGGGTTGCATTATTTATGTATGTCTGTTCACCGGAGCCCAGTGTACCAAATGTCCAACAGGTTCCATATCTCATCTGATTCTTTACTCTGGTGATATCTGAGCGATCAATCACACGATAGCTGGAAGGAATATCAGCGCCCACGTTGGGCTCATCCTCTTCAGGGATTCCTTCTGTGATGAATCCTACATCATATCCTCCAAGGATAACGTCCGGATGTCCTGATTGTGTCTGATTCTCCGATATCTGATTTGCTGCGATCACATTATCGAATAATGTGCCCTCGGTTCCGTTTTCTTCAATAGCAATCTCTTCGATCTGTGAATCCTCTTCTTTCAAATTGTCTTCTTCTAAATCAGGATGGGTCAAATCTTGATTGCCCGGTAGTTCCTCTATTACTGACGTCTGGTCTGTAAGCGGCTCTGCATATGCCGTTCCTGAAAATACAAGTCCTGCTGTTAAGATTGTGCTCATTAAAAAAGCAAGTATTCTGGTTTGTTTTCCCCTTCTCATAAGTTTCTCCTTTTCTGTAAAATGTATTTTGGCTGCACGATATCCTTTACTTATTAAGATAGATTATGGGTACAAGTAAGAGTCCCACAAACAACACACTATAAACAGTAGTAAACGATGCAAATGAAACAATTTGAATCACCGAATACTCTGTATTTGCAATCAATGCTGAGGAAATCAAGCCCTGTGCTGTAGATATCAAACCAATCACAACTGTCATAATGGATACTGCCGTAACCATATGTCCAACCTCTGTACTTTTCTCTTCTATCGGCCGAAATCGAAAAATCTGCTTTAGACCATTAAAATACATGCGATATCTCCCCACCGCTACTGCCAGCGATGAGAAAAAGAACCCAAAAAGAACAATAATGATACTGTCCAGATTAAAAAATGTACCCGCATTTCCGGCAAAGAAAGCAAAAAAGAAAAACAAGGAAACACAGAGAACAAAATTCACGAAAATCATACGAACACCTCCTTCTATGACAACTATTTTTCTCAAATTCACTCTTTTCTCATTATAATACAATTTTCGGATAAAGCCAAGAAGAAGTCAGTCTATTCACCGGCTTCTTCTTAGTTGGCTAAATTTAATTAACTAGGCAAATCGTTTTCCAGACATCTAAAGGAAAAGCTCAAAAATACTTAATGTTTTGCGGAGTTCCTTTTGCCTTTGGAAACTCGTAACCCGAATATTTCACAATGGGACAACTGTCCTTTCTTAGACTGTCCAGAAAATGATCCGATAGATTCAAAATGGATTTTACAACCTCTCTTGGTGTCATAGCCATCCATTGCGCGAGGGAAAGATCTGCAAAGTGGTCACTTTTAAATATTTCGAGAAATACCACCTTGTCCTCTCCTACATTCTGAACATAGTGAAAATTTCCAACAGGAACATAACCCACATCTCCCGCCTGATAATTGAATGTTCGAGCTTTTGGCCCAGGTTCAAAAACAGTCATGCGCGCTTTTCCATGAATATAGTATTGCAGCTCATCGTTGTTGGAATGCCAGTGAATCTCCCGCATAGCACCCGGCTCAATTTCAACCAGAGCAGCTGCAATCGTTGTACAGGCAGGGAAATTCTCATGATCAAGGATTCGAATCGTCCCTCCTTCACAGATTATTGGCTTAACTTTTCCAAGCTCATGTTTTAGACTATTTGGCATATCTCCGTAAGGAGAAAACACATTTTGAGACTCCAGTGTACCAGGGTCCCCTCCATCAATAATGTAGACTTCCTTTTCAGGAATATTGGCAAATTCCTCTTCGTCACATCCAAAATTTGCAGACAATACATCCTTAGGAAAATGAGACATCATTTCTGATATAGAAAAAGTATTATCTTCGGAATAAGAACCTTTGTCAAAAAGCATCACAAACTCGCATCCTTCCCTAAGGCCTTGAATGGAATGTGCTACATTTGCAGGGAATATCCAACCTTCTCCTGGTTCACAGTCAGCGACAAAGCTACGTCCACGTTCGTCCATTGCTGTGATTCTTGCTCCTCCTGCAAGTACAAACCCCCATTCCGATTGTTGATGTGTGTGCATTTCACGAACTCCCGGAGAAAGATTCATATTGACAATTGCAAGAGTTGTATCTGCCGCAATCTCGCGTTTTGTAATCTCACGCGACCAACCTCCTGTTTTAATAATCGTATGCGTATCTGCAAAGGAAAATTTTAGATTAGGAATCAATCCAAAATCAGTGGCCGGCGGAACTATCATATCCGGGTTTTGCTTCTCTCTTTCTACATTCCTTGGTCCAATATCAAGTGCCCCTGCACCATCACTTCTAATAGGTTCCTCATGCTTTGCCTTCTTTCGTTGTTCCAGTTTTTCTTTCAGTCTCTCATCCAAATTTCGATCCATCCTATACCTCAACTTTCTATTGTTTACTTAACGCAAAACAGAGTGAGAAATCTCACTCTGTTTTCTCACTCTGTTTCTATAGATATAGGATTACCATAATAATGCAGATTATTCCTGAACCCACTCCAAGTCTTTAGCGGCCAGAACAATGTATTGATTTCTTCCTTCACCTGTTCGAAGATAAACATTCTCAATTCCTGCCTGAATAATACTTCTGGCACAAAGAGGACATGGTTTGGCACGATGTACACTGTTATCGGATGGATTTAAACCCGTGAGATACAAGTCTGCCCCAATCGTCTGTTGTCTGGAGCAATTCAAAAGGGCATTCGCCTCCGCATGGATTGCACGACAAATCCCATACCCTTCTCCTTGATGCATATCTCTTTCGATTCTGGGACATGTCCCAATATCGCAGCAATTATTATAGCCTCGCGGAGCACCATTGTAACCGGTTGATATTACAACATCATCCTTCACAATCACCGCACCATACTTTCGTTTCAGGCATGTGCTTCGATCCGCAAAAACCTCTGCACAATTTAGATAGGTATCTATCTTCGATAATCGTTCCCCTACTATTGGTCTAACCATTTTGGTCTCCTCGCAACGCCTTACTTTGCATATTAACGATAGATGATATCGTGTCTGCCCGGTCCATTGGATACCATAGTAATTGGAGCTTCAATTCTCTTTTCAACAAACTCGATATATTTTCTGCAGTTCTCCGGCAATTCTTCGTATTTACGAATGCCACGGATATCGCATTTCCATCCAGGAAGCTTCTCGATAACCGGTTTTGCTTTCTCTAATAATGGAGTCACCGGGAAATCTGTGGTCTGTTTACCATCAATCTCATAAGCAACACACACCGGAATCTCATCAAGGTATCCGAGTACGTCCAATACGGAAAATGCTACATCCGTAGTACCCTGCATTCTGCAACCATACTTGGAAGCAACACAATCAAACCATCCCATACGTCTCGGTCTGCCTGTTGTAGCGCCGTATTCTCCACCATCGCCACCGCGACGTCTTAACTCATCTGCTTCGTCTCCAAAGATTTCAGATACAAATGCACCGCCGCCTACTGCCGATGAGTATGCTTTACATACAGTTACTACTTGTTTGATCTCGTAGGGAGGAATTCCTGCTCCGATGCAGCCATAAGCAGCAAGAGTTGAGGATGAGGTAACCATAGGATAAATTCCGTGGTCAGGATCCTTAAGCGTTCCCAGCTGTCCTTCCAGAAGAATCTCTTTTCCTTCTTTTAATGCTTTGCTTAAAAATAATGCTGTATCGCATACATATGGTTCTACCATTTGACGATATTCCATACAGGTATCAAAAAGAGCTGCGGGATCCAATAAAGGCTTGTGATAGAGATGCTCAAGAAGGACGTTCTTGGTTGCACAGATATTTTCAAGCTTCTCCTTTAATCCCTTTTTATCAAAGAGTTCATTTACCTGAATACCAATTTTTGCGTACTTATCAGAGTAGAAGGGAGCAATTCCAGATTTTGTAGAGCCAAAGGATTTTCCACCAAGTCTCTCCTCTTCGTATTGGTCAAACAAGATATGATATGGCATAACCATCTGAGCACGATCGGATACAAGAAGCTTTGGCTTCGGTACTCCTCTTCCTACAATTTCGTTGATTTCCTTGAAGAGAACCGGGATATTCAGCGCTACACCATTTCCGATGATACTTGTGATGTGATCATAAAACACACCGGATGGACAGGTATGAAGGGCAAATTTACCATAATCATTTACGATAGTATGTCCTGCATTGGCACCACCCTGGAAACGTACAACGATATCGGCCTTTTCTGCCATCGCATCGGTCATTTTTCCTTTACCTTCATCACCCCAGTTAGCTCCTACAATTGCTTTTACCATTTCTTGACTCCTCCTGTTTTGAGTTTCTTTTGGGGCCAGACCCCATTTACTTCTTTTTGTTTCCTACTTTTTTGTTTGATGATGTTTCTTTCTTCTATGTCTGCTTTTGGCTACGAGATATAGAGATCCCACCGCCAAAAGTGTAATCCCTGCAAATGCTCCCAGAATCAGACCCCAATTAGGCTTCTCCTCAGTATCTGCGGCTTTCACCTTTTTATTATTTTGAAGAGGTTTTGATTGTTCCTTCGTAATGGAATCATCAGCACCATCCTTGACAATACCTAATTCATTCTCTTTTGTCAACAGTTGTTCCATATCTTCATTCGAATTGCTCTTTTTTTGTACTTTTCCAGAGTCTGTCGCGTCCGAACCTGTAGAATCGGAATCTGTTTCCTTAGCTTCTGTTTCGTCTGTCGTTGGCTGAGTTGTCTGTGGCTGAGTCGTCTGTGGCTGAGTCGTCTGTGGCTGAGTCGTCTGTGGCTGAGTCGTCTGTGTCACCAGTTGATCGCTCTTAGTCGCTGCTCCAACGATTACATTGACCGGCTGACTTGGAAGATAGGTATAGGCACCCATCGTTCTTACCAGGTATGTCCCCGCCTTCAGTCCGACGAGGGAACCACTTGTGATATTAATCCAGGGGCCAGAATCCTTATTGCGATACTGCATGGTCTGATTGGTGCCATTTATGACACCATTATTACCGGATGTGGCATCCAGAACCGATAATCCAGTGGGCATTACATTTCTGTTTAGTCCTATATATTCGGTATCGGAATCCGATGTGCTGTCATTTCCCGGCATGTAGATACGAATCCCTGTATTTTCACTAAGTAACGAGTCGTCGATCGTTATATTTCCATCGTGGTCTGCTTGAAACCAGCTGTTACCACCGTCCAAGCTTATCCTCATTCCATTTTTAACATTACCAAGTTCCATATTGGCACAATTGAATGTTACATTGGGAGTTGATGCCTTTTGCTTGGAATAATTATGAATGGTAACATGAGCAGCATGGCTTGCAAGATAGTGCTGTGAACCTTTCTGACGTACAAGATAGTCTCCCTGCTTTAATCCTTTTACTTCTTCTCCGGTATTCCTCCAGCTGCTGCCATCCTTGTCTTCCCGATATTCCATATCGCTGTGGACATTGGTAATCCCTCCGGTTCCACCATTCGTATTGATATCCTTCGGCTGTGGATTCGGTGTCGGTCGTCTTTGAATATCAATCGTCTGCTCATCAGAATCATCCATATCGTCTTCATCTATTCCACGATTAATAAGCTTTATATCATTGTCTTCGCTAACCCCATGTATGACCATAGAGCTACCGGTTACATCATAATAAGAATACCCACCATCTAAGGAGTATTCATAGCTGCTCTTTAGATTACTCAGTGTCATAGTAGACGCCTCAAATCTGGCATCTGGAGTTGGCATTTTACGAGACACATGCGCAGGCACGGTTACTATCTGAGGGATACTGGGGATTCTATTGAAGCCCCCAGCATTACGTACTGCATAGTCACCTGGGGAAAGGCCTTCTACTCTGCCATTGTCTACATCGTCCCAATTCTCACCATCATCCGAACTAAATTGACTGGTATCACCCAATCCAATAATCTTACCATCATTATTCTGATAATCTGTCGGCGTTACCGGTGTTGCTGTCGGTGTCGCAGCAACCGTAATCACAATCTGCTGGATTGGTGAATCCCATGTGTCTTCATCATCGCCAGGCTGATAAGCATAAATGGTTCGATAATCACCAATATCGATCGAAGTTCCCTGTATATAGGTCTGATAATTCTGTCCGTCAAAGCTGTAAAGCATGTCATCCGGCGTATTTTCCAGCTGACCGTTTTGTCCATTATAATTCGCATGGGGTATCGGTAATGGCAGCCAATCTCCATCAAAATCATCTGCAGATATAATGGTACCATTTATAGCAATTAGTAATACCAGAAATAATATTGTAAATAGACTTTTCCATCGCTTCATATGACTACCTCCGTTTCCCACTCTCTGTGTTGCGGATATCACTCTCTGAAGTTTACAGATTTCCTATCTCTATTTAAACATGAATCTCTGCTTTCAGTCCAATCATTTCTGCATTATTATCCAAAATTGGTTGAATGACTTTTTTCAGGAATGCATCTACCTGAACCTCTGCACGTCCGGTATACTTTGCTGGGTCCATAGTCTTCTTAAGCTCTTCTGCTGACATATTGAAAGCCGGATCTGCAGCAATCAAATCAAGGAGATTGTTATCAAGACCCTTTTCTTTCACATTTTTGCCAGCCTCCATAGACAACTGACGGATTTTTTCATGCAACTCCTGGCGATCTCCACCAGCTTTTACCGCATCCATCATGATGTTCTCAGTAGCCATAAATGGCAGTTCGCTTAGCAATCTCTTCTCAATAACCTTCGGATATACTACAAGTCCATCGACTACGTTCAGATAAAGATCAAGAATACCATCAATAGCCAGGAATGCTTCCGGGACACTCAAACGTTTATTTGCCGAGTCATCCAATGTTCTCTCAAACCACTGAGTCGCTGATGTAATAGCGGGATTCAATGCATCTACCATGACATATCTTGAAAGGGAAGCAATACGCTCACTTCTCATAGGGTTTCTCTTATAAGCCATTGCTGAAGAACCAATCTGACTCTTTTCAAAAGGCTCCTCAATCTCCTTTAAATGCTGAAGAAGTCGAATATCGTTGGAGAATTTTGTAGCAGATGCAGCAATACCTGCCAATACGTTGCAGACACGAGTATCTACTTTTCTGGAGTAGGTCTGTCCAGACACAGGGTAACACTCTGCAAATCCCATCTTTTCCGCAATCATCGGGTCAATCTTATCAATTGTTTCTTGATCTCCATCAAATAATTCCAAGAAGCTTGCCTGTGTGCCAGTGGTACCCTTAGAACCCAAAAGCTTTAATGTGGACATTACATAATCAAGATCCTCCAGATCCAAGCATAATTCCTGCATCCAAAGTGTCGCACGCTTACCAACAGTCGTAGGCTGCGCCGGCTGAAAATGAGTAAAAGCAAGTGTCGGAAGTGCTTTATATTTCTCAGCAAAACCAGAAAGCTCCGAAATTACATTAACCAGCTTTTTCTTTACCAGCTTTAATGCTTCATTCATAACGATAATATCGGTATTATCACCTACGTAACAAGAGGTAGCTCCAAGGTGAATGATGCCTTTTGCCTTTGGACACTGAACACCATAAGCATATACATGACTCATAACGTCATGACGTACCTCGGCCTCTCTCTTTTTTGCAACATCATAATTAATATCATCCTTATGAGCCTCCAGTTCAGCAATCTGCTCATCGGTAATATTTAATCCCAGTTCTTTCTCTGTCTGTGCAAGTGCAATCCATAATCTTCTCCAGGTACGAAATTTCATATCCGGTGAAAAAATATACTGCATCTCCTTACTTGCATAGCGTTCTGATAGTGGGCTTTGATAACGGTCATTCTCTGCCATGTCTTGTCCTCCTTTACGTTACTGTGTGTATTGGTATCGACGGTTTCTCCGAAAAACAGCACCGGTCTTGCTGTGTGCGAAGTTCCGGTGCATTTGTATTGTCTCCTGTTGGGTAATTCTCTTACATAGTCGAATGGGGTTTCTACTATTCTAAGCCAAGTCTCTTAAACACCTCATTGTATGCTTCTTCAACATTTCCCAAATCTCTGCGGAAACGATCCTTATCTAATTTTTCCTTGGTATGTACATCCCAAAGTCTGCAGGTATCCGGTGACGTCTCATCTGCAAGGATGATTTCTCCGTGATAACGTCCAAATTCAATCTTGAAATCAACAAGCTGAATATCTGCCTGAAGAAAATACTCTTTTAATACTTCATTAACCTTGAATGCATATTTCTTAATCGTATCAATCTCTTCCCATGTCGCAAGTCCAAGTGCAACTGCAAAATAACTATTAATCAAGGGATCTCCAAGATCATCATTTTTATAACTGAACTCGATAGTTGGCTCTTTGAATTCTACACCCTCTTCTACACCAAGTCTCTTAGAAAAGCTACCTGCTGCCACATTACGGATAATAACCTCCAAAGGTACGATGGAGACTTTCTTTACTGCCGTCTCACGATCGCTCAGCTGCTCAATAAAATGTGTCGGAACTCCTTTCTTTTCAAGAAGCTGGAACACTTTATTGGTCATCTTGTTATTAATGACACCTTTACCAACGATGGTTCCCTTTTTTATCCCGTTAAATGCTGTCGCGTCATCCTTATAATCTACAATCAACACATCCGGATCTGCTGTCTTAAACACTTTTTTTGCCTTACCTTCGTATAATAAATCTAATTTCTCCATGGAAATCCTCCTTTATTCTAAATAATTGCTTCTTATCCACTTTCCTTCAAAATTATATATCAAAGCCCTCTATTTATCAATAACAGGTTTTAAATTGAGGTCAATTCGTCAACTTTCCTATAAACACGCCTCCATCAGAGTACTCAGTTGTAAATAATTCATCCTTCCTAACCGGTGATGTGCTCTGTCCAAGTTTTAATCTCTGCAGCGTATTGAGGATAATCGGAAGCCAAACTTTTTATTTCATCCATTGCTGAATTGCGATTATCTGTATTATACTCTATCCGCTTTCGCATTGCCTGACGTCTTATGATCAATTCGTGACGTATCTCAACCATTTCTTTGGAATCCAGCAAGGCTTCCACCTGATGAACCCAGATACCGGCATCTTTGATACGAATCCTCTGCAGGGACTTGATCAGTTCCTCTTTGTACTCGTTCAGCTCTTCCTCAGCCTCTTGGAATTTCAGGCGTTCTGCCTTTTCCTGCTCATATTTTTCCCAAAGATAACGCAGCTCATCAGAACTGTTGATGCTATACTTTGCGTAATTATAGTCAATTACATTTGTAATATTGATATAACGGATTTTTACTGTGTTCTGCAGCAGAATCAACTGATTCAGTCTCTTTGAAACCTTCGTATACTCCATGGCGGCAGTATTATAACGTAGAAAAACAAGAGTAAAGGAAATCGCTGAGATTCCAATCGTAATCAAATAACCGATTTTGGTGTCCATCTCCATTGCAAATTGGAAAATCAAAAGCATAAGAATCGTAATGGAAGCGGCCATGATAACAATAACCGTTAACCCTTTTGTATTTGCCTTTGTTCCTGCAAGCTCCCGCTTACGAAACTGGCTCGACATTTTTTCACCTTCCAGATTACGCAAATCCTCACGTACAAGAACCCGATACTCTTCATCCTTTATAAGCTTATCCAAGGCTTCTGGCATATCGTCCTCAAAGCGCTCCATATTACGGAATTGTACATCTGTCATATTTCCTATTTTGCTCTCGCTTGTGGAACGGGTCTTTTTCAGATCAACCATATGCATGGCCAGCTTATTTATCTCAGAACGCTCCTCTTCCGGAAGCATTTCGATTTCTTCCATATCGGTCAGATAATCCGTAACAAGGCGGTATTCCATGGTTGCTTTATTTATCTCATCCGTGGCTTCCTTTATCTGCTCTGCACATTCACAGACAAATTTCTCCCGCAGTTCACGGTTATGAACATCAAGCCGATCACGACACATGGTCTCCGCTTTCCAGCCATCTTCATTTTCCCATTCTTCCTGTTGTTCTGTTTTCCGATTCTTAAATAAATTCCAAAGTTTCATAGGTGTCCTTAATCATGAATCATATTTTTCTTGTATTCTTTTTTCCAATTCAACAAAATCTTTCCCAAGCTGTCATAATAAGCGGCTACTTCCCCATGTTCTTTCTGCTCCAGTGCCTTACTATATTCCAGATAATCACTTGTATTACGACTTTCTTCTGCAAGCACACGGAGTTTTTCTTCCAACTGTGTAACCTTTTCTTGATTTAATCCCTTGTTTAGAACCATATCGAGATAATCGTTTCGATTGTTCCCCAACCGCAAGGATGCAAGATATTGTTCATAACTGTCCTCGTCCTTGTTTAGCTCATAGGCCTGCATATATGATTCCGCAGCCAGATCAAATAGAAACATTCTGGCGTACGCGACTCCAAGATTATGCAATACCGAAGCTTTCACGTTTGCTTCCGCTTCTTTTTCCTGTTCCAGTGCCTGTTTGTATTCTATCGCTGCAAGTGTATACTTCCCATTATTAA